>CAZNQW010000242.1:0-5819 GCA_964575225.1 uncultured Anaerolineaceae bacterium | reverse complement strand
GCCCATGGAGGCCCGCTTATGCGCGAGGGTACTCGCGGCGGGCATGACGATGTACGAATCACCCCGCATTGCTCGCCGCCCCCGTCTCGGGGGCGGCCTTTCCGCGCCCCGAGGACGGGGCGCGGCGCAATATGGGCGGGGCCTGCCCCGACTCACACGTCAAAGGTGATAACCGTCGACCAGCCCCCATCCTCCTGGACCAGGGCCAGATCGTGGTAGGTCGCGGCCTTGATGTGAGCGCCGGTCACCGGCGCATCGACGCCGCCCACCCGGGCCACCAGCTCGGTGTCGGTCAGGGATAGGATCTGGCATTGGGAAAAAAGCAGGCCGTCGGCCTCGGTCCGATACAGCAGCTCATTGAGCCAGTCCACCAGAAGCGCCTCGGCGTCCGCGCCCTGCACCTGGAGGTCGACCCAATCGGTCGCCACGACCCCATCCAAGTCGGCCATCAGGCCGTACATGCCCCGGGCCGCCCCGGCATACAGATCGGGCAGCCGTCGGCCCCACACATGCAAGGCCCGGTCGGCGGTGTGGTCCACTTCCCGGAAGCGATAGGAGCAGGGCAGCTCCTGCCCGGCGGGGCCCGTGCCCAGGATCTCTCGCGCCGCCTGGCTATCGCGCTCGATCTGGGCGATCAGATCGTCGGCGCTGGCAAAGCGGCGCTCGTCGCGCAGGCGGGCCACGAACTCGACCACCAGATCGCAGCCGTAAATATCCTGGGCAAAATCGAAAATGTGAGTCTCGATGGTCAGCGCGCCGTTGTCAAAGCTGGGCCGGACCCCCACGTTGGCCACGCCCGGGTAGCGCTCCGTGCCCAACACGGCATAGACGGCATAGACGCCATTGGCCGGCACGGCGCGCTCGGGGCGTACCTCCAAATTGGCCGTGGGAAAGCCCATGTCGCGCCCGCGGCGGGCGCCCGACACCACCTCGCCCGAGAGGCTGTGGTAGCGGCCCAGGAGCCGAGCCGCCTTTTTCACGTGGCCGTCGCGGACCAGCGAGCGGATGCGGCTGCTGGAAATCACTCCCTCGTCCAGGACCACAGGCTCGACCACGTGCAGCTCGTAGCCCAGCTCCTGACCCAGGCCGCGCAGGGTGGCCACGTCGCCCTCGCGGTTGCGCCCCAGGGCAAAATCGGCGCCCACCCACAGCTCGCGCATCTGCAGGGAGCGCGACATCCTCTCCATAAAGCTGCGGGCCGAAAGGGCTGCCATCTCGGGGCTGAAGGGCAGCAGGGCCACCAGATCGAGCCCCAAGCCCTCCAGCAGGGCCACCTTTTCGCCGGGGGTGGTCAGGTAACTCGGCGCGCGCTCGGGGGCCAGCACCGCCACCGGATGGGGGTGAAAGGTGATCAGGCCCGCCAGGCGTTGGGTGGCCCGCGCCCGTTCCACAATAGTGTGGATGAGGGTCTGGTGCCCGCGGTGGATGCCGTCAAAGGCTCCAATGGTCAAGACCGTATCCTGGAGCAGATCGGCCTTTTCCAAATCGTCCAATACTCTCATTTCGTCGCTCGTCCGTTATGCTCTCGATACCGTTTTGTTCTGATCGCCGTCCCGGTCGTCGTCCCTGTCCCGTCCATCCCGTCGCCCCCGCCACGAGTACTCTCGCGCATGAGAGGGGGCCCATGGATGCTGCCTGTGTGTACGCAGGCGCGTTCGCGGGCATGACAGGATTTCTGTAGGGGCGACGCATGCGTCGCCCGAAATCCGGGCCCTGCCAGGTCGTCGCCCCCGCGAACGCGGGGGCCCATTTACCTACGACGTCGAATGGATTCCCGCTTGCGCGGGAATGACGATAGAGGCGGGCATGACAGCGTACGATTCGCCCCCGTATGGTCCGTCGCCCCCGCCGCGAGTACTCTCGCGCATAAGCAGGGGGCCCATGGATTCTGCCCACGAGTACGCAGGCGCGTTCGCGAGCATGACAGGATTTTTGTAGGGGCGACGCATGCGTCGCCCGAAATCCGGGCATGGCAAGGCCGTCAGCCGGAAAACACCTTTTTGGGCCGCCACTCTTGCGTCGGGACGTCGTAGGTGGCAATGGCCAAAAAGTCGCCCTCCAGGCTATAGACGCGGGCCCACCGCTCGCCACCGGCTGCCGCCTCCGGTTCGTCGATCGGGGCCGCCGGATGGGCAGCGACGGCCTGTCCGTGCAGGATGCGCTGGGCATCCTCGGCGCCGACCACCACCGCCGGCCAATCCAACAGCGCCTCGTCCAGGGGCAACAGGTAGCGCTCTCCCTCGCCGTGCTCAAAGGCCTCTTCCAGGCGCTCCAGGCTGGCTGCCTCTGCCAGGCGGAATCGCCCGCTGCTTAGCCGCACCAGGTTGCCCAAATAGCCGCCGCAGCCCAAGGCCTGGCCCAGGTCGTGGGCCAGGGAACGAATATAGGTTCCGGGCGAGCAGGTGACCTCAAGGACGAGGGCGGGCGGGGTCCAATCCAGGATGGAAATCTCGTCGATTTCCACAGGCCGGGGCTCGAGTTCGATGGTCTTGCCCTGCCGGGCCAGTTTGTGGAGGGGTTGGCCATTCCGTTTGAGGGCCGAGTAGAGGGGGGGCACCTGGTCGATGCGGCCCACGAACGGGGCCAGCGCGGCCTCGATCTCGGCCTGGCTCCAATCGTTCTTGCCGCCCAAATCTACCACCTGGCCTTCGGCGTCGTAGGTGTCGGTGGACGCGCCCAACACGACGGTGGCCCGGTAGCGCTTGCGACCGGCCATCAGGTATTCCGACACCCGGGTGGCGTCGCCCAGGCACACCAGCAGCACACCGGTGGCCATGGGGTCCAGGGTGCCGGCATGGCCGATCTTGCGCTGCCCCACCACGCGCCGCAGGGCCTGGATGACGTCGTGGGAGGTCATGCCCGACGGCTTGTCCACGTTCAGGATGCCCGACAGTGGGGTTTTGCGTTGGGGCGCCCGCCACCGGGATGCGTGGTGAGTCTCCCCCTTGGGGCATTCGGCGCATTCAGGCATTGCCGTGTCCCCTCCCCAGGCTCGGCTGTGGCGTGGTCACAGCTCCCTCGCTCGTTGCTCCTTCAAACTCGCAGTCACCTCGGCCAGGACTTGGTCTTGTACCTCGGCCAGACTGCCCGTAAGGGTGCAGCCCGAGGCCTGGGGATGCCCCCCGCCGCCCAGCTTCAGGGCCACCTCCGACACATCAATGCCGGGCACGGCCCGCATGCCCACGTCGACCGTGTTGTCGGACTGCTCGGTAAAGACCACCACCACGTCCGCTTCGCGCACGCCCGAAAGGAAATTGGCCAGCCCCGAGAACCCGTCGTTTTGCGCGTCCCAACGATGCTGCATCTCGCGGTTCACCGCCGTCCACAGCACGCCATCCTGCAACTGGGCCTCGGCCACGGCCTGGGCCCACAACTGCACCGACGGCCAAGGCCGCTGTTCCAACGAGCGGCGGGCGATCTGGCTCAACGACGCCCCGGCCTGCACCAGGTCCAGGGCCACTTGCAGCGCCGCGCCGTCCACGTTGGAGGTGCGGAACGAGCGGGTATCGGTCACCAGGCCGGTCAACAGGCACTCGGCCACAGGCTGGGTCACCTCCCAGTCCAGCGCCCGGGCCAGGGTGAACACCATCTGGGTCGTCGCCACGCTAGCCGGGTCGACCCAGTTGAGGGTGCCGAACTCGGTGTTGGTCACGTGGTGGTCGATGTTGATCAGGGGCAGGGCCGTCAGATCGCCCTGATAGATCCGGCCCAGGCGGGAAGGGTCGCTGCAATCGACGCTCACCACCAGGTCGTAGGTCCCTTCGGGTTGGCGCACAATCTGGTCGACCCCCGGCAGCCAGGTGTACACCTCGGGGACGCCGTCCTGGAGGGCCAGGGTCACCGATTTGCCCTGGGCGCGCAACAGCTCGCCCAGACCCAACAGCGAGCCAACAGCGTCGCCATCGGGGCCCACGTGGCTGATGACCAGGATCCGTACCGCGGCCCCGATACGCTCGCCAATGGCGCGCTCACAGCTCGAGTTCTTCATCGTCCCCCTGCTCATCGGGCGCTGGGCTGTCCGTCGAGATCTGTTGGAGCAGCTCCTCGATTCGCTGCGCGTATTCGGCGCTGGTATCCG
The DNA here is from genome assembly GCA_964575225.1 of uncultured Anaerolineaceae bacterium. Lineage (GTDB taxonomy): Bacteria > Chloroflexota > Anaerolineae > JAAYZQ01 > JAAYZQ01 > CAZNQW01. The sequence continues at coordinate 1,741 of CAZNQW010000242.1, read as the reverse complement.
GTTCAAAGATCAGCTCGGGGGCCAAGCGCATTTGAACCCGCTCGGCCACCTGGGTCCGCAAGAACCCCAACGCACTCTGCAACCCGGCCGCCGCTTCACTTTTGGCCGCGGCATCGCCCATGACCGTGTAGTAGATGTGGGCAATCAGCAAGTCGGGCGTGATCCGGACCTCGGTCAGGGTCACGTCCGACAGGCGCGGATCGCGTACCTCGCGCAGCAGGAGCAGGCTCAGCTCCCGATGGATCAGTTCGGCCACACGGCGTTGTCGACGAGTTGGCATACAGTCCTCTCTTCCTTCAAAAGGCAGGGCAGCGCCCGCCGGGCACTTACCCCACCTGCTGCTCTCGGTAGAACTCGAGGACGTCGCCCTCGGCGAATTCGTCAAAGCCCACCAGGCTCACGCCGCACTCGAACCCGGCACGGACCTCGCTAGCATCCTCCTGGAAGCGTTTGAGCGAGTCCAGGCGCGCGTCGAAAATCTCGTTTCCACCGCGCAACACCCGCGCCGACGCATTTCGCGTCACCACACCGTCGGTCACATGGCAGCCGGCGATCTTGCCGAGGCGCTTGATGTCGAACACGGCACGGACCTGGGCGTGGCCCATCACGACCTTTTCGTACACCGGTTCCAGCATGCCCTTGAGGGCCTTGTCCACGTCGTCGATCGCATTGTAGATGATATCGTAGCGCCGGATATCGACCCCATCGTGACTGGCCAGCCGCCGGGCCGCCTCGTCGACGTCCACGCGGAAGGCGATGATGGCGGCCTTGGAGGCCGAAGCCAGCATCACATCCGATTCTGAGACGGTCCCTGTGCCCTGATGCAAGAATTGGACCTTCATGTCGTCGGTGCTCAGCCGCTCGATCGAGTTGACAATCGGCTCCACCGAGCCCTGCACGTCGGCCTTGAGGATCAGGTTCAGCTCGGCCACCTCACCCGCCTGGAACTGATCGAACAACTCTTGCAGGCTGGAGGCTTTGGGCCGTGCCGGTTGTCGCTCTTGCACGCGGCTCCTTTGGGCCCGATCCTCGGCGATGGCCCGCGCCTCACGCTCGCTTTCCACCACCCGAAAGACGTCGCCGGCTGCGGGCACATCCGACAAGCCCATCACCAACACCGGCGTCGACGGGGGTGCTTCGGTCATGGTCTCGCCCCGCTCGTTCAACATGGCGCGGACGCGGCCCGAGCTTTCACCCACCACCAGGGCATCGCCCACGCGCAGCGTGCCGCCCTGCACCAGCAGGGTGGCCGCGGCGCCGCGTTTTCGGTCCATTTGGCCCTCGATGACCGTGCCCACGGCGGGCCGGTTGGGGTTGCTCTTGAGGTCGGCGATTTCGGTCACCAGCAGGATGTTTTCCAAGAGATCATCGATGCCCGTCTTTTCCTTGGCCGAAACCGGCACGCAGATGACCTCACCACCCCAATCCTCCACAGTCAGGTCGAGATCGGCCAGTTGCTGCTTGACCCGTTCGGGTCGCGCCGAGGGACGGTCCATTTTGTTCATGGCCACCAGGATGGGCACGCCGGCGGCGCGGGCATGGTCAATGGCCTCGCGCGTCTGGGGCATGACCCCATCGTCGGCTGCCACCACCAACACCGCCAGGTCGGTGACCTGGGCGCCGCGGGCCCGCATGGCCGTAAAGGCTTCGTGGCCCGGTGTGTCGATAAAGGTGATCTTGCGTCCGCCCTTTTCCAGATCGGAAGAGCACACGTCTGAACTCCAGTCACCGCTCATTATCT
>CAZNQW010000241.1:0-5856 GCA_964575225.1 uncultured Anaerolineaceae bacterium | reverse complement strand
TTTAGCAGCAATACGTCCATAATAAACACTCCTCGTAGGGTTGGCAGAGTACCAGGGCCCAATTCTGTTCGGTCACTGGCGATTATACACCAAGCCGGGAAAACCGGCAAAACCACCGCTTCCTGAATAAGGGTGTCAGGGTTTTTGGGCTTGGAGGCGCCCACCCGATTGTCTCGCAGGGTCCAGGAGGGGCATGGCCATCTGGGGTTGGTTTTTGGTCCCCGGATGGTTTTCGAGTATAATGCGGGGGTGGGCAGGGCGGTTGTCGATCCATCCGCCGCCTCCGGCGGGCGCCCTGCCAGCGAGTTCGAGTAGGAACATGCCGTCCATTGGCATAGTCAGGAGTGGGCACGTGGCTGTGGTCGTAACCCGAGGCCTGGAACTTCAGGTGGCCGTCGCAAAAGTGAGCAAATACGCCGTAGCCGAGAGCGGCGATTCCTTCGAACAGATCGAGCGGCCCCATGGGGGCCTGTCGTTGATCCTGGTGGACGGGCAACGCAGCGGCAAGTCGGCCAAGGCCATCAGCAACATTGTGGCGCGCAAGGCGATCTCGCTTTTGGCCGACGGGGTGCGCGATGGGGCGGCTGCCCGGGCGGCCCACGACTACCTTCGCACCATGCGCTCCGGTCAGGTGTCGGCCACCCTCAACATCGTCTCGGTGGATCTGGTCACCCAAACCATCGTTGTTTCGCGCAACAGCCACTGCCCGGTCCTTATCCTGGACGGCAACACACAGGAACTCACCCTGTTGGATGAGCCCAGTGAGGCCATCGGCATCCACAGCCGGATCCGTCCGGTCATCACCGAGTTGCCCATCACGCCCAATTTGCACGTCGTCGTCTTTACCGACGGCGTGCTGTACGCCGGCGAGCGGTACGGGCAGCGGTTAGATGCCCCCGAGTTTGTCCGCGCCCATGCGGACGTCTGCCCCGGAGCCTCGTGCGCCCGCTCTCTGGCCGATGGGTTGTTGGCTCAGGCCCTGGAGCTGGACCGGGGTCGTCCCGACGACGATATCAGTGTGTTGGTCGTGTCGGTTATCGACTGCGAGCCTGCCGACAATGTGCGGCGCATGTCGGTGCGTTTTCCCATTTGACATGGGCTGAGCCATTCCGCGAGGGAAGCGATGCGCGTCAAAGTCGTGGGGCCTTGCGCGTCGGGGAAAAGCGTCCTGGCCCGAGGGCTCCGGGAACGGGGATACGATGCCAGCTCATCGGCCCAGGATCATTCCTATGTGCCGGACATGTGGCAGCGCCTCAACCCTCCCGATGTGCTGATCTACCTGGATGTCACCCTGGAGACGTCACGGCAGCGGGGTCGGACGGGCAGCGGGTGGGACCAGGCCTACCTGGACCTGCAACACGAGCGACTGAGCCACGCGCGCGAGCACTGCGATTTCTATTTGCCTACCGATGGATTGACCCAAGACCATGTGTTGGAGAAAACCCTGCTCTTTTTGCAGGCGTGGGAATAAGCCGGTCCGCAATTCCCAATGTACTGGCGGGAGAATCTTACCCGCCGCCAGTTGCACAGGATCTGGCGATCCTGCATGATTTTCACCCAACCGTACGGGCGGGTTTCAAACCCGCCCGTACAACGTGCCACACCTGCCACGCCCCTACGATTCATCAATTCTCAATGCAGCGGCGAGCATCAAATCAGATTGAATGGGCGACCCGGCAACAGCCCTTGCTCCAGCAGGCGGGATTACTCCTCGACCGGAACCGGTACCGTGTTGACAATCTCCACGACCACCTCTTCGGGACTGCGTCCCCGCAGCCGGGTTTGGGGGCTGATCATGATCCGGTGGGTCAGCACTGCCGGGGCCAGGTGCTTGACGTCGTCGGGAATGACAAAGCGGCGCCCGCGGAGGGCTGCCAGGGCCTGGGACGTGCGGTACAGGGCCAGCGTGCCGCGGGGACTGACGCCCAATTCCACGGCGTCGTGCTCGCGGGTGGCCCTCACCACGCGGACCAGATACTCGCGCACCGATTCCTCGACGAGCACCGTCTTGACCTCCTCCTGCATAGCCAGCAGCACATCGGGCTCGATGACCGGCTCCAACGTCTCCAGGGGATCCGACCGCTCGTAGCGGATTAGGAGCGTATTCTCATCGGCCTCGGTGGGGTAGCCCAGGGCGATCTTGAGCAGGAAGCGATCCACCTGTGCCTCGGGTAAAGGGAAGGTGCCCTCCAGCTCGATGGGGTTCTGAGTGGCAAGGACCATAAAGGGCCGGGGCAGGGGGAGGGTTTCCACGTCGACCGTCACCTGGCGCTCTTGCATGGCTTCCAATAGGGCGCTCTGAGTGCGGGGCGTGGCCCGGTTGATCTCGTCGGCCAGTACGATCTGCGACAGGATGGGGCCGGCTCGGAACTCGAACTCTTGGGATCTCTGGTTAAAGTAATAGATGCCGGTCACGTCGCCGGGCAGCAGGTCGGGCGTGAACTGGATGCGCTTGAAGGTGCAACCCAGGCTGCGGGCGATGGACTTGGCCAGCGTCGTCTTGCCGATGCCCGGCACATCCTCCAGCAGGACGTGCCCCTCGCACAAGAGGGCCACCATGCACAGCTCGATGGCTTGCTCCTTGCCGACGATGACCTGGGCCACGTTTTGGGTAATCTGTTGGGCGATTGCCTGGATATCCATGAGGGTTCCTTTCCCCTTGATCGGCTGCAAGATCCCGCCGGTTTCCCGAGCGGCGTTCGTCCCAGTATACCACCGCTTGCACCCCCGGCGAAATCGACGGGGAGACCGGACGGCGATCCCCACGTGCTCATCGACGCGCCTGTACGTTTGGCATGCCCAAGCCTTTCAATCCCTGATTTGCGCGATTGGCCATTCTCTGGTATAAAAGGTGTATACTCTGGCGCGGATATCCCATAAACAACGGGGACACCCTCTTCGAGCCCGTTGTTTATCGCCTGCCAGAGAAATGGGCAAAAACGCCGGATACCGGCCCCAATACTCACAGCTCTTCAAAGGTGAAAGGAGCACACCATGACCGATCCTCAGAAATCGGACGCCCCTCGGGGTTGGCTGCTAGCCGCCCGGGTCTTGGTCGCTGGCCTGGTTGCTGTAGCCATCGTCGTTGGGCTCGCCCTAATGGTCGCTGCCATCGTGCAGTCACAGACGGGTATGCTTGTTGCGGGGGGCGAGCGTATCGACGCGCTGGCCAACAGCAAAGACGAGTGTGTGGTCTGCCACCGCGACACCTCGCCCGGCATCGTGGACCAGTACAGCCACAGCGCCATGGCCGCCGCTGATGTCACCTGCAACGACTGCCACGTCGTCCCTGCTGACTATGCCGGTGCCGTGGAGCACGAGGGCACGTACGTCTTGGCCAGCCCCACCCCTGCCAAGTGTGAGGAGTGCCATGGTCAGGAGGTGGCCCAGTTCAACCAGAGCCGCCACGGCTTGCCCTCCTACGTTGCCATGGTGGGCGTGGAGGCGCTGAGCGGCTCGCTCAAGACCCTGTACGAGTCGATACCCGAGGCCGCCGAGGGGCCGGACCAGGCGCGCAACGCGCTGTACCATCTCGAGGGCCCAGCCGTCACCCGTTTTGCCTGTGAGGCGTGCCACAACGTCGGCAAGCCAAGGGCCGATGGCTCGGTGGGCCAATGCCAAAAGTGCCACCTGCGCCACGAGTTCAGCCTGGAGCAGGTGCGCAAGCCCGAGACGTGCAACGCTTGCCATATCGGCCCCGACCATCCCCAATGGGAGATCTATCAGGAATCGCCCCACGGCATCGCCTATGCCACCGGGGGCGACCGCTGGAACTGGCATGCAGAGGCCGGCACACTCACATCCCAGGAAATGCCCGCTGCCACCTGTGCCATCTGCCACATCAGCGGATTCGGCGGCACCGCTACCACCCACGACGTGGGTGAGCGGCTGAGTTGGTACCTCTTTTCGCCCGTCAGCAAGCTGCGGCCCTCCTGGGAGGACAACCGGGAGCGCATGCAGAACGTGTGCCGCGACTGCCACAACGATCAGTTTATTGCCGCGCTGTACACCGACGCCGACGCCCTGGTCGAGGCCATCAACATCTGGGTAGAGCAGGGCAACGACATCCTCGGGCAACTTGACGAGCAGGGTCTGTTGACCGACGCGCCGTTCGATCAGCCGGTCGATTTCACCTATTTCGAGCTGTGGCACCATTGGGGGCGCACCGCCAAGTTCGGCGCGTGGATGCAAGGGCCGGACTATACCCAGTGGCACGGGGCCTACGAGATGTTGAGCGATCTGGTCGAGCTGGAGGAGTTGGCCGCTGAAGAGATGGAAGGGTCAGGGCAGTAATATGTATCCCCTTGCGACCATTTTTCCGCCCCTGCGGCGCCTCTATGGTGGGCGCCTGCCGTTCTCACGGGACCAGGCGATGCTGCTCCTGGCTGCTGTGAACGGGCTCTTTATGGGCATGGAGTATTTCCTGGCGCACAGCATCAGCGGCACGGTCCGGCCCAACGAGTGGATCCCCATCGTCTTTGGGCCCGTGGCTGGCATCACCCTGCTCGTGGCAGGATGGATTGCCCTGCGACACCGCGACCGGGCGGCGATCGTCGGTATCGTGGTTCTGCTGGCATTCATCGTCGTCGGCCTGCTGGGTGCCTACTTTCATTGGATGCGTGCCCTGCTGCCCACCGCTCCATCGGGGCAGCAGGTGTCGCTGCCCCTCGTGGTCTGGGCGCCTCCTGTCCTGGGCCCGCTCTTTATGTCGTTGGTCGGCGTCATCGGCATCAGCGCCTTGTGGCGCGAGGATCCGTCCGACAGCGGCACCCTGCTGCTGCCCGGCGGCCGCCGCCTGACGCTGCCCTACAGCAAGACGCGGGCCTACTTTTTTCTCGTGTGCGTGGGCGTGTTGGCGACGACGATCAGCGGCACGCTGGACCACACCCGCACTGATTTCAGCAATCCCTGGCTCTGGGTGCCGGTCGTCACCGGCGCCTTTGGCACCGGCGTGGCCCTGGCACTGGGACTGATCGAGCGCCCATCGCAGGCCGACTTGACGACCTATGCCCTGGCTATGGTCCTACTGGTGGTCACCGGCCTGGTTGGCTCGGTCCTGCACCTGGAAAGCGACCTTGTGCGCGGCACGGTCCTTGCCAGCGAACGCCTCATCCGCGGCGCCCCGCCCGTCGCGCCAATGCTTTTCGCCGACGTAGGGGCGATTGGGTTGGCCGTGCTCTTGGATCCTGAGGAACAATAGTGGTATCGTACGGGCGGGGGTGCGTCGTCAGCGAACCACGCCCGCCCGTAAAGAGGAATCGCCGCTCACCACCCGAGAGGCGCAGGGAACTCTCCAAATCTTACGAGTGCCTCATTCCTGATTCTTGAAACTCTGCGCTCGCTGCCCCATCCCCGGGAGCAGCGAGCGTGAATGCACGCACCCCCGACTTTTGAAAAATCCCCCTTGCGCCGGGAGCCGGTTTGGCGTATAATGGTCGTAACCCACAAGGCCATCGGCGGCGCTCGAGTCTGCCCGTCAGGCAGCGAAAGGAGGCGCAGATGTCACAGCCGCGAGCCATTGGCACCGTCATTCACTATTGGACCAATCTGGGTGTAGCCGGCGTGGAACTGACCGACACCCTGTCCCTCGACTCGTGGGTTCACTTTTTTGGAGCCACCACCGACCTGCAACAACGGGTCACCTCAATGCAGCACAACCATCAGTTCATCACCCAGGCCCACGCTGGTCAGCAGGTGGGTATCCGGGTGGCCGACCGCGTACGAAAAGGGGACACCCTGTTTCTGTTGGAGGATGGGTAAGGCTCTCATCCCCTTGTAGCAGATTTCGCGTTCGAGAGACCAGACAGGTCTCAAAGACCTGTCTGGTCTGCTTCCTGTGCGCAAATCGCCTGACGC
>CAZNQW010000240.1:0-5908 GCA_964575225.1 uncultured Anaerolineaceae bacterium | reverse complement strand
CCTAGCGGAGGATAGCCAGGGCAGTGATCAGGCGCAGGGCGGCAAAGAGACCGAGCGCCACAGGAATGCTGACGACATCGGCTACCAGAGGACCTAACAGCGAGCCGCTGAGCAACGCCGCGTTGAGCGCCAGGTTGTACCAGGCCAGATAGGCGGGACGGTGATCCGATGGAATCTGCTCGAGGACATAGTTCGTCAGCGAACCCCCGACGAGCGACCATCCCAGCCCGCCCACGAAGGAAGCGACCAGATACAGCCACAGGCCCCGGGCTGGGGCCATGATCCCTGGGTAGGCGCTCATCAGGATTGCACCGATGGCTGTGAGCCGATGGTGGCCGTAACGTCGCGCCAATGGTCCCAATTGGATCGAACCCAAAAAGACGGCGACATAGAACACAGCAGTGCCCAGGCCGATCTCCCGGTCGGTCAGGTGTAGGTTGTTGACCCAGTGAAGGGGAAAGACTGGAATGGCCAGTTGGACTGCCATATAGAAGGCAAAGATCACCGCCACCAAGCGGCCAAAGGGGCCGGTGAGGATTGCCGGCTTGAGTGGACGGCCTTTGAATTTCCGGAGAAAGCGTAGACCCGCGTAGGGTCGCAGGCCATCCACGGCCGCGCGAAACCGGCCCGGAACCGCCATGTCACCCAGGCTGCGGCCCGTCCGGGGCCTGACCGCCTGGGCAGTAGGGGGGCGCACAAACCGCAGGTGGGCCGTGCTCATGGCTGCGCCTAAAACGCCAATCCCAAAGACGATCTGATATCCGGTTGGAAAAGGAACGCGGTCGAGGATGAATCCGCACAGCAGCGACACGAGAATGAACGTGACAGATAACAGGGCGTTGCGAATACCCACCACGCGCCCTCGCCATTCAGGCGGAACCGAGTCGGCAAAGAGGGCGTTAAAGCTGACCGCCAGCACCGTGCCCGGGATGCTCATTAGCAGGTTCAGGCCGATGAGAACCCAGATCTGGGTCTCGGCGCTCGCAAGCCAGGGCAGCGGGATCCACAGAAGGTAAAAGAACCGGTGGGCGGCAGCGGCCCAAAACGCAGCCGAATCGGTCGATTGACCCTCCAGCCAGCGCCCTGTGGGCAGGGTGAACAAGAGGTTGATGAAGGCCGCGCCTGCGCTTAGCAGGCCCAATTGGAAGGCGTTCGCTCCCTGGCGGGTGGCATAGACGGTGACAAAGGACACGGCGCTGGCGGACAATACCCCAAACCAGGCAGTGTCAAAATACAGGTGGCGAAAGTTGCGACGGTACTCGGCAGGCACCGGGTCCCAAGATCGCAAAAAGGGAATCGCTGGTTTGGACATACCAGGAATCTATGTGTACTCCCCACAACCCATCGGCAGGTCCTGCCGCCGGAATGCAAACATCGGCGACATTATAGCAGTCACGGCCCACCTTGGCAACCGGCGCCGAGGGTTGTGCGCTTGCCCTTGGGTTGCATCCCGCTTTTTTCGCCGAGACATTTGACAGTCCCGACAGGTTGCCCTATACTGAGGTACGAAGTTCAGAGGGAGATCAAGGACGTGATATTTTTTCTTGTCGGCTGTAGTTTTCTCTATTTGCCCAGCTTCAAGGGCGCTTGCCCGGCTGACCTATGGGAAAGTGGTGCGCCCTGACGCTGAATATTATGGTAACTTGGCCGTGGGCGCGCTCGCGTCTGCGGCCTTTTTTTCTTTCTGACCGACATCCCATCCGCTGACGATGCGAGCGAGCCCCCACCGACTGGTAGGGAGGTAGGGTAGTGATCGTTGTAAATCTGGGCAATCTGGTACACACCTATGGCAGCCAGACCGTGCTGGATGGCGTGTCGTGGGAAATTCAGGCCGGGCAAAAGGTGGGCCTGGTGGGACCCAACGGCGCGGGGAAATCGACCCTGCTGCGCATCATTGCCGGCGAATTAGCGCCCGACTCGGGCTCGGTCTTTCGACACAAAGAGGCGCGGATCGGCTATTTGGCGCAAGAGCCGGCCCTCGACCCATCGCGAACGGCGTGGGAGGAGGTGCTCAGCGCCTCCAAGGAGTTGGTGTGTGCAGAGGCGGAATTGCGGCGCATTGAGGCACGTCTGGCCGATCCCGGCCTGCTCGACGATCAGGCCGCCACAGAGCGCACCCTCTCTGCCCTGGCGCGGGCCCAGGCCGAGTTCGAACGGCTCGACGGGTATCGCTATTCCAGCCGGGCCCGTGAAGCGCTGCGGACGCTGGGGGTGGAGGAATCGGCCTTTGACCTTCCGGTGAGCGTTCTGTCGGGCGGCCAGAGAAAGATGGTAGGCCTGGCCAAACTGCTCGCTGTCGACGCCGATCTATTACTGCTGGACGAGCCAGACAATCACTTGGACCTGGAAGGCAAGGCGTATCTGGAGCGCCTGATTGCAGGCTTTGGCGGCACGGTAGTGATCGTCTCCCACGATCGCTATCTGCTGGATGGGTGCGTCACCTCGATTGCCGAAGTGGAAGACCACCGGCTGACGGTCTACCAAGGCAACTACTCGGCCTATGCCGTGGAGAAGCAACTCGCCTTGCTTCGCCAACAGCAGTTGTACGAGGCCCAGCAGAAAGAGATCGCCCGCATCGAGGCAGCCATCACCCGTTTTGAGCATTGGGCCCATCTGGTGGTGAACGAGCGTCATGCGCGCCAGGCCCGGAGCCGCCGCAAGATGCTGGATCGGATGGATCAGATCGAACGGCCCACGCTAGAGAGACGGCGGATGGCCTTGGAACTGGGCGGCTGGCGCGGCTCGCAAAAGGTGTTGGATATTGCCGGCCTGACCAAAGTCTTTGCCGCGGAACCCGGCGAGGGCCCGGACGAGCAGATCGTCCTGGTCGACCTGGATCTGCTCATCGGACATGGCGAGCGGGTGGGCTTGCTGGGTCCCAATGGCGCAGGCAAGAGCGTGCTGTTTCGCTGTATCCTGGGGGAGGAAGAACCCACCGAAGGCGTGATCAAGATCGGCCCCAGCGTACGTGTCGGCTACTATGCCCAGCAACACGAGACCCTCGATCCGGCCAAAACCCTCGTCGACGAGATCCGCCAGGTCAAGCCGATGTACGAGCAGCAGGCCGTGAGCTTTTTGGGGCGCTTCTTGTTTCCGTATCAGAGGGTGCGCAACCGGGTGGGCGATCTGTCGGGTGGAGAGCGCAGCCGGCTGCAATTGGCCAAGCTGATGCTTTCGGACGCCAACTTTTTGCTGTTGGACGAACCGACCAACAACCTGGACCTGCCCTCCTGCGAGGTCCTGGAGAATGCCCTGGACGAGTTCGAGGGCACAGTTCTGGTGATCTCTCACGACCGGTACTTTTTGGATCGGGTCGTCGAGCGCATCGTGGAGCTGGAAGAAGGCGAGTTGACCGAGTACCCGGGCGACTATACCTACTATGCGCGCCAAAAGGCGCGCCTGGAGCACGAGAGCGGGTGCAAATAGCCGTTGCACGCCCCGCCATGACCCCGAAGGGCTAAACTCAAGGGAGGTAAGGGGCCAGGTCAGAGGGACCCGATGCGCCTCCAAGCTGAAGAATTCGGGGTTCCGAAATCCCCGCCGCCTGCAACGGCTGCACGATGTCGGTCTCGAGATGAGGTACGTAGGCCTTGATCAACGTCAGGGGCTCAACCGCCTGGATCGTGTAAACCGGAATCCCCGCTGGGATCAGCAGCGAATTCCCAGGGCGCAGGGACACTCCTGCCAGCGGCGCTGCCGGATAGCGTACGGTCCCGCTCCCCGAAAGAACGGTGAGCACGTGAAAACACTCTCCGGCCGGGCGCTCGAAGGTGGTGTCCTCGACCCGAAGCAGCTCGGCCGCAAAGTGTTTGCAGGCGCACAGATAGATGCGGACCGTGCTGTCTTTCCGAACCTCAATGGGCTGGATCTTTTGCTTGGGATAGGGTTCGAGATGGGATACATCGAGGGATTTTTCAATGTGCAAGGGCCGATTGGGGTCCTGCCGATCCCAGTCGTACAACCGATAGGTGATATCGGAGGATTGTTGCAGTTCGTACAACAAAATTCCCTCGCCCAGGGCGTGGATGGTCCCAGGTGGGTTATAGATCACGTCGCCTGGAGCCACCGGCACATAGTCCAACCAGTCCTGCAGCACTCCATCGTCGATGGCCTCTTGCACAGCGGCGCGATCCAGGGGTTCTTTTAACCCCCGGATCAGTCGGGCGCCGGGTTCTACACTCAGAATGTACCAAACTTCGGCCTTGCCAAAAGGCTCCCCTTCATGCTCTTGAGCATAGCCATCGTCGGGGTGTACCTGCACCGACAGGGTCTGCTGAGCGTCGATCAGCTTGATGAGCAGGGGAAAGTCGACATGGCCTGCCTCGGCCAATCGCGAGCCAAGCAAGGGCAAGGGATCCTCGCGGACCCATTCAGCGAGGGTCTTGCCTGCCCAGGCGTCGTTGGCAGGGGACAGATGATCCCATACACACCACATCTCGCCGATGGCCCGGTCGGACGGCAAATCCTGTTCGCAGAACTGGGCCAGTTTGCGACCACCCCATACCTTTTCTTTGGGCAGTGGGGAGAAACGGAGCGGCGCCAGGATCTTTTGATTTGAGTTTGACATCGATCGATCCTTCCTATCCGGTGATGGTCTTTGTGGAATCTGGCGGGTCCTTGCGGGCGCTCAGAGCGAGTTGATAGATCTGGCGCCGGGGCCAGCCCGATTCCACGGCCAACTGCTGGCTGATCGCCTTGGCCCCGTGGCCCCGCTTCAGCAGGGCCTGGATCTGCTGGCGGACCTTTTCTTCGTCCCACCGAGCGGCTTCTGGTGCGCCGTCCACAACCAGAGCACAAGGACAGTCAATCACCCTATCGGCAAATTCCTCAATGGCCAAGGGCAGGGTCCCTCGCCAGGCCACCTGGGCCCCCTTCTCCTCCAAGGAGGCAACGACGGCCAACTCCCGGTCGCCAAGGGCACGGTACAGCTCGGACAGGCCGTCGAGGGCGTCGAGCAAAACAAGGGTTCGTCGCTCGTCCGAAACGGCATGCAGCAATGCCCGCCGCACCTCGGCTTCTTGGGGCAAGCGGTGGAGGTACACAAAGCTGTCAGCCGGCAGGCCCGAGATCACAAGAGCGGCAATGGGAAAAGAAGGTCCTGGAACGGCCAGCACTCGAATCTCTCGCGCCACAGCCGCACGGATGAGCTGCTGGCTCACTTGCAGGGGGCCCACAGACCAGCCAGACGTGAGGAGCGCGACATCTCTGTCGGCCAGAGTATCGAGAAGGGTGTTCAGGTCTTCTGCCCCGATCGAGGGCTGCAAGGTGAAAAGAGGAGTGGTCAACCCATGCCGGGCCAGGAGCTTTTGGCCCAGGCTTACATCCTCGGCAACGACGAGGGCTACCTCACCCAGGATGCGCCGAGCCCGGTGCGTCAGGTCATCGAGATCGCCCGCCGGCGCGCCGACGACGTACAATATGCCCACTGCCAGGCTCACAGGGATAGTCGGAGGTTCCGAACGCGCCAAGCGCGGCGCTCGGATTCACGCTGATCCTCCGGCGGTGCGCCCCGATCAGCGCACCCTCTTTGGACCTATTTTTCGGGTACAGGCGCGTCGTAACTGATTTTCTGAATCTTGGCGATGAGGCGCCTGCGCTCCTGCGGACTGGTGGTTTTCTCCAAACGGGCCCGCAGATTGCGCACCTTTTGCCTTCGTCGCTGTCGTCGTCGTAGGTCACGCACCGGTTGTCGAGACATAGATCTCTTTCTCCTTAACGAGTGTTCGTTGCTTTCGCTGTTCTCTAGCACATCGAGTACCCCTGGCAGGAGTCGAACCTGCGACCAATGGTTTAGGAAACCACTGCTCTATCCTCTGAGCTACAGGGGCTCACCCATCAGTATAGCATAGGACCAGGCGGCTGACAAACTTTTGGCTCCCCTACTCCTGCTGGGAATCCAAGTGGCAGG
>CAZNQW010000239.1:0-5914 GCA_964575225.1 uncultured Anaerolineaceae bacterium | reverse complement strand
CAAAAAAGGGCGAATCCCCAAGGATCCGCCCTACAGACCATATCTGCCGGCCAGGCATCGCAGCCTGACTCAGGCCTACTCCAGATCTATGAAATCGACCATCCCCTCGTCCGACTCTTCCTGCGCCTCCTGATATTTGCGGCGCCGTCGATCCAGCCAGAAATCCCCTTCGGTCACCTGCCGATCCACTCGCCGCGCAAACACCAGATAGCCGGTGTGGGCCACCATCCGGTCGGCCGGCCGAAGCCTCTCGGGCACGGGCTTGTAGCCCCGCACCAAGATTTCCTCCACCTCAATGGCGCCAAAGGACTGCTGCATTTCGAGCCCTCGCACCAAGGCTGCGATCTGATTGGTGGTGGGCACTATCGCCCCGAAAAAGCCACTCGGCTTGAGCGCCTCCACGACCTGTGACAAATAGGCCCAGGGTCGCCGCACATCCAGGAACAGCGCGTCAACGTCTCGTTCGTCAAAACCCTCGACGATATCCCGCTGCTTGAACTCGACGTGATCTTCCAACCCCAGGGCCGCCAGGTTCTTGCGGGCCAACTGCAAAATATCGGGCCGCGCCTCATAACTGTACACCCGCCCCGTGGCGCCTACGGCCCGCGCCAAAGCCACCGTCAGCCCCCCGCTCCCCGTCCCGGCCTCGACGATCCGGCTGCCGGGCATGACACTCAACTTGAGCAGCGTATAGCCCACGTCTTTGGGAAACATGATCTGCGTCGTGCGCTTGAGCAATCGGATCAGATCGAAACTGCTGGGTTCCAACACCACAAACCGATAGCCCAGGTGAGAGCGGATCTCCCGCCCCAGCGGCTGTCCCAGCAGATCGTCGTGTTGGATGCAACCCCGATGGGTTTGAAGCTGCCCGCCCGCCTGAAGTCGTACAATGGTCTCTTTGCGATCCTGGCCGATGATCAAGACCAGATCCTGCTCCTGTGCAATCCTCATCCGTCTCTCCCTATCGAAAAGCCGCCCCAACACCCTCGCGGAACTTTGCTTGAAAGGCCCATTATAGTGGCTTCCGGAGCAAACTGCAACTACCGGAAAACCCTTCACCAGGGCTTGTTGCCGAGTCGGCCAAGACGTGGTGCCGGAGTAGGGACACGACATCCCGTGCCCCATGCGTTACAAGTCCCGACGAGATTTTTAGGTTTTGACCCCATACAAGAGATATGATATAATAATCACGCATTGAGCGATCCTACAGATCCGGAATTGGAGCACATATGGAACAGATGGAAGGACCCACTCCGCGCCAAGCGGACACGCTCCCCGAGGACACCATTCAGGCGCCCACAGGCCCAAACCGGAGCCGATGGGCTACTGTGGGCCTGGTCGCAGGCCTGCTGGTGCTGCTCCTGCTCATCGTCGCAGCCGTCTATGGCATGGTCACCCATCCCGTAGTCACCACCGTGATCCGCGACATTGCCATCATTGTCCTGGCGTTCATTACCCTGGTCACCGGTGTCTTGTTGGCCGTTTTGATCTTCCAGTTGCAGAGCCTGATCGCCCTGCTTCGCCAGGAAATCTATCCCATCCTGCGATCTGTCAACGACACCGCCAGCACCGTGCGTGGCACGACCACCTTTGTGAGCGACGCCGTGGTCAATCCGGTCATCAAAGCCGCCAGCTATGCCTCTGGCGTCAAGCAAACCTTCAAAACTCTGGTCAAGAGTCCTTCCCGGCGCAAGACGCCGTAGGACGACTCAACCAACCAGGCCTGAGCCCTTTGGGCTTGGACCCAGGCCGAGGAATAACAAGCCCCTGTACGAAACCTTTTTTAGAGAAAGGAACCATCCAATGGCAGAAAAAACATACGGCATCGATTTCCTGGCAGGCTTTATGGTCGGAGCCCTCGTGGGCGCTGCCGCCGCACTACTCTTTGCCCCACAGGCCGGCGAGGAAACGCGCCTGCTCATCCGCGACAAGGGCATCGAGATCAAAGACCACGCAGGTGAACTCAGCGACGAAGCGCGCCGCCGGGCCGAGCAGCTTCAGGCTCAAGCCCGCGAAAAGACGGAAAAGATCCAGACCAAAGTCAAAGAAGCCATCGAAGAGGGCAAGACGGCCGCAACCACCAAAAAAGAGGAGTTGCTGTCCCAACTGGACGAGTCGCAAACAGCGGTAGATGCCCTGATCGAGGGCGAGTAAACGCGCTGTCAAGCACACTCGCCTCAGAGGCTGTCCCAAAAGAAATTCCAAAGCGTCGGATGGCTCTCAAATACCGGGGGAACTAGATAGATTCACTATGTTTCCTTGTGCGAAAAGAGCCGATTTCCTGCTTTTGGGACAGCCCCATCACTCGGTGTCCTCTTGTCAAAGGCGCTCAGAGCCTGGATCGGCCCCACGGCTGGGGCTGACGCGCTTGGGCTGTTTCAGAGGTAGTCAAATCTCGACGACAGGAAAGGGGACGGGCCATGGGAATCAGAGACTTTACGACCGCCGACATTGACGCCGTGGTGGACATTTTAAAAGCCAACCAGCAGTACGGACATGCCGACATGGACGGTCCCGAGGCCATGCGCAAAGTGAGCGAGTGCCAGGCAGCCGAGTTCCTGGTCGCCGAGCAAGAGGGTCAGGTCGTGGGTTTGATCCGCGGCAGCTTTGACGGTTCCCGGGCTGTCATCTACCTGGCCTCTGTGCATCCCCATTTCCAAAGGCAGGGCATTGGCCGCCAGATGGTCCGCGAGATCGCGGACCGTTTTCGGACACGGGGGGCCGCCGCCATCTCGGTCATTGTGCCCGGCGACGCCGGATTCTGGCACAAACTGGGCTTTCGCCAGACCACCCGCGTGATGCAGGCCTATCCCATCGACGAGATTCTGCGGCGGTAACCAACTCTACAAAAACCGAACCACCGACCAAAACGGCTCTTTCCGCGGGGAAAGAGCCGTTTCCAATGGACTCACCGGCAAAACCGGACGATGTCCGGTGAAACCGGTCGGTGTTCTTGCCGTCACCCGGCGCGCCGCGATTGACCGCTCATCAGCCCCTCCCGGCCCTTGAACGCATCGTACACTTGGGCGCCCCCGGGCTTGATCTCGAAACGGCGAATGGCCGGGTCGTGATGGCTGCCCCGCGTCTTGAGCACGGCGATGGCCCGCTGCATCACACTGTCGATCTCCACATAGCGCAAGACCATGACCGCATCGACCACAAAGGCCAACCGCCCTCGATCTCCTCGCACCAGGTCCGGGCCCGAATCTTCACTCAGCAACAAAGACGTGATCTCTTCTCGCCGCAGGCCGTTGACCAGTTGATTGTAATAGGCCCGCAATTGCACCGGATCCTCCGTCAGGGTGCGAAAGTGGGTGGCGCTGTCGATCACGGCCCGGCGCACCTGCAGTTCCCGAATGGCGCTGCTGATGGGGCTGAGGGGCGATTGCAAGCTGGACAGAAACACCCGGGGCGACGTAAAGACCACCCGCAATTTGCCGGATTGTTCCAGTTCGCGCAGGTTCCAGCCATGGGACAGGGCATCCCGATACAGCGTATGGGGAAACTGCTCAAAGGTGATCAACAGGCCAGACTCATCATGCTGAGTGATCCCATGGTACAGGTACTGCATCCCCAGGGTCGTCTTGCCCGTGCCCGGCGCGCCCTGAAGCAGGGCGATCGAGCCTGCGATCAGCCCTCCATCCAGCATCCTGTCCAAACCCTCAATGCCTGTTGGCGTGCGCTCTTGGATTGCCATCCTGTCCCTCCCCGGCAAGCTGCCACCCACGGGCAAACAGCCGTCCCCCTACTACAGACTGATCAAACGGTCGACAATCTTGTTGGCCTCTGCCACCAAATCGGGAGCCAGCGCAAAGATCGCCTGTCCCAATCGATCCGACTCGATGGCCCGGGCATCGGTCGGCAGATAGCCGATCACCTCGTACTCGGGCAATTGCTCGGCGATAAACTGCCGGTCCGCGTCCGACGTCACCCGATTGCCCACCAGGAACTGATTCTGGATGCCCAGGTCGTTGGCCAGGCCACGAATCGTGCGCGCCGCCTGCAAGCTACGCCGCCCCGGTTCGACCACCACCAGCAGGGCGTCCACCGCGCTGGCGGTGCCCCGGCCAAAATGCTCCACCCCGGCTTCCATGTCCATGATCAGCACTTCGTCCCGCCGCAGCAGCAGGTGGGTCACCAGGCTGCGCAGCAGCGCGTTCTCCGGGCACAGGCAGCCTGTACCGCCGGCCTGCACCGTCCCCATCGTCAGGATGCGAATGCCGTCAGCGCTCACTGCAAAGCGGTCCGGGATGTCGTCCACCCGCGGATTCAGCTTGAAAAAGCCACCGATCTCCCCCTTGCGGGCGCCCGTCCGCTCATAGATCAGATCCTCCATCTCGGCCACCGGCGTGATCGCCGCCGCTTCCTCCGGCGGCACGCCACAGGCCGCCGCCAAACCCGTAGCCGGGTCGGCGTCGATAGCCAGCACCTTGTGTCCTCGTTCGGCAAAAGCGTGGGCCAGCAGCGCCGCCAGCGTCGTCTTGCCCACCCCGCCCTTGCCCGTGATAGCCAATTTTAACACAGATTCCTCCGCTCAGCGATTTCGTAACACAATCGGCAGGTAACGGGTCACCATCCCCTTATAATGGATCGTCACCCGGCTCAGGGCCGTGATCCGATCGTATCCCCGAATAATGACCTTGTATTGGATGTACCGCGCCTCGGGCCACCTGTGACCGTCGGCGTCGACGATGGCCCGCCCGGGGATGTCATAGTAGCAGCCCGCCCCCGAGACGTCCTCAATATTGTCACAGTAACCCGGCGTGCTCGGGTTGCCGCTCCATTGGGTCCAGGTGGTCGTCTCCACGTCCGACTGGGGCGGATACGGATCGTTGCCGATCCGCGTCTGCATCAGCAGGTCGCCCCGGTGTTGTGTGGCCCCCTGCCAGGCCAGCGCGTACCAGGTCGACTGGAGCGAGCGGCCGTCGATCACCGGCGAGACATAGATCCCCTCCGGGGCCACTCCCCACGGGGCATAGAACACGTCCCGGTTGCGCACCGTCCCCGGTTCCATGGGCGCGTCCCAGCGGTCGTCGTCCCATGCGAGGGTGAGATCGGGAGTGAAATCCGGATCGTTCGGCGGCGCAGAGTAAAGAGCCGGGTGCTGTTGCAGAGTCGCCGCCGGTTGGTAGACCTCGTACTGATCCAGGTCGTCGCGGTAGGCGTACAGCTTGGCGTTGTCGTTGAGCACCCCCGAGGCCTGATCCTCACACGTTTCATATACTTCGGGATCTCCACCAGGCGCCGCCACCCGCCGCACCTGGATCTCGTGGCGCCAATCGTCAAAGCTGCCGGCGTCGGACCAGGTGACAAACACACCTTTGCTGAAGATATCACCCCTGCTGTAAGCTATGATGTCCGTGTCAGTGATGAACCGACTCTCATGACAATAGGTCAAATCCAGATCGGATGCCCGAATGAGAGATACCTGGCCCTGCCACGAGGGCTCGACAGGCCAGGGCGGCGCCGAATCGGCCGGCAACACGTAATCGGAATCGATCGCCCAATCGTTGAGCTGTTGCGCCCCGTGGGGCGGGTCGAAGCAAAAGTCGTAGGGAAAAGCCTCGCAAGGATTCACCTGACCGCACAGGTCGTAGTATTCCGGCGGTGTCCACTCAGTGTGAGTGGCATAGTTATAGTACACGTCGGCCTCGTCGCCCTGGCCCTCTTGCCAGGCCACGTGGACGGCGGTAATGTCACAGGGCACTGTCACAGTCCACTGTATGACTGGATCCCACCGATCCACCAGTTCCCGGGTCGTCGACACAGCCAACGCCGGTTCGATGCGATACGACGTGCCGCGTCCCGGGATGTCCACCGGAATGTCCACGCCAAAAGTCACGCCATTGTCCCGCGACCAGCTCACATAGATCTCGGGGTTCTCCGGGTAGCGCCAGTCCTCCCAGGCCACGTA
>CAZNQW010000238.1:0-5953 GCA_964575225.1 uncultured Anaerolineaceae bacterium | reverse complement strand
GCCGGCAAGGTACAGCAGGAAACGGCTGTGCCTCCCATTCTTGGAAAGGAGATGAGCCCACGGCTGTATGGAATGCTGGCGTCTCGTTTTCGAGACGCCTTTTTTGTTGGTGACACCGAGGACATCAGAACCGATCAAGGAGGATGAAAGGATGATACAGCGGCTACGCAAAACCCTATCCGCCATCATGCTGGTAGCCATTCTGGCAGGTCTCGCCGGTTGTGGCTCTCCCACCGCCACGCCAGCCCCATCGCCCCAAGCTACCCAGGCTACCCCCCAAGACACCCAGGCGCCCCCGGTCAGCGGCGAGCCCGCCCTCACCGTCCACGACCAGTCGTTCACGCTGGAGCAATTGCAGGCCCTGGAGCAGATCGAGGCGGCCGTCGATGGCACGGCCTATACCGGCGTGCGCATCCTCGACCTTCTCGCCGCGGCCGGACTGGCCGAGGTTCCGTCGATCCTCCTGGTCGGCCGCGACGGCTATTCGGCCGAAGTGATGGTCGCCGACCTGGACGAGCAGAGCATGCTGGCCTACGGCGAAGGCGGCACCCTGGACGCCGTGATTCCAGGCCAGGGCAAGGGCGCCTGGGTGCGCGACACGGTCGAGATCCGCGAGGGCTCGGCAACAGAAGCCGGAGCAGCGCCCGAAGCCGAGCCCACCGCCGAGCCCGAACCGACAGCCGCACCCGCGGCCGACGCCCTTTTCACGGCCAACGGCAAGCCCTTTACCCTGGCCGATCTTCAAGCCCTGGAGCAGATCGAGATCGACGCGGAGGGCGAGCACTACACAGGCGTCCGACTGCTGGACGTACTGGCAGCCGCCGGCATCACCGAGGGGGGCATCCGCCTGGTAGCCAGCGACGGCTACGAGGGCCAGGTCACGCTCGACATTCTCGACGAGCAGAGCATTTTGGCCTACAACGACGAGGGTGGGGTCAACACCGTGATCCCCGGTTATGACAAGGGCAGTTGGGTCAAGTACGTCATCCTCATCGAGCCCCTGGGCGCCCCCGAATCGTCGGGCCCGGTGCCCACCGTCAAGCCCCTGGCTCCCGGCGAATCGATCACCGTGGTGGACTCTTTGGGCAACAAGGTACAGATCCCCAAGGATGTGAGCAGCGTGGCCTCGATGCGCTCGGGCATCACCGAAATCATCTGCGCCCTGGGAGAGTGCGACAAGATCGTAGCCGTCGACGAGATGGTCAAAGACGGCACCTCCTACGGCGCCTTTATCACCAGCGTCCACCCCGAGCTGATGGAGCTAGCAGCCCCGTACGCCGGGCGCGATCTGAGCGTGGAGGAAATCCTGCGCATCGGCCCCGACCTGGTATTGCACGGCGGCTATGGGCGCATCAAACAAGCCGAGGCCCTGATGAAACAGGCGCCGGGCCTGCCGGTGGTCATTGCCCACTTTGAAACCATCGAGCACTATATGGACGACATCCGCATCGTGGGCCAGTGCGTCGACGCGGAGGATCGGGCCGAGGATCTTATCGCCTACCTGCAGGGGCAGCTCGATGAGATCGCCGCCCGCGTGGGCGACATTCCAGAGGATGAGAAGGTGCACGTCTTTTACGCCGGCCACGAGATCGATCATGGGTACACCCCCGACACCTTTGAGCACGCCCAGATCGTCCTCGCCGGCGGCGTGAACGTAGCCCAAGAGCTGAGCGGCTGGCTACCCGACGTCTCGCCCGAGCAGTTGTTGGTGTGGGACCCTGAGGTCATTGTGACGCTGAACGGGGCCGACGTGGAGGGCATCCTGAACGATTCCCAGGTGGCCAGCGTGTCGGCCATCAAGAACAAGCGGGTCTATGCCCTGCCCGAAGCCGGGTGGGACTTTTCCTCGCCGCGGGCCCTGTTTGCCATCTACTGGCTGGCTACCAAGCTCTACCCGGAGCAGTTTGCCGACGTCGACATCGAGGTGGTGGCCGACGAATTCTACCAATCGGTCTTTGGGGCAGACTATACCGGCCCGGCGCTGGGAGAGTAGCGTGGATCGCCGCCAGCAGACTCTCATCGTCGCCCTCGTGCTGCTGAGCGTGGCGGTCGGCTTTGGCTCCCTGTTCCTGGGCCGCTATCCCATCTCGCCGGGCACCATGGTGCGGGTCCTGGCCTCGCCTCTGGTGCCCGTCGAGGTCGACTGGGAAGAGACCGTCGAAACCGTCGTGTTCAACATCCGGCTGCCGCGGGTGCTCCTGGCGATGCTCATCGGAGCTGGACTGTCGGTGAGTGGCGCCGCCTTTCAGGGCATGTTCCAGAACCCGTTGGTCAGTCCCGACATCCTGGGCGTCACCGCCGGGGCGGGCTTTGGCGCCGCGCTGGGCATCCTGCTGTCGGGCAGCGCCGTCGTGATCCAGCTTTCGGCCCTGGCCTTTGGCATTGTGGCCGTAGTGTTCACCTATCTGATCAGCCGCGTGTATCGCACCACCCCCACGCTGATGCTGGTGCTCTCGGGCATCGTCATCGGTTCGATCTTTAGCGCCCTGCTCTCCCTGGCCAAGTACGTGGCCGACCCCCAGGAAAAGCTGCCGGCCATCGTCTTCTGGCTGATGGGCAGCCTGGCGACCGTCTCCAAATCCGATGTGGTCTATGCTGCCCCCCCGATGGCCCTGGGTATGGGCACGCTGCTCCTCCTGCGCTGGCGCGTCAATCTGTTGTCCATGGGCGACGACGAAGCCCGAGCCCTGGGCGTCAACCCCGACCGGCTCAAGGCCGTGCTCATCGCCGCCTGCACCGTGGTGACCGCCGCCGGGGTCAGTGTCTCGGGCATCATCGGCTGGGTGGGACTGGTGATCCCCCACGTCGGCCGGATGATGGTCGGGCCCGACAACCGGGTGCTGATGCCGGTGTCGTTGGCCCTGGGCGCGATCTATCTGACCATCATCGATAACCTGGCCCGCTCGGTGATGGCCGCCGAGATCCCGCTGGGCATCCTGACGGCCATCGTGGGCGCGCCCTTTTTTGCCGTGATGTTGCGCCGCACCCGGGGAGGCTGGGCCTGATGACTACCCGCATCCAGGTGCAGAATGCCACGTTCAGCTACGGCAGTCGTCCGATCTTTTGCAATCTTGACCTGGACCTGGCCAAGGGCCAGATCCTCAGCCTGCTGGGCCCCAATGGCTGCGGCAAGACGACGCTCCTGCGCTGTACCGCGGGTCTCTTGCCTCTACAATCGGGCAAGGTCCTTCTGAACGGCGTGGACCTCACCACCCTGGACGAAACGCGCCGGGCCCAGGTTCTGGGCTTTGTCTTTCAGGAGCACAACGTCCTCTTTCCCTACCAGGTCCTGGAGGTGGTGCGCATGGGCCGCGCCCCCCATCTGGGCTTGTTCTCTGTGCCCACAGCGCGCGACACCGAGATTGCCCTGCAAGCCATCCAAACCGTGGGGCTGCAGGACCTGGTCCACAAGCGCTACACCGAGATCAGCGGCGGCGAAAGGCAGTTGGCATTGATTGCCCGGGCCCTGGCCCAGGAGCCGGAGGTGCTGCTGCTGGACGAGCCGACCTCTCACCTGGACTTTGGCAATCAGATGTTGGTCCTGGAGACCGTCCGCCGGCTGGCGCGGGAGAGGGGGCTCGCCGTGTTGATGGCCACCCATGCCCCCGATCATGCCCTGTTCGCAGCCGACCGGGTGGCCCTTATGAAGGACGGAGCCTTTCTGGCCCTGGGCTCACCCGACGAGGCCATGACCGAACAAAACCTGAGAGCCCTGTACCGGATCGACATCCGGATGGTGGATGTCGTTGGCGACCATGGCGAATCGATCACGCGCGCGGCCGTGGCGCTGCCAGGGCGCGCAAGGAGGCACGAGCTTTGGAAATGAGCGGCGGGACCTGTCCCTACTGCGAGCGTTGCTGCCACCTGGTCGAGGGCCGGGTAGGCTTTTGTCAGATGTACACCTGGGCCGGCGGCCGGGTCATCGAGCGGTTCCCCCACCGCTATAGTGCCCTGTTCATCAACCACATCGAAAACGTGCCCTTTTACCACTTTCAGCCGGGCAGCCGGACCCTTGTCCTGGGCAGCGCCGGATGCAACTTTGACTGCGACTATTGCTCCAACGCCTACGTGGCCCGCTCCGAACCGGAGCCGTTGTTGAGCTACGAGCTGCCACCCCGGCGCCTGGTCGACCTGGCGGCCCAGTATGGGTGCCACAACATCGCCTTTGCCATCAACGAGCCGACCGTGGCCCTGCCCTCCCTTCTGGAGCTGGCGGGGGTGGCCTCGGCGGCCGGGTTGCCCGTGGGCGTCCTGACCAACGGCTATGTCTCCCGCGAGGTAGCCGAGGAGATGGCCCGGGCCTTTGCCTTTGTCAACGTCAGCCTGAAGGCCTTCACCACCGACTTTTACCGCACCCATACGGGGGCCCCTGACCCAACCATCGTGATGCGCAGCATCGAGACCATGAGCCGCCTCACCCACCTGGAGGTCAGCACACCCATCGTCCAGGGGCTGAATGATGGCGATATCCCGGACATTGCCGATTTTCTGGCCTCCGTCGATCCTGAAATCGCCTGGCACGTCTTTCGCTTGCTGCCCGAGTACAAGATGGTGGGCTATGACCGCCCGCTCATCGACGACGTCAACGCCGCCCTGGAGCAGGCCCGGAAAAAGCTGCCCTTTGTCTACTTTGGCAATTTCGTCGGCTCGCGGTGGGTCAGCACGCTGTGCCCGGCCTGCGGAGCGACGGCCATCGAGCGCATCAACCTGGGCGGATGTGGCGCCAAGCTGTCGGCCCAACGACTGAACGGTGCGGCCTGCGCGGCCTGCGGGCAAGCGCTGCCCATCCGCGGCGGGTTGTTCGACTGGCATTCACAGGATGGTGACCTATGCATGGTGCATTGATCGACGTCGTCGAGTGGCAAACCCTGGTCGATCTGCGGGATGGGCGCCCGCTGGATGCGGCCCATCCTCGCCTGGACCTGGCTGCGGCGGTGTGTCGCGCCCACCCCTACCCCGGCGACCTGACGCCGGACGCCGTGCGCTGGGTGACCGACACCGCTCTGGATCTGGACGCCCGCTATGCGCCCGATTGGTTCTTTCTGAACTATGCCCACGCCTACCTGCATGCCATGTTCCGCCCCCAGACCGAGGACCAGCGCGCGGCTCAAATCGGGGCCGTTTTCCAAGAGATCGAACGGTTCCTGGCGATCACCGGTGCAGAACCGGTCATCGTCGGACTTGGCGGGCTGATGCCCTGGCGCGACGCCATCGAAACCACCGACCTAGATGGGTTGGTGTCGGCGGCGGGCATGCACGCCCACATTGCCGGCCTGTTCGATCCCTCCGTGCGCGACCTGGAACGGATGGCCGCTCGTCCTGGCGTGGATCGGGTCATCTCCCGAGAGGCCTTCCGCGCCGAGTTTGGCGGCAGCGAGGGGTTTTATGCGGCCGCCCCCGACTATTTCGTCGTGGCCCAGCCGGGCTATACCTTTCGCGGCGTCAACGTGAGCTGTAGACCCCTGCACTTGATGCCCCGGCCCGACGAGTTCCTGCCGCTGCACACGTCGCTGCCCGGCGGCGAGGCCCTTACCGACATCCCCGATCTGGTCCTGAAGGGACTGGCCGATGGCAAAGTGGCCCTCATCCTGGTCGAGGGCGTGGGATGCGAGCAATTTCCCTGGACCTACCGGCCCCTCTCGAACCGATTGCACTGGCTGCGTTACACCATGGGCTCCGATCAGTACCTGGCCCTGACCACCGGCTGGCATTTCGTCGAGTACCCCTATCCCCCCGGGTACCGGTTTGAATTACACGATAGCCCTGGGGCGCCCTACCCGCTGTCCGGCCTGTTCCGCGAACTGCCGGAACAGACCATCGGCCGCCGGTTCGAGGGCCGGAGCGCCGCCGTGGGCAGCCGCAGCATGCTGACCCACGTGGCAGCCGGCGCCGACATCGCCGTGGAGTGTTTCGCCCGCGCCCTGTACAACCACGGCGTGATGGCCGTCGTCGA
>CAZNQW010000237.1:0-6026 GCA_964575225.1 uncultured Anaerolineaceae bacterium | reverse complement strand
CGCTCGATGATGCGCGTGCCACCTGCCGGGGCATCTCCCCCGGCAAAGCCGGCGGCCATACCCATGCCCGCCGGCCGGCTTCCCGGCAACTGCCCCATGGAACCGCCGCCTGAGCTGGGCCATTCGGAGGGGGCCACCTCCGTCCGACCGCCGCCAGCATCCAACGCCGGGGTGCCTGGGGTCGTAGCGCTCTCCCCCCAACTGGAGGGCGGCGCGCTGTAGGGTTGATCGTACCCAGCGGTGGCAAACTCTTCTTCTTGAGCGCCGCGCCCCTTCATCAGTACGATGATCAGGGCAATAATCAGGATCAACAACAGAAGGACACCTCCGCCAATGGCTGCCGCCAGGAGAGGCTTTTCTTCGATGATCTCTTTGACGCGGTCCAAAATCCCACCTATGCCCGTCGCTTCGGGCTCTGGTTCGATTTCGATGGCCGGGGGTGGCGTGGGATTCACCTGGGCTACGATGGCGACCGTGGGTTCACCCGATGGGGACACCGGCGTCTGCTCTTCGGCGGGCGGGATGGGCGCCGACTCTTGCACAAACTGAAACTTGGTCTCGTCATAAGATTGCCCCTGGGGCAACTGGACCCGGATCAGCAGGCTATGATAGACGGCATCCTGGGGCAGGGTCGAGTTGTAGGTGAGGGTGTATTGCTGCTTGAGCTGGTTCAACACGTTTTCAAAGAGCACGGTCAGCTCTTCGGCTTCGGGCGTCTGCTGATAGACGCCGCCCGTCCGTTCTGCCAGGCGGGTGAGGTATTTGGTGTCGATCTTGGTCCCCAAGCCGATGGAAAAGATGGGGATGTTGTGGC
The DNA here is from genome assembly GCA_964575225.1 of uncultured Anaerolineaceae bacterium. GTDB lineage: Bacteria > Chloroflexota > Anaerolineae > JAAYZQ01 > JAAYZQ01 > CAZNQW01. The sequence goes on along the minus strand of CAZNQW010000237.1, from coordinate 5,212 downwards.
GATTGGCTTCGAGGATGGGATCGTCCGGCGTAGATGTGCTGCCCGCGTCCTTGACTGCCACCCCCTGGGCGTTGTCCCGTTCGTCCTTGCCATCGGTCATGACGATCACGGCCCGCTTGCCCGCCGGCTCGGTAGAGACCATCTTGACGCCTTTGTAGATGGCATCGTAGAGGGGAGTATCCCACCCGAGTTTGGTGTCGAGAAAGTTCACAATGTTCCGCGCCGCGTTCTTGTCGGTGGTAAAGGCCAGTTCCCTTTCGGGATCCAACTGCTCTGGATCGACGTTGATTCGATCGGCAAAGGCAATGACGGCCACCCGATCCTCGGCCGATAATTGATCGAGAAAGGCGTTGGCGGCCTGCATGGCCCCGGTGATCGGCTTGCCCTTCATGCTGCCGCTGACATCGATGACGAGGACGACCGAGATGTCGGCATCCGGGTTCACGTGGGCCGATACCTCGGTGGGTGGGAACGAGGCCCGCCCGTCTTCAATGATCTCGAACTTGTCAGGGCCGAGCCCGACAATGGGTACGCCATTCTCATTTCGAACGGTGATTAGACTGCGGATTTTGGGGAACTGCTCGAAATTCAGATCGTCGATCGACACACTCACCACGCCCTGGGCGCCCGCAGGCCCAACGCACAACAGCAAAAGAGCCACAATCAGAACTACCATCAACTTATGGTTCACTGTCGTTCTCCTCCTTTTTGGCAACCAAACGGCACACCCTTCGCAGCAGGTGTTGCAAGCCGACTCGTGAGGACCGAGCCCGGCGGCAGGCACGAACTACCGAAAATGCAATCGCTAGAGCATCTTGAAGACGAGGGTTGTCTCGCCAATGAGCACATAATCGCCGTCGGCCAACGGTTGGCGATAGGTGCGACTACCCTCGTCCCGATACGATTCCTTGTTTCCCACAAAGGTCCCGTTGCTGCTGCCCATATCATACAACACAAAGGCCGATTCTTTCCCCTCGGTCGGCTCGGTGCGCACGCGGGCGTGCTGCGACGAGCAGGTGTCATCGCGCAAGGCGATGTGGTTGCCCGAGGCTCGGCCGATGGTCGTCGTATCGGCGCGCAGGGTGTGTACCTTGCCGATGGAACCGCGGTCAGGTCCATCGACGACCACGAGCCAGGCAAAGACAGGCGCGGGCCGTTCGGCGATGATCATGGTCTGGTCGCCCGACGCCTGAGCCGGTGGGGGGCCAAAGGGAAAGCCTCCGCCTGGCGGCGGATAGGGCGGCGGGGTCGTACCACCCGATGGCGTGGCCCGCACAAAGCCTGGGCCAGAGCCCGGCGCCCGCGGCTGATCGCCCAGCGGGATCGTGGGCGGGGTCACGCTGTCGTGATCGGTAAAGACCGTTTCCTGATCGTCGAAATCGGACCCCCGCGGGGACCTTGACGGCTGGCGCATGGGTGTTGTTCGATCCTCAGACATTTCTTCCTCCTTGTCGCACTTGCCCGGTTGATAGGCTACAGCCTGTCGAGCTGGAGCACGCTATCGCCAATGGTGATCTTGGCCCCGGTTCGGATGGGCGTTTCGCCCATCACACGCTGGCTATCCACCCAGGTTCCATTTTTGGAAAGATCCTGCAACCAGTACGATTGTCCTCGGGGGAAAATGGTCACATGCTGGCGGGAAATTGAGGTATTGGCCGGGTCCAGGTCGAGGCGCCCCAGGATCACCGCATCACCAGACAACGGGATGCGCAGGCCCTGTCGCGGTCCCCTCATCACCACCAGTCCCACCGATTCAGGGCGCTCGGACTGGACCGGCAACTCGTTCGGTTCTTTGTACCCCATCGCCTGCCCCATTTCCCGGGCCGAGGAAAATCGTTCCCGGGTCTCTTTTTTCAGGGCGCGCATCGTGACCTGCTCCAACCGTTTGGATACCTGAATCTCTGGATTCCTCTTGCGCAGAGGCTCGGGGCGCTCTTTCAAATGTTGGCGGATCACTTCCATCGCCGCCCGATAGAGATCGTCGCCGGGATGGCGTCGAAAGGGGACGCTGCCTGTGAGCAGCTCATAGAGCACGATCCCAAGGGCATACACGTCGCTGGCCGGACACACCGGCTCGCCGCGAGCTTGCTCGGGCGAGATGTACTCGGGCGTGCCGACGATCTTGTCGCGGGTCACTGTGGCCGCCGACGTCAGCTTGGCGATGCCAAAATCCAACACCTTGACTTTTCCCTCGGCTGTCACCAAGATGTTCTCTGGTTTGATATCACGATGAACCACATTGTGTCGGTGGGCAAACGCCAGGGCGCTGCACACCTGTCCCATGATGGCCACCACCTGAGGTTCGGCCAACGCCTGTCGCGTCAGGCGGCGCAGTGACGGCGCATCCACGTATTCCATGACAATATACAGACGGCCATCGTCGCTGCGGCCAAACTCGTGCACAAAAATGATATTGGGATGGTTACGCAAAAGAGGGCCGATCTTGTTGCCCTCTTGCATGAACTTGTTCACCAGATACGGATCGCTCTGCTGCAAAATCTTGATGGCTACCGACTGCCCCCCAAGATCCCTCGCTTTGAATACCTCGGACATGCCGCCCCGGCCGATCAGGTCCTCCAAGACATACCCGGCAAAGCGCTGGCCCTCGACGTGCACCACGGGCGTTGCCGGAACCACAGGCGCGGGCGAAGGGAGTGGCATCCCCGGAAGGGCAAAGACAAATTGGGATTGCCATATCTGAATGCGATCCCCAGGCGTCAGGACGTGGCGAAAGATGCGTTGGTCATTGACCCAGGTGCCGTTAGAGCTGTCGCGATCGTACAGGACCCATTGCCCATGCTCCCAAGAGAGGACGGCATGGTGGCGGGAAACCATCAGCTCATCGCTCAAAACCACATCGTTGTCGAATTGGCGACCTATGGCCAGTCCCTGTAAGGGGATCGAAAAATGCTGCTGCGCCAGAGGACCTTGGACGGCTACAAGTTCAGGAAACTCGGCAGGAAGGGCAGGCGGCCCTTGTCCAGGCTGAACGGCAGCCGAATGGGCTGGCGGCTGGTCACATGCAGAATATTCTACGGTGCCTCGGGGGCTCCTGGCACCGCAACGAACAAAGCGGCGACGACTCCCCACAAAGCGGATAAAAAGAACAATCGAGAGGATGGCGGCTGCCGCGACAATCGCCACAACCAAAAGGGCCCTATCGGGATCAAGAGACATCTCCGGTCCCAATCCCTTTCCGGATAACGAGCATACCCAGTGCTAGTCCGCACCGAACAGGTACCCCAAAAGCCTGCCAGGCGCACATGGCACCCCGGTTTCACGTGAATTCCTTTTCCTATGGACCGTTCCAAGTACAGCATTACGCCGTACACCTGTTCTTTCAGCACAATTATACCATGTTCCGGCCGACTGTCAAGAAAATCTTGGGCCGCCTTGGTTAAGGCATTAGTTCTTGGATGGCGCAGTATCGGCCATGCTGGCTAGACATGAACTCGGCAAGTTCATTGGCAAAATTGCTGAATCGTAGGGGCATGACAAGCCTTTCCCGGCCGCCCCATGCGTCGTCCGTTGTACGGGCGGGTTTGAAACCCGCCCGTACGGTTGGGCGAAAACCATTGGAGATCGCCAGATCCCACGCTTTTTGTGGCGGATGACTGTCAAAGACTGCACGCGATCCGCCGCGAGCCTACCGTAGGTAAATCCAGACTTTGCAACAAGTGCTGCTACCCAATGGACACCCAGTTGACAAGGCGCTCGATCTCGGGTAGCATGGGGGTCGATCCTGAGAACCGAAACCTCCGTTCCAGGAAATCCACAGCCAAGGGGCAGCAGGCCATGAAGAGGAATCAGGAGAATTGGACCCTCGCCAGCAAATACCTGCCGGGCGGGGTATGTTCGTCGGCACGGATCAACAAAGGGTTGGGCGAGCCGTTCTACCTTGCTCGCGCGGAAGGGGGCAAAGTCTACGACCTGGAGGGAAACGAGTACGTCGACCTGTGCCTGTCCTTCGGGGCCTCCCTTCTGGGCCACGCTCATCCCCAGGTGGTCAAGGCCATCGAGCAGGCCCTGCAGATGGGCATCCTGTGCGCCTATGAAAACGAATGGCACGCCCGGCTGGCCCAGACGATTGCCCAGACCGTGCCCTGCATGGAGATGATGCGCTTTTCCATGAGCGGCACCGAAACCACTGCCTATGCCGTCAAGCTGGCGCGAGAGTACACTGGGCGCAGAGTGGTGGTCAAGTTCGAGGGCCACTTTCATGGCTACAACGAGTACCTGGCCTACAATTACTGGCCGGCCAAAGGAGATCTCTGGCCTCAAATCACGCCGGCGATGAAGGGCTTGTCGGATTCTCTGCAAGACGAGGTGATCGTACTGCCGTTCAACGATTTCGAGCGCGTCGAAGAGACCCTGACCCGGCGTGGGCACGAAATCGCCGCGGTCATCCTGGAACCGGTCAACTATAACAGCGGCACCATTCTACCCCTTCCCGGCTACCTGGAACTTTTACGGCGTCTGACCCGCGAGCAGGGGGCGCTCCTCATCTTTGACGAGATCCTGTCTGGATTTCGCACCGGCCCTGGGTGTATCCAGGGCGACTATGGCGTGACGCCCGACCTGTGCACGCTGGGCAAGGCCATCGGCGGTGGCACACCCCTCAGCGTGTTTGGCGGCAAGCGGGAGATCATGGCCCACGTCGCTCCCCTGGGAAAAGCCCAACACAGCGGCACGTTCAACGCCGGCCTCATTGCCATCATGGCCAGCCATGCCTTCTTTGACGTCATCTTGCAAGAGGGATACTATGACCGTCTTTTAGGCCAATGCGAGCGGTTCTATTCCGGCATTCACGAGATCATGAACCGGCTGGGGTTCGTGGGGAGGGTGCAGGGCAAAGGCGCACGGTTCTCTTTCCTCTTTGGGCCCGTGGCCGAAAAGCCCACGATCCGCAACTATGGCGATTTGGTCGATAACGACTGGAACACCCTCGACCGCTTTTACACAGCCTGCCTGGATCATGGCGTCTATATCCACACCATGCTCCACCACGGGCTATCGTCGGCGCACACCGATCAAGATCTGGATCGCGCCATGGAAGGGATCGAGGCAGCCCTGCGCGATGTCATGGCTACTGAGTCGAGGGCCAACTAGAACAAAACCTCCCCTGTGGGGGGATATCGACGGCTGCACAGTCGGTCTTGAGATCGGAAGAGCACACGTCTAACTCCAGTCACGAGATTCCATCGCGTATGCC
>CAZNQW010000236.1:3432-6052 GCA_964575225.1 uncultured Anaerolineaceae bacterium | reverse complement strand
TTGGCGTCCACTGTCAACCCCCGCGATATGAAAATGCCGTAGGCAATATAGATCTCGTCGGGTACCAGCACCGGTTCGTCGCGCACCAAAAAAGAGATAGCCCCCGGGAGAATGCCGGCTACCCGCTGGTTCTCCCTGGGCATGGTCATGTCGGATGGCAGAGCTACCATTGCCTGACCAGAGACGATGCTCTGCTGGAAGCGGTACTGGAACGGTAGACGCTTCTTGATAATGTCGCAGCTCTTTGGTGCCTCGTCTTCCAACAACTGAGCCACAAAGAGGCCGCCTTTCTCAAATTCGATCACGATTTTGGTCATAGGATTTCCTTTTGCCTCAGGTTCTTAGGATTTCGATTTTTTCACGCCCGTTACCGGGCGGAGTGTTCCTTCACTGGATTAGGCCCTTTATATGACACCGATTGTAACAGGGTTCTCTCAGGCCGTCAAGGCAGGCTGTTTAGCCAGCAGCAATTCTCGGTATGGCTCGCGCGGGATCGCGTGCAACCTTTGGTGGCCATTCGCCGCTTGTGAGACGCGGGATTTAGCGAGCCCGTGCGAGCTGAAGACATCACCAGAGCTGCCTGTCCAGATTGAGGTGACTGCCGCTTACGAATCTGCACCGCTTCGAGATCGAGTTCTTGTCTACTCGTTAAACTTGGCGCGTTGGTAGCAGTCTGCCATCTGATAGCCATCGGCCCGCCCCACGCTGGCCGGACTACCCCTCATCGCCCTCCTGCTCCTGGCCGGCGCCTTTGGTCAGGCCGTGGCTACACCCAAAACGGCAACGATCTGGCCTACTGCCCCTTGAGCACGAGGGGCAAATGGGCTCGATGGAGGATCCACACCGTCGCTTGCCGGGTCAGTTGGCCGCAGGGGTTCCCAATCCAGGCCGAGTTGACCACCTCCCGGCCCGCCAGCCCCGATTCGACGAGCACCCGCCAGGTCACAGTGACGGCCTCTCCCCCATCCAGGGCAGGGCCTTCCCACGCAAGCTGCCGCACGGCGGGCAGATACTCCAGGTCCTCCGCCGGCGCGTCATAGATCCCCAGCCAGGTCAGGCCGAGGGGCAGGGGATCGGTGAACCCGACCCAGGGCGCCCCTGCGCCCTGGTTGTGCAATCCAAGGGTATAGGTGATCGCCTCGCCGGGCCTTGCCACCCGGGGCACGACTGTCAACGCCGAAGGGGACAGATCGGGCAACCGCAGACCCACCGTGCTGGGCAGCGACACAGTCCGGCCCAGCGAGTCGGTGATCACGCCGACGGCGGTCAGGCTCGTCGCCAGGGGATCGCCCGGGCACCCCACGGTGATGCCAAAGGTGACCGTCACCGCAGAGCCCGCCTCCACGGCACCCGTCCAGACGACGGCCTGGCGGATCGGATCGTAGCTGCAGGCTGGCGCCGAGCACTGGAGGCTGTCGGCCGCCAAAACGCTGCCCGGCGGGAGGGGGAAAACCAGGGTGGCGGGATTGGCCCTTTCCCAGCCGATGTTCCTCACCAGGATCTGGTAGGTCAGAATGTCGCCCAACTCCACCTGATCGGCAGAGGGCACAACCTGGGAGGTGCCCAGGTACTCGCTGACCACCGTCAGAACGGCGGTGTCGACCAACTCAAAGGGGGCAGCCACCCCGTCGTCGATCCAGGTATCGCCGTGGAGCAACGTGCCGGGCGCCAGCGTGAGCGAGACCTGCACGCTGTAGGTGATGGCCACCGACTCCGAGAGAGGAACCTCGCCGCGCCAGGTCACGATCCCATCGGCATAATCGGCCAGCCCGCTGCTGGCCTGTGGCCCATCCAGCCACAGGGTCGCCGGCGGCAATTCCGTGATGGCCGTCGCGTCGCGCGCATCGGCGCTTCCGGTGTTGGTCAGCACAAGGGACAGGTCGACCCGTTCTCCAGGGCGGACGTAAGCGGCGGGGAGACCGTTGGCGCGTTGGAACGACCGGGTCAGATCGGGCGTCGCGGCGACGACGAGGCTTGTGCAGCGGGTGAATGGCTCAGTCAGGCCGTCGAAAAACCGGTCGCAGGCTTCCAACGTCAACCCATTGGTCAACGGCGCGGTGGCCTGAGCCTCGACCTCGACCGTTAATCGTTCGCCGGGCGCCAAGGCCCCGGTCCATGTGACGCAGTCGGTGGTCCAATCCAGGTCGCCAGTGGGCGCAATGGGCGGTGAAACGAGGGTCAGGCCTGAGGGAAGCGGACTGACGATCAGGCCCCCGGGCGGCATGCCGTGGCCGGCTTGGGTCACCACTGTGGTAAATTGCACCGTGTCGCCTGGATGGACGATGGCGCGGTCGGTCCGCTTGGTCGAATCGCGCCAGTCGGGGCGCAAGTCCACCCGAAAGAGGTTGGTGCCGCTGCCCGAAACCGGGCGCTGGATCAGCCCGCCATGTTCTGGATTCGACCAGGCGACCAGGCGAAAGGCCACATCCATTTCTTCGCCCGACCATTCGGGCGGGATGGGAATCGACCAGCCGAGGTGATCGCGGATCTGACCCCAGGCATCCCACACAAACCGGTGCTCCCTGCCTGTGGGTGATGGAGCGGTGGTCAGATTTTCCAAGCCATCGCCGCCCGCCGACCAGGCGGGTTCCCAGCGCCCGCCCCCGTTCCAGGAAACCTG
>CAZNQW010000236.1:0-3332 GCA_964575225.1 uncultured Anaerolineaceae bacterium | reverse complement strand
CCCCAGGCGACGCTTTCGGTGAGGGGGGTGGTGCCAGTTTCGGTCCACACGGGGCGCAGTGTGCCGCCCTGGTTGGCATAGATGAGATTGCCGTGGCTGCCCTCCACCCCCGCACCGACGGCCAAGTCAAGATCGCCATCGCCGTCATAGTCGCCCCAGGCCAGACTGCGGACATCCAGCCCGCTTTCCGTAGAAGTGAACACCGGAGCAAAACTCCACGTGTTGCTCGCCGGGGTGGCCGCCAAAATCTGAATAAAGCCCTGCAGGCCAGCGTTGCCCACCGCCAGATCCAGATCGCCGTCCCCATCCCAGTCTCCCCAGGCCACGCCGTGGGTATCCTCAGTGCCGGACAGGGGAAAGGTGGCTGTCAGGTTCCCGAGGCCGTCGTTCACATAGACGCGGTTGGGTCCAAAATCGTTGCCCACAGCCAGGTCCAGATCCAGGTCCTGGTCGAAATCGCCCCAGGCGAGCGAGCGGGTAAGATCCACCTCCGGCTCGAGGTCCACCGCCCCAAGGAACCCGGGCACGCCTTGGCTAACCCCGCTTTTCCAGATTCGGTTGGGCTGGCTGTTGTTGTGCGTGCCCACAGCCAGGTCCAGGTCGCCATCGCCGTCCACGTCGCCCCAGGCCACGCATCGGCTTTCGAAAGGTTCGCCAAACGTCCAGGAAGGCGTCAGGACAGTCCCGTTGTTTAGATAGACGCGGCTTTGGTAGAAATCTTGGGAGTCGTTGGCAACGGCCAGGTCCAGATCTCGGTCACCGTCGAAATCGCCCCAGGCTACGCTCTGAGTCCTCTCGACATCAACGGAATCCCAGGCCCAGAAAAGTTCGCCGGCCGTGTTGCCGAACACCTGATTGGCCCCCGATTCGCCGTTTCCCACAGCCAGGTCGGGCCAGCCATCGCCGTTGAGGTCGCCCCAGGCCACGCTGTGTGTGTTTTCCTCGTGATTAGAAACAGGAGTCACGCGCAGGCTGCCGCTCGGATTTTCCGCCAGGGTAAGGGCCCGGTCGAGATAGCCCACAGCCAGATCCAGGTCGCCGTCGCCATCCACATCGCCCCAGGCCAGGGCCTGACCCTCAGCCTCCCCATCGGTCAGGGGCTCCACGGCCGTTGTGCGCAGCGTCCCGCCCTGATTGATATAGATCCGCGTCGCTGCGCCTGGAGAACCCGAGGCCGCCAGATCCAGATCGCCATCGCCGTCATAGTCACCCCAGGCAACGTCCGCCGTGGGGGAGCGATCGTCCGAGGTCCAACACACCTCCAGATGGAAATCGGGCGCGCCGCTGTTGCAATAGATATGATCGGCTTCGGGGCCAGACAAAACCTGATCGTTGCCCACGGCCAGATCCAGGTCACCGTCCCCGTCCAGATCGCCCCAGGCCACGCTCCGGGTGGCCGACGTCTCGACCGTCGATTGGATGAGGGGTAGGGGCGCTGCAGGGTCCTGCCCGTTGCGGTAGAGGCGGTTGGGCTGGCCCAAGTTGCCCACGGCCAGGTCTGGGTCACCGTCTTGGTCATAATCGCCCCAGGCCAGGCTGTGGGTCGAATCAGTCAGCGGGACGGTCCAGGTGACCGGTACAAACTGGCCGTCGTCGTAACGCAGCAGAAGGCTGGCGCCGCCGGGGGCGCCCAAGGCCAGATAGGGCGCGTAGGCCGAACCGATCTCCCATCCGGCCCAGGCGATATCGGTTATGGGCGAGATTGGCGACGACCAGACGGGAGTCGGATCGAACGAGCCGTCGCCTGCGTTGTGGTAGACGTGGCTTGCCCCCGCGGCATTGCCCACGGCCAGATCCAGGTAGCCGTCCCGGTCATAATCGCCCCAGGCGATGCTGCTGCTGTTCTGCGGATCAAAGGTCCAGGTTTGGGTGAGGGACGATCCGTCGTTGGCATACAGGCGATTTTCACCGTCGTTGGCCACCGCCAGGTCCAGGTCGCCGTCCCGGTCATAATCGCCCCAGGCTACGGCCCGCGTGGCATCGTCTGCCACGCCTGTCCAAAAGGTCAAAAGGGATAGGGGATCGGCATCTAGCGGCGAAAGAGTGGGTTTATCGGCAGCGGGGGTGGCGAGGCTTTGCATAGTCCAAGCCGGCGCCAAGAACAAAAGGAACAGGAAAACCAGTATAAGGGGCGTCTGCCTTGCCATGGAGGACGTCCTTTCTCCCTGTTCGGGACATCACGGCAGACAGGTACAACACCATCACAGACATGGGCCCAGCCCAGATCGTGGCTTGGCCACAACAATTATAACAAAGGCGGGATCAGGTGTCAAACAGGGGAAGGGAAAAACTCACGACTCGAACAACTGCGCCAACTCGTCCCGCTCAAAGATGAGCAGCGGCTCCAAACCGGCCGCCGTCTCGACAAGAACCGAGGCCGGCCCCTCCTCGGCCCTGCCAATGACGCGGGCCGGGATCCCCTGCAAGTCCAGGGCCCGGACCATCGCCGCCGACAAGTCGGAGGGGACCGCAGCCAGCAACGCGCCCGAGGCCAGCAGGCCCATCGGGTCCAAATGGAGAGCATCGCAGATGGCCTGCGTCTCGGGGAACACCGGCACGGCCTCTCGATCGATGACGATTTTTTTGTCCGATGCCCAGGCCAATTCCCACAGCCCGGTGGCCAACCCCCCTTCGGTGGGATCGTGCATGGCGTGAGGCATCCCCACCTGGCGCAAGGCCTGCACATCGGCCAGCACGCTGATGCCCGGCTCGTGCAGAAAGCGCAGACCGCGAGCCACCAGGTCTTCGCCCACCAACGCAGTCAGTTGGGTGCCCAATTCCTGGGCCAGGACCGCGGTGCCCTCGATGGCGATCCCCTTGCTCAGGATGAGATGATCGCCCGCTTGCACGTTGGACGAACGCACCAGCCCACTCGGTTCGACTTCGCCCAGGAGCACACCCACCGCGATCGGGCGCTCCAAGCCATAGGTGATCTCGGTGTGCCCGCCCACCAGGGTAATACCCAAGGATTCACAAGCCCGGCTGGTCTGGCTGAAAATGCCTTCCACCAGGGGCCGATCGGTCCGACCCTCGGGCAAGAGCAACGTCACCAACAGCCAACGGGGCGTCGCCCCCATCATGGCCAGATCGTTGGCGTTTACGTGCACCACGTACCAACCAATGTCATCGGTGGCAAGGGTGATCGGATCCGATTTGACCACCAGATAGCGATCGCCCATGTCGAGGACGGCGGCATCTTCTCCCACACGCGGCCCCACGATCAGGCGCTCGTCCTGTCCGCCAAAGCGCTCCAGGAGATTGTGTAGAAAATCCATCGGCAGCTTGCCGACGGGAAGTATATCGGACGGCATGATCCGCTCCTCCGTGCATCA
>CAZNQW010000235.1:0-6055 GCA_964575225.1 uncultured Anaerolineaceae bacterium | reverse complement strand
GGGTGCGACTCATGCGTCGCCCGTTCATACGTGCCGTCGTTACGGCGCACGCGGCGGCGTGCCCGCAGGCAGAACCCATGGGCCCCCGCGTTCGCGGGGGCGACGGCGTGTGTGAATGGCTCGGCCTGGGTCGCCAGACCCAGGCCGGTGGCCGCCGGATCTGGCGATCCGGCGGGAGCAGGAGTGGCATGCCGTGCCCCGATGCAGGCGACGGCCTTTTGTCAGGCTTTCAGGGCCTGGGCCATGGCCTGGATGTGCACCGGCGTGGTGCCGCAGCAGCCGCCGATGACCTGGGCGCCCGCCTCGCGGAGCTGGACGGCCACAGAGGCCATCTGCTCGGGGGTGGCGTCGTAGACGGCCTCGCCGCCGACCATGCGCGGCAGGCCTGCGTTGGGCTTGGCCCACAGGATCAGGTCGGAGGCAGTTTCCTGCGCGGCCTGGCGCATGGCCTGCATAAAGCCCACATACTCGGCGGGATCTTTGCCGCAGTTGGCGCCGATGCCCTGCACCTGGTCCGCCAGGGCCTGGACGGCTTGGGCCGGTTTGAGGCCCATCATGGTGCGGCCGTGGCTGTCAAAGCTAAAGCTACAGAGGATGGGCAGATCGGTGGCGCGGCGGGCGCCCTCAATGGCGGCCTGGGCCTCGCCCAGGTCGCTCATGGTTTCGATGACGAGGAAATCCGCGCCGCCTTCGGCCAGGCCCTGCGCCTGTTGGGCAAAGGCGTCGGCCATCTCCTGGGGGGTGGCCTTGCCCAGAGGCGCCAAAAGCTGGCCGGTGGGGCCGATGTCGCCGCCGACAAAGCAGCGATCCCCGGCGGCCTCGCGGGCCAGCTCGGCTGCGCGCCGGTTCACCTCGACCACCCGGTCGGCCAGGCCGTGAGGGGCCAGGCGATAGGCGCTGCCGCCAAAGGTGCAGGTCAGAAACAGGTCCGAGCCGGCGCCGATGTAGGCCCGGTGCAGGGAGAGGATCGCCTCCGGTTGGTCGAGCACCCAGCGCTCAGGCGCCTGGCCTGCCGGCAGACCCATGCGCTGCAACATGGTGCCGGTGGCGCCGTCGGCCACCAGCACCTCCCCGGCCTGGAGCCGCGTGAGAAACGATTCGGTGCGTGTCATGTGCTTTCCTTTCTGTGAGGGGCCCGTCAGGCCGATCCCAGCCGGGGGCGGTCCACAACAGACGACCAGCCCCCAGGCAAAAGGAACAGCGAAGAGGCTGCCCGGTTGGATGCAAGCGCTACGGCTGAAGGCTGGTCGGTACGGATAGTATAGCCGCAACCGAGGGCACTGTCCGTAAGCTGAATTCCCATTTCCATCAAGGCGGCCATCGAAATTGCCTCGTGTCCGGTCCGCCGCCGCGCTTGGGGGAGATTATACCACAGTCTTTTTGGGAAGGCCATTGGACGGGTGGGTGTTTTGTGTGTACAGGTCGGTGGGAATTCCTGTAGGGCCGCAGAGAACACCGTCACCCCCGCGCATGCGGGGGTCCAGCCCTTTGGATGCTGCCTGCGAGTACGCAGGTGCTTATACGCGAGAGTACTCACGGCGAGGGTGACGTACGCGGCGGGCGCGTCGCGCCCCCAATTTTGGACGCCATCGATCGAATTGGGCTTGACGGGCGTGAAAATCCGATCTATACTGGGCCCGCTGTGGTGTACGGGCCCGAGTTCGCAGACGCGGGCAGGGGACATGCGCCGGAGTGGCAACTGCGGTGAGAATTCATTGTGGACGACCCGAAAACTGCATAGAGGGCGACCAACGAAATGTCTGGGGCGATTCGTCCCAGGCTTTTTTTGGCTGGGGCTGCTACTATGTGTACGGCGACGGCACTTGAAGGCTCTTCACCGGCCGACGCCCTTGAGGTGTGCGTGGGATGGGCTTGACCGCCCGTGGTCGGGAGTGCGGTTCGCGCCGACGCGAGATTCGCGGCGTGGGGGACACGACCGACCCGTTTGGGGCCCTGGGGCCCATTGGTTTTTTGTGATAGGTTCGAGGAACAGGAGCTACTTGCATGCTTGCAGATGTCCGGCGCTTTTTGATTGGGGCGCCCCTGCCCAGTGCCCAGATGGTGCACGAGCGGCTGAACAAAATTCAGGCGTTGGCGGTCTTTTCGTCCGACGCTTTGTCTTCGGTGGCCTATGCCACAGAGGAAATCCTTCTGGTGCTGGTCCTGGCAGGTTCCGCGGCTTTGGGGCTGTCGCTGCCCATTGCATTGGCCATCGCCGGGCTGTTGGCGATCGTGGCCTTTTCCTACTATCAGACGATCCACGGCTATCCCTCGGGCGGCGGGGCCTATATCGTGGCCCACGAAAACCTGGGCGAAGGGCCGGGGTTGGTGGCGGCGGCGGCCTTGCTGACCGACTATGTGCTGACGGTGGCTGTGAGTATCAGCGCCGGGATTGCGGCTACAACATCGGCGTTCCCGGCGCTCTTGCCCTGGCGGATCGAACTGTGCCTGATCGCCATTGCCCTGATCGCCTGGGCCAACATGCGGGGTGTGCGCGAATCGGGTACGCTGTTTGCCGTGCCGACCTACGGTTTTGTGGTGCTATTCCTGACGCTGATCGGAGTGGGCCTCGTCCGGTTGACCACGGGTACGATCACGCCGGTACCCGCCACCGCGGCCCCCACGGGCGAAGGCACGCTCCAGGCCCTGAGCCTCTTTCTCATCCTGAGGGCCTTTGCCTCGGGCAGCACGGCCTTGACCGGTGTGGAGGCGATCAGCAACGGCATCCCGGCCTTTCGCAAGCCCGAGGCCACAAACGCCGGCAAAACCCTGGTCGCGATGGCCACTCTATTGGGCATCATGTTCTTGGGGATCACCTTTCTGGCCCGCTCGCTGCACGTCATTCCGATGGAGAGCGAGACGGTGGTCTCGCAGATCGCACGGCAGGTGTTTGGCGAAGGACCGATCTACCTGGCGCTCCAGGCGGCGACCACGCTGATCCTGGTGCTGGCGGCCAACACCTCCTTTGCCGACTTTCCGCGCCTGTCGGCGATCCTATCCCGCGATCGGTACCTGCCCCGCCAGTTGACCAACCTGGGCGACCGGCTGGTCTTTTCCAACGGCATCCTGCTTTTGGCGATCCTGGCTTCGGTGCTGGTGGTGATCTTTGGCGGGCGAACCCACGGGCTGATCCCCCTCTATGCCGTGGGCGTGTTCCTGTCCTTTACCCTGTCGCAGTCGGGCATGGTGCGCCATTGGCGCCGGTTGCGCGGCTCGGGCTGGCAGTGGAAGGCGGCCATCAACGGGCTGGGAGCCGCGGTGACCGGGGTGGTGCTGGTGATTCAGGTGCTCACCAAGTTCCTTCACGGTGCTTGGGTTGTGCTGTTGTTGATTCCGGTGATTGTGTGGATGTTTCACAGCATCAAAAAGCACTATCTGGCGGTGGCCGACCAGCTCTCGTTGGAAAGTGTGTGCTGCGAAGAGTGGCCCGAGGCCGACACGCGGGAGCGCCACAAGGTGCTGGTCTTTGTGTCGGGGATGCACCGCGGCACGCTGGGCGCCCTGCGCTTTGCCCGGTCGATGTCCAAAGACGTCACCGCGGTGATGGTCGAGGTAGACCTCGACAGGACCGAACGGGTGAAAGAGCGCTGGCAGAAATGGGGCCAGGATGTGCCGCTGGTGGTGCTCGAATCGCCCTATCGCTCGACGGTGGGGCCGTTACTGGACTATCTGGACCAGACCGATGCCCGCGACCCGGAGCGGGGATTGGCCGTGGTGGTGTTGCCCGAGTTTGTGGCGGCGCGCCGCTGGCAGGAGCTGCTCCACAACCAGACGGCGCGGCTGATCAAGAACGCGCTGATCTATCGCCGGGGACACACCGGTGTGGACCGGGTGATCATCGACGTGCCCTATCATCTGCGCCACTAGGCGAGATCGACCAGGCCGCCAGCCTTTGCGGGTTGGCGGCTTTTTTTATTGGATTGGACTGTAGGGGCGGGTCTGAGACCCGCCCTTACCGGCAACTGGGCTCGGGGTGGGCCCCATGGGCATCAAGGAGGGGCGCCCCTACGATGCGGGCCGGATGGTCAGGTGGTGGAGCGACTGGGCGCGGCTGTGGGTGTAGCGCAGCACCTGGGCCTCGGCGTCGATCTCGAATTCGCCGTCCGAGACCTCGACGGCGCAACCGCGGGGATAGTGCAAGGTGGGCAGATAGATCTCGGTGGGCGCGCTGACGTCCGGGTCGTGGCGGAAGGAGAAGGTGAAGGTGCGCCGCCGGGGATCGTAGCTCATGGCTAGCGGCTCGCCCGCCGTCCGGGCGGCATAGGGCCGCACGGCGGCTTCCAGGGCGCGCCCGCCCGAGTTCAGGTCGCCGGGATCGGCCTGCTGATCGCGGCTGAAAATGGACAGGTCCTCCCCGTTCCACTGATCGCCCCGGGTGTTGTCGTTGTCGGCCGTATAGTTCCACAGCGTCCCGCTGAGGAGGTGGGCCTCCAGCGCCTGGAAGGTGTCGTCCAGGGCCTGTACCTGGTCCGAAAAGTCGCCGGTGCGGTAGGCCCGCCCGCCGTTCAAGTCGAAGGGGATGCCAAACTCACCGAGCAACGTGGGGATGCCGCCCATGGCCCGCTCGGTGGCGGCCTGGATGTGGGCCAGTTGGCCGGCAAAGGACCGGCGAACACGCCGCCGCCCGAACACCACCTTGCCGGTATCGGCCTCCGCACCCAGAAAGGGCCAGTAGCGCTTGGTCATCAGGGTCAGGCCGTCGTACCAGTGGGCGGCGTGGACGGCGTTGGGCACCTGGGCCGGGTCCCAGGGGAAAGGGCCGCTTTGGGGGGGCGATTCCAAAAAGAGGAGGGCGTGGGGGTCGATGGCGCGGATCTCGCGGGCAAAGCGGCGGGCAAAGGGTGCCAAATAGTCGGCATGAAAGTCGATCGGCCGCCCGTCGCGATGGGAAAAGTGGTCGGGGCGGAGCAGGCGGGGCTGCCCAGCCTCGTCGACGTCCCACACGCCGTTCTCCTGCCATACGCAGGGCCGCCCCTCTTGCCACAGGCGCGCGCCCGTGGGGTTGACTCGGCGGGTGCCCTTGCGCTTGAATCCGGTCAGGCCCAGGCTCCAGACCTCGACCTCTTGGGCAAAGCCCGCCCCCAGGAGCATGGCCTGGAAGGGGGTGGGCATCGCGCCCAGGCGGAGCCGCTCCTGGTGGGCCGTCAGATCGCGGCAGCCGATCCAGCCGGTCGAGGGCTCGTTCATCGTGTCATAGCCCACCACGTGGGGCAGGCCCTGCAACCGCCGCGCCAGTTGGCAGAGGGCGCCCAGGTAGTGACGCTGCAAAAAGCCCTGGACCGGCTCCCCGTCGATGCGGGTGGCAGGCGCCAGGTCGTCGCCGCCGAAAAAGAGGGTGAACAGGGTGGCTGCCGCCAGCTTTTGGCTGTTGGTGGGCCAGATCATGCGGGGGAAGGGGTCGCCGTGCAGGGCGTGGACGATGGCCGCGCCGGTCTCGGCGACGCGACGGGGCTCTATGCCCACCGCTTCCAGCGTCCAGCCGGGCGCGCCGTCGCCGCCGCACAGGCGGCTCCACACATCCTGGTGGGGATCGATAAACAGGGTCAGGCCGTGCTCGCCCGCCCGCCGCACGACTTCGTAGACATAATCCAGGTAGTCGGTGTCGTATTGGCCGGGTCCGGCGTGTTCGATGGCTTCCCAGGTGACCAGAAAGCGCAGAAAGGTGAATCCCCAGGCGCGCAGCCGCGAAAAATGCTCGTCGGCCTCGTCGAGGGGGAAGGGGCGGCCCACGAACGAGACGTGGCGGTGATCAAAGAACCCCTCGCGGATGTGGGTGGCGCCGTTGGGCCCGAAGGGGACCTTGCTGCTTCCGCCCAGGTTGACGCCGCGCAGGATCAGCGTCCGCCCCTGATCGTCTTTGAACCAAGCGCCCTGGATGTGCATGGTGGTGTGCCTCCCTTTTGCCGGTGGTGGGATTCCGCTTTCATTCTACACCCTGATTCAGCGGGAGGCAAGGCGGCGTCCCGGTGCTGCTCCGAGCCCGGGGCTAGGCGACGCATGCGTCAGATCGGAAGAGCACACGTCTGAACTCCAGACACCGCTCATTATCTCGTAT
>CAZNQW010000234.1:0-6083 GCA_964575225.1 uncultured Anaerolineaceae bacterium | reverse complement strand
CTGCAAGCCCGCAGCCGCTTGCGCCGTACCGACGGCACTTCAGTACGGGCGACGCATGCGTCGCTCCCATCCGGGCACGGCATGCCACTCCTGCGCCAATCACACACGCCGTCGTCCCTACAACCCGCCGTGCAGCCCCCGATCCAGGCCGTCATTCGGCTTTTGACAAAAGCCCACCCCTGTGCTACACTGGACCCGTGATGCTTGCCAACACAATTCGTGGATGAAGGCATTGCCTTGGAACGTCCCCGTTTGGGGGACGCAGCCGATCAACGCGCAGAAGCGGGCCCAGAGTCACCCGGCCCTGGTGACTCTGGGCCTTGGCGCCTTTGGCGCGTGGCCGGTCCCGCTCATCCAAGAAACCACCCCGCCCGCCAACCTGTGAATCTCGCGCCCGCCTTTGCCGCCCCCCGGCGGCAAGGGACGATGGGCGGACGCCCGCGGGCGGGAGCCGGGTGGCAACTGGACAAATAGGGATTGGAGGAAAGACACAGGTCGGATCGTATGAAACGGATTCTGGTGACCGGCGCCAGCGGATTTGTCGGCTCTCACCTGACCGCCGCCCTCGTGCAGCGCGGCTATCAGGTGCGTTGTATGGTGCGCAAAACCAGCGACCTGCGCTATATCCATTCCCTGCCGGTGGAATGGGCCTATGCCGAACTCACGCCCGGCCCGGCGCTGCGCCAGGCCTGTGAGGGCGTGGACGCTGTCTGCCATTGCGCCGCCCTGACCCGCGCCCTGGACGAACAAACCTTTTTCCAGGTGAACGCCCAGGGTGCCGAGGCGTTGGCCTGCCACTGCCTGGAGGTCCGGCCCGACCTGGAGCGGTTCCTCTTTGTATCCAGCCTGGCGGCAGCCGGCCCCTCGCGCCATGCCGACGACGTGATCGGCGAAGAGGACGAGCCGCGCCCCATCACCTGGTACGGCAAGAGCAAACTGGCCGCCGAACGGCTCTTGCAGCAGATGGACGGCCGGCTGCCGCTGACCATCGTGCGGCCCGCCGCCGTGTTTGGCCCCCGCGACCGCGATTTTCTGACCTATTTCGAGGTGGTCAAACACCGCTTGCGGCTGCGCCTGGGCCGCCACGAGCGCTGGGCCAGCCTGATTTATGTCAATGACCTGATCGACCTGATCGTCTGCGCGCTAGAGAGCCCCCAGGCCCTCGGCCAGACCTACTTTGGCACGGCCTATGCCGTGACCTACGAGATGCTCGACGACGCCATCGCCCGCGCTCTGCAAAAGCGGACGATCCCCGTCACCGTGCCCGAGGCGGCGCTGACGCCCATCGCCCTGTGGGCCGACATCCAGGCCAAACTGACGGGCCGCCCGGCGCTGCTCAACGACCAGCGGTTGTTAGACCTGCGCCAGAGCTACTGGTTGTGCTCGGGCGAAAAGGCCCGCGCCGAGCTGGGTTTTTCGCCCCAGGTCGATTTCGACCGGGCCGTGGACGAAACGGCGGCCTGGTATCTGGAGAATGGTTGGTTGTAAATGGGTTTGATCTTGATACGCTATGGCGAAATTGCCCTCAAGGGGCAAAATCGCAACGTTTTCTTTCGCATCCTGCGCCGCAACGTGCGCCTGTGCCTCAAGGCCAACGGCATCGCCGGCAAGGTCTGGCAGGAAGGCCAGCGCATCTACCTGAGCACCGACGAGGTTGAGCCGGCTCTCGAAGCCGTGCGGCGCGTCTTTGGCATCGTCTCCCTCAGCGCCGTCCACGAGACGGCGCCCGAGATGCAGGCCATCACCGACACCGCCCTACAGGTGGCCGCAAGCGCCGGGCTGAACCCGACCCGCACCTTCCGCGTCCGGGCGCGCCGGGCCGACAAGGCATTTCCCCTGACCTCGCCCGAGATCGGCCGCCACGTGGGCGGCACCCTCGCCGAGGCCACCGGCGCGCAGGTCGATCTCTCGAACAACGCCCAGGTCGACATCGGTATCGAGGTCCACCCCCAGCGGGCGCTGGTCTATGGCGACGTGGTCCGCGGCCCCGGCGGCATGCCCCTGGGCAGCCAGGGACGGGTGGTGGTCCTCCTGAGCAGCGGCATCGACTCGCCCGTCGCCGCCTGGCTGATGATGAAACGGGGCTGCACCATCATCCCGGTCCACTTTTCCATCAGCGAGGCCCAATCGCGCCAGGTGCAATCCCTGGTCGACGCCCTCAACCGCTACGCCTATGGCTGGCAGCTCAAGCCCATCATCCTCTCCCACCACGAGATCCTGGGTCCCGCGCTCGACCAATTGCGCGCCGCCCAGCGCGAGCGGTGGGCCTGCCTGTTCTGCAAGCGGGCCATGCTACTCAAGGCCGCCGAAATCGCTGCCGAGATGAACGCTGCGGCGGTGGTCACCGGCGACTCGCTGGGCCAGGTGGCCAGCCAGACGCTGTCCAATTTGGAGGTGGTCTCCTACGGCGTCGACAAGCCGATCCTGCGGCCCCTCATCGCCCTGGACAAGGTCGAGATCATGGCCCTGGCCCGTCAGATCGGCACCTACGAGCCCTCCGTCGAGCACGCCCACAGTTGCCCCTTCCTGCCCGACCGTCCCCTGACCCAGGGCAGCATCGAAAAGCTCCAGGAGGTTTTCGACCGCATACAGGAATCCCATGCCTCATCCGAACCGCCTGGGATTCAGGAAAGGCGGATCTCCCATGTCCGAGTTTAAGAACGCATCCCGCTCGGGATTGCTCACCGCGTTTGTGATCGCCAATCTGGTGTTCTGGATCCTCGTCGCTGTGACCGTGGGCGTATTGGCCAGCGATCTGGTGGATCTGGGCATCGAGTCCTTTTTCCGCGAATCGGGGTCGGCGCTGATCTCCCTCGGCGTCGTGCCGCCGCCCTCGGACGACACCGCGCAGGTCGCGGCCCCCGGGGCCACAGCCCCCCAGGCCGCCCTCGTCGAGGCCATCGAACCGGCGGAAGGAGAGGCGGAGTTCCAAGAACCGGGGGAGGTGGCCCTCGCTCCGGCGAGCCCCACCCCAGCCCGGACCGAAACGGAGGAACCCGCCGAGGCCGAAGGCAACCCGGCGCCGAGCATGGAAATGACGCCCTATGCCACCCGCACGCCGCGCACCCAGTCGGGAGCCCCTGCTGAAGCGGTCCCCGCCATGCCAACGATCGCGCCCACCCAGGCGCCCACCAACCAGGCCGCCGGCAGCAGCCTGCCGTCCTCGGCGCCAGAGGCCGACCCTCTATTGCTGGTCGACCCCGACGTCGACCGGTTGAACCGACTGGACGCCGAGATCCGGCAATCGGCGGTGGGCCGCCCCTTTGAGATTCAAATGGCCGAAGGTGCCCTCAACGAGCAGTTGACCGTCGCCCTGGCCCGCTATGGCGAGCTGCCCTACACCGGCGTCAGCGCCGACCTGAAACCGGGCCAGGTGATCCTTTCGGGCAAGGTGCGCGTCATCGGCCTGGAGGTGCCGACCGAGGTGCGGGGCACCGTCCTGGCGGTGGGCTGCCGCCCGACGGTACAGATCGACTCGGTGTCGGTGGGAGGCATCCTCACCCCCAAGTTTGTCAAACAGCAGGTGGTGCAACTGATCGAGGAATCGCTGGGCTGGTACCCGGCCGACTATCCCCTGTGCATCGAACAGATCGTGATCGAGGAGAACCGGGCCATCCTCTATGGCTCGCGCCGCTGAGGCCTGCCATGAAAGCCATCGTCTTTGACTCGACCAGCCAAACCGCCCGATTGGAGGTTGACCGCCCCCTTCCCGTCCCGGCGCCGGGCGAGGTGCGCCTCCGCGTCCTGTTGGCCGGCATTTGCAACACCGATCTGGAGGTGTTGCGCGGCTATGCCCGGTTCCAGGGGGTGATGGGCCACGAGTTTGTGGGCATCGTCGACCAGGCCGAGGACCCGGCCCTGGTGGGCCGGCGGGTGGCTGCCGAGATCAACCTGCCCTGCCTGGCCTGCGAAACCTGCCGGGCGGGCCGCTATTCCCTGTGTCCCCATCGCAAGGCCCTGGGCATCCGCGGGCGCGATGGGGTGCTGGCCGACTATGTCTGCGTGCCAGCCCGCAACCTGCACCCCCTGCCCGACGCCCTGCCCGACGAGGCCGCAGTCTTTGTCGAGCCCCTGGCTGCCGCCTGCGAGATCCTGGAGCAGGTGCCCATCCGGCCCACCGACCGGGTGATCGTGCTGGGCGACGGCAAGCTGGGGCTGCTGATCGCTCAGGTGCTGGCCCTCACCGGCTGCGCGCTGACGGTGGTGGGCCGCCACCGGGAAAAGCTCGACCTCCTGGCGGCCCGCGGGATCGCGACGCAATTGGGCAACCGGGAGCTTGCACAAAAGGCCGACTTGGTGGTAGAATGCACCGGCAGAGCCGAGGGCTTTTGCCAGGCCCGCCAGATGGTGCGCGCCGGGGGCACATTGGTCCTCAAGAGCACCTATCACGGCACGGTGGACGTGGACCTCTCCGGCCTGGTGGTCGACGAGATCCATCTGGTCGGTTCGCGCTGCGGACCCTTTCCGGCGGCCATCCGCTTGTTGAGCCAGGGGTTGGTCGACGTGGCGCCGCTGATCGAAGCCGTGTATTCCCTGGACGAGGGATTGGCCGCCCTGGAGCACGCCGGGCGCAAGGGAGCGCTCAAGGTGCTGGTGCGCCCGTAATCGCGCAAGCGGGGGGCCTGGGTCTGGCGACCCAGGCCGAGCAGGGGAGGCGACACTGATCGCCCTCCAAGCCCGAGGCAGTGAGCCTATGAGGCCGGGCCAACGGAGAACGACCGGGTCGCATCGCCTCCTGCGCAACCGGATCTCGACCGGGCAACACCTTGACTGCGGGAGGGCGGGGGTGCGCGGGCACCCCCGCAAATGACCGTGCGCCGTCCAGAGGCACACATCTAGGAGGCTTGGGCCCTGCGGGCGGGACAAAGTGTTTGCGTCCCCAAATCCGGACATGGCATGCCATGTCCCGACATGCCCCGCCCCAGATGCGCATCGTAGGGGCGACGCGTTCCGCGCCCAGCAAACGAGGTCTGCCTCGCGTAGGGGCGGGTTTGAAACCCGCCCCTACAGATGGCATATGTGGAAGGCGGCCACCACGATTCGGATGGACAATTTCCTGAAATTCGTGTAATTCGTGGCGAGACCGTCCATCCCATAGGTCCCTGGGAATGCCGCGCCGGCCACGGCGTGGCGCTGACAAGAGAAACCATAAACAAGGAGCATGCAGCATGAAAGACCGAACCCTTTTGATGATCCCCGGCCCCATCGAGTTCGAGCCGGCCGTTCTGGCCGCCCTGGGCGCCCCCACCACCAGCCACGTTGACCCCGATTTCATCCAGGCTTTTGGCACCGCCCTCAAGCGCATGCGCCAGGTGTTCCTTTCGACCGACGGCCAGCCCATGGTGCTGTCCGGGTCGGGCACGCTGGCCATGGACCTGGTGGGCGCCAATCTGATCGAACCGGGTGACCAAGCGCTGGTGGTCAACACCGGCTACTTTGGCGACCGATATGGGAACCTACTGGCGCGCTATGGCGCCCAGGTGACCCACCTGCGGGCTCCCGTGGGCGGGCGCCCCTCGTTGGAAGAGGTCGAAGCGGCGCTCCAGGAGCGATCCTTCAAGCTGATGACCGTGACCCACGTCGACACCTCCACGGGCGTGATCACCGACGTGCCGGGGATGGCCGCGCTGGCCCGCCGCTACGGGGTTCTCATCGTGGTCGACGGCGTGTGCTCGGTGGCCGGCGAAGAGCTGCGCATGACCGACTGGGGGGTCGACGTGGCCCTGACCGCCTCGCAAAAGGCAGTGAGTGTGCCGCCCGGCCTGGCCCTCATCGTCGCCGGACCGCGCGCTATCGAGGCCTTCCACAACCGCAAAACCCTGGTGGCCAACTACTATGCCGACTGGACTCACTGGCTGCCGATCATGCAATCGTACGAGACCAACAAGCCCAGCTACTTTGGCACGCCGGCCGTCAATCTGATCTGGGCCCTCAACGTCTCGCTGGGGCAGATCCTGGACGAGGGCATGGAGGCCCGCGTCGAGCGACACCGTCGCCTGGGCCGGGCCTGCCAGGCGGGCATCGCCGCGCTGGGCCTGGGCCAGGTGCCCCTCCGGCCCGAATTTGCGGCCCACACCATGACG
>CAZNQW010000233.1:0-6139 GCA_964575225.1 uncultured Anaerolineaceae bacterium | reverse complement strand
CAGGCTGGATCATCATTTTGACATTTTGTTCAATCGCTTAACTTGTGACCAATGCCCTTAGTCTTGTGGCCAGGACCACCCGAACCCTCGGATCCAGGGCCAGGGCCGATTTCATCATGTTCAGCGTCGAATTTTGGTAGTCGGCCAGGACCCCCCGCTTGCCCGATCGGGCCTGGTAGACCATAACCCTCTTTCGGGTATCGGCCAGCACCCGCCGCGCTTCGGCCTCAGGCATCACATGGAACTCGACCAGGGCCGCCCGTACCGCTGCCGTGTCCACCGGTGGGCGGGTCAGAAGCCGCCCGATTTCAGATTTAGCCACGATCCGTCTCCTCTCCGTTTATCCGTCTGAAAAGCAAAGTCGCCAGATCGTCGGGCTCGTCCTCCGCCGTGGCCAGGGCAAAGACGTTGGTCCGAGACGAGGGCGATAGTCCGAACTCGTTGGCCCGTTTCCGGATCGCTTCCCCCAGGAGCCGCGATTCGGCCAATAAAGGATTGGTCCGGCCATCTGTCAGAAGAGGCGCGCCTTTCAACGCGGTCTGAATCTCCACCCACCGGCCCAGGTCGGCGCATAACATCGCGAATCCGTCCCGGTCGGCCTCGGTCAGAAGCCCCACCTCCAACAGCGCCCGCCCGAGGCGTGTCCACACTCTTTGCCCTGGGTCGTTCAGAAACGCCGGCGCGGGCCACATTCGCCCCGGTCGGTCTGGCGCGGCCCGGCCCTTGGTCTTGTCCCGGTCCGGTCTGTAGGTCCCCCGGATTTTTTTGAGTTCTTTCGGCACCGCTTTTGGCATTGTTCACCCCCTGCCCTTCAAAACTTTTCGGTTGACGGTGTATGAGCTAGATTACCCACGCGCCAAACGTTATGTACAGCTGGCGAGATTGGGACCCCCTTGGTACCCTATCTTGGTACCCTATCCAAAATAGTCCCCCTGTTCTGCATGGGTCCGGCTATGGCAAACCCGGCATAAACTCGTTAGGTTAGAAGAGCTGTCCCCGGCCACGTCTCGAGGCTTGATGTGGTGTACCACTTCAGCCGGTCGCCCACACCTGGTGCAGGTCGGGTGTTTCCTCAAGTAGGCTTTACTAATCTTGGCCCAAAGCGGGCCATAGTCGGCGTGGGTGCCGTCGCGTCTCCGTTGTGCGCTCTCCCGTTTCCAGGCTTGCGCCTGGTGTTCGTCACAGAATCGGCGTTTCGGATCCTTTACCAGATTTGGGCATCCTGGGTAAGAACACGGCCTTGCTGCTTTCCTGGGCATGATTCAACACTCCTTCACGCAGTCAGAACCAGCCTTGGGCAGACCCCCCTACCCTACCGCCTGCCCCTGCCACACACAACCCCCAGACCGTGTGTGTGCGTGTGTGTGTATTCGCTCTGAGCCGCGATTTGGACAGAATGGACACTTTGGACACGTTTTTACGAGAGTCTCCCAAGCGCGCGCGCGCTAAGGGACTTCCCTGTTTTCGATGTCCATTCTGTCCATTCTGTCCAAACTTGCCCACGTTAGAACCTCCCACGCTAGAACGAAAACAACTCATATGCTAGATCCGATTCCTCTACCGCCCCGGATCCGGTTGCTGCCCCGGAAGAGGGCGCAAAATCGCTTGGGTCAACCACGAGTCCTAACCCCTGCCAGAACCGCGCCGCCCCGGACTTGCGTTGCTCAAGGCCGCGCTCTGTAAGCTTTCGATTGAATTGCCGTTTCGTCAAGGGCGTTTCCCCGTTGGCGCTGGCCCAACTGATGTAAGCCTCCCATATCTTGTCTGTCTCTGCCCTCGCTGCGGGCTTCAGGATGCACATATCTTCCAGGAACCCGGCCAGGTGATCCATTTCGCTTTGGTATTGCGCCGTGGCCTGCACCACCTCCTGTGGAACCCCCAACCCGGCCCGCTGCCATTCGAGGCATCCCCGCACGGCCCAGGCCAAGATACCGGGCAGCTCTGCTTGTAGCTTGCGGGGCAAGTCCTTGTCCTGTTCCGGGTCTGGAATGACCACGCCAAAGGGAGTTAGCTTAATCCGCCGCCAGATCCCCAAGTCGTTGCCCCGGATGATGGGCTTGTGATTGCTGGCCAGGAAGAGCTTAAAGGTCGGTTTAAACTCAAAGAAATCGCTGTACATTTTTCGAACGGTCAGAGTGTCCCCGCCGGTCATCTGCTTTACCAAGCTCTCTGCCAACCGCTGTCCCTCTTCGGCCTCTACCGCCGACACAAACCGCGCTCCCCGCAAGCGGGCCACGTCGTTGGACATCGCATCCCCGCGCCGGGCCAGCAGGGTTTGGGTCGGGGTAGCGGCTGCATAATCCCCCAACATGGCGCTCAAGGTTTCCAGAAAGGTCGTTTTGCCATTCGCCCCCACCCCATAGAGCACGAAAAACGAATGCTCGCGGGTGTCGCCGGTCAGGGCGTACCCCACCGCCCTTTGCAGAAAGCCGATCAAGTCCTGATTCCCGGCCATGATCCGATCCAGGAAGGCTGCCCACGTGGGGGCCTGGGCCTCTGGGTCATAGTCCACCGGGGCAAGTTTGGTGATCAGGTGCCCCGGATCGTGGGGCAGCAGCTTGCCCGTTCGCAGGTCCAGTGTACCGTTGTTGACGGTCAAAAGCCAGGGGTCCGTCTCGAGGCTTTCGGGCGTGACTGGAACTTCGTTCCGCGCCATCTTGATCATGGCGTCGATTCTGCGCGCATCCTCACTCTTGGACGCCCATGCCGCAATAGCGTCTCGCTCTTTTTTGTCCTTGCCAAGCACGGCCTCCGCGTGAATGTTCCGGGCTGTATCTTTGGCCCGCCCCTGGATCTCTAGTGTGTCGTCTTTCTTCCATCGCTGCCCGTCCCAGACAAACCAGGTGCGCCAAGGGTCACAAAAGCGCAATGCCGCCCCGTGGCGCGCAACAAGCCGCTCGGCGTTTCCTTGATCCGTCCGATTGAACAACCGGGGCTCCTGATCCGCCGGTTTCGGGTCCGGGGCTGTGCCTGGTAGGCTTGCACCTGGTAGCCCCCGGAGGCTCCGCGGGTCTTGTTCTCCCTTGTCCAGACCGCTTTTGATAGACCCAGCGATCCCCCTTGGGCCGCAATTCGGATCGACGTGCAATCCACAGGCGTAAGCAGCTTTTGTCAATTCCACTTCCACCCTACCCCGGTCCAACCTGCCATCGCCCACAAGCTGACCGAGACTAAAGGCGGCTTTGTTCAAGGTGTCGTTTCGGGTGCCTTCCTGGGCCTGGACGACAATCCCCAACTCGTACTGGAGGGCCTTTTCTGCATAGGAATCATGGCCCGCCCCGAGACTGCTTGCCGCGTCCCATGGGTCCGGGTCGGGGGTGCTTCCCGTTCCAGCCTTACTCGTTGTAGCCTTGCTTGTTGTGACCTTACTCGTTCCGGCCTTGCCCGTCAACAGGTCCACAAGAACCTGGGGAATCTCCGCGGGCTTGTGCTCGAGGGGGCTCTTTAGCCAGGTGTAGGTTTTTCCGTCGGCCAAAACAGAGGGCGGTAAGAGCACATAGCCGCCGTTGTCAGCGCCATCTGCCTTGATGTCGATCCCCGGGGCAACCCCTTGTGGAGAACCGATCGCCGCCCCATTGGCCCGAAAAAACAGGTGCTTGCCGCCGCTGGGCGTCTGGCTGGTCAGGGTGTCGTCGGCAAAGCCAAGATTGGCTCGAATATTGGCCCATGTACCCATCCCATCTATCCCGTTTTTGACGTCCAGATCGACCACAACCAACCCGGAAGGCTTACACGCTAACCCGATGTTACGGGTCTTGTACCCACCGGCCCACCATGCCCGGATCTGCTTGGGGTCTGTAGTCGCCTGCAATCCCCATTTCTCAAGGATGGGGTTCTTGTCCCTTCTGCGTAGTGGGTGGATTGCCCATCCCATAACCCCCGCGTACCAAAGCGCCCACTCTAGCAGGCCGCCGGGCTCGAGCTCGCTTTCGGGGTAGCCGGTGTTCGTCCCCACGAGAATGTAGAATGGCTGCCCGTCCTTCTCTTCGAGGCGGGCCACGGCCACGGGGTCAGTGGTCAGCCAATCCCCAGAAGAGGAAACAGGGCGCACCAGGTCGCCAGGCTGCCAAAGATGCTGGACCGCTTCAGGTTGTGTAGTCATCGTGTGCCCTCCACAAGATGGGGTGTTTCAAGCCGGGATGTCCTGAGCTGGGGTTTGGGCGCTTTGCGCGTGTGTTCGTTCCATCGGTTCAGTCGCAGGGTCTTGCACGAGGGACAAGGACCACCCAAAACCGGGCTCAAGTCCGATCGGCAGCGCCGGCAGACGTAAGGCCGCCGGTTCTGTTTCAGCCAGGCCTTGTCAAATAGCCCGGAATAGTACAAAGTATAGCCGGTTTGCTTGTACGGGGAATCTTCACAATGACAATGCGCCACCCGGTGGCCAGGGCCTGAGCCGTGTTGGTGCCATCGCTGGCAAAAAACACACCACGCAAACCATTGTTTGCCGCTTTCGCTCTGGTACGCGGGCAAGTGTGGGGCGTCCAAAACTGGGGCGTCTACAACTTGACTTTTGGGGGCGCATCGGTTATACTTGAGACAGTCGTTGTACCCCGCGCCCGCGCCCATTTCGCCGTTTGCCCCGGCGGTGGGCGCTTCTTTTTTTCTTGTCATCTTACAACCTCCGATTTGATGTCTGGGTGCCCTGACAATTCAGCCGTTTGCACCAAAAACCGCAACACCTGACTAGGGTATCGGCCTGTAGCCTGGGCCAACCGTTCAAGTTTCGCCTTTTCATCTGGCGATAGTCGCACACTGACCGGCTGGATCTCGGTTCGCTTGTTGCTCGTTCTTGCCATTTGCTCACCTCCCTTTGGCAAAATAAAAACGGGGTCACCACGCTAGACAACCAGCGGTAGGTGACCCCGTTTTGAATCGTTTTAATCGTTACGGGTCTCCGGGACACACACATTATACTACTAACTCCAAAATAGTGCAAGTCTGCAACCTCGCGCCTGATAAGCATCTTCTCTACAACCTCCAATTCGTAACCGGGCTTGCCGCTCTGTGTCCGGCGTCCAGGTCGTCTTGCACGATGGCCAGGTAGCGGCGTACCATCTCTAGGCTAGAATGGCCCAAGATGCTCTGCAAGGTGTAGATGTCCCCACCGTTTCTCAAGTATTCAATCGCGAACGTGTGCCGGAATCGGTGGGGGTGGACGTGGGGAACCCCGGCCCGGTCCCCAGCTCGCTTGAGTAAGGAAAGCAGGCTGCCCCGCGTCATGGGTCGGGGGTAGCCGCTCCATTCCGAGACAAACAGGGGCGCTGTGGGGTCTGGGTCCCTCCCGGCCAGGGCGCGCCCGGCCAGGTCCCGGCCCTCTTCTGTGCGTTCCAGAAGGTAGCGCCACACGGCCTTACCGGTCGCCTTGGAGGCTAGAACCATGCGCGCCTTGCCTCCCTTGCCCCGCCGGACCACGACGTGCCCGGTCACCTGGTCAAAGTCGCCCACGGTCAGGCCGCACAGCTCGGAGGCTCTGAGCCCGGTGTCCAGCAGCATAAGCACAATGGCCCGGTCCCTGGTCGCCGTGGGGCGTTTGTTGCGGATTGTGGGACGATCGCGCCAGGGGTCAGACCGGGCCAATGCTTTGAGTATGGCGTTGATTTCGTCCTTTGTGAAGGGCTGGATCGCCGGTAACTCTGCCTTGGGCCGCACAATGCGCTTGATGGGGTTTTCGTCGTGCAACCCCTCGGCCACGGCCCAATTATAGAAAGAGGATAGGCAAAGGTGGATGTTCCGAACGGACTTGGGCGATAGATGGCTTTGGCCAAGCATGGCAAAGAACCCGCGCAGGTCGTCGAGGGTGATCCCCTGAAACGGGACGTTGCCAAGATAATCCAGGAGCTTGCCCAAGAATATCCGATAGCTGGCCAGGGTCGATTGACTTCGGCCCTCCGCTGCCTTGTGAAGCAGAAAGCCGTCAATCGCTCTGGAAAGAGGCAAGGCCGTTCGTACCATGCGTCCCCCGCTTTAGGGAACGGCCTCGTTGTGGGGGTGTCAAACTATGCGTACTGGGGTTTGACGTGTGATAGACATAAAGCGAAAGCAAAGACCGCATGGTAGGCTTGTGGGCCGAACCATGCGATCTAGAGTCGGGGCGGTCGGACTTGAACCGACGGCCTCTTGGTCCCAAACCAAGCGCGCT
>CAZNQW010000232.1:0-6195 GCA_964575225.1 uncultured Anaerolineaceae bacterium | reverse complement strand
GAGCCCGAGTTCAAAGACGTCGGTGATGGGCATTGGGTCGCCTGCTTCCGCGCCTGAGAGCGTGTCGGACCACAAGGCCCGGCCCAGCAGGGAGGCAAGGACCATGTCAATCGTAGATCAGTTCAAGCGCGTTCGATGTGTGAGTGAGTTTGAAGATCGGCCTGTGGGGGACGCCCTTTTGGCCACTCTGATCGAGGCCGTTTCCTGGACACCCTCGGCCGCCGACGCTCAGCCTTGGGAGATCGTGGCCGTCCGCGACCCTGAACGCAAAGCGGCCCTGGTGGGCGCCTTGCTCGACTCGCTGTTGCGGCCTGGTATCGGCGGCGACGAGCGCCGTCACTGGTTGGTGGATGCGCCTTTGGTTTTGGTGGTGTGCATGGATCGCACGCGGGCCAAAGCCCGCTATGGAGAGATCGGTGCGGCGGTCTTTGGTTTGCAGGATACCGGCGCAGCCATCCAGAACCTCCGGCTGGCGGCCCTGGAGCACGGACTGAAAAGCTGCCTCATCCGCGAATTCGATGCCGACCGCCTGTCCGAGTTGCTGCTTTTGCCCCGGCACGTGCAACCGCTCACGTTGGTAGCTCTGGGTTTTTCTCCAGTGGAACCACCTCTAAAGCGCGGCCTGCCGCTGGAAGACATTCTGCACTACGAGACGTGGTGAGGCAAGACGGGGGAGGAAGCACATGGATGTGATGGAAGCCATCCGGCGGCGCCGGAGCGTGCGTAGCTTTGTCGATCGTCCGGTGCCCGACGAGGTCGTGAGGCAGATCATCGAGGCGGGCACCTGGGCTCCCTCGGCGGGCAATATGCAGGCCTGGGAATTTGCCATTGTCCAGGGGGATGAGGCCAAGCGCAAACTGGTCGACACCACAGACGCCGGGACCACGGCCCGCGGTGGCGTGCTCACCCAGGAGTGGATCATGGCGGCGCCGGTGGTGATTGTCGTCTGTTTCGAACTGAAGCGCATGACGGGCCGCTATGGCCAAAAGGGTCGCGACCTACTGACCAAATTGGATTGCATGGGTTGTGTGGAGAACATGATCCTGGCAGGGGTTGCCCTGGGGTTGGGGTCCTGCTGTGTGGTCGGCTTTGATCCCCAGGCGTTGAAAGAGGCTTTGGGCATCCCAAAAGAGCTGACGCCGATGTTGCTGGTTCCCTTTGGTTACCCGGCGTACGATCCGCCCGCGCCCTACCGCCTTCCCTTTGAGGATGTGGTGCGCCTGATTCTATAACGAAATAGGGGAATGAAAATGCTGGCCATTGTAAACGCCAAGGTACGGACCTGTGGGTCCTTGGGCACATTGTCTCAGGGAATGGTACTGGTCCGGGACAAGAAGATTGTGGCTGTGGGCGAGAACCTGTACATCCCTGAGGGGATGAAGGTGTTCGACGCAAACGGCATGGTGATGACACCCGGCTTTATCGACGCTCATACCCATATGGGCATGTCGTGGCAGGAACTGGCCGGTGAGGCCGATACCAACGAGAGCACCGGAGTTTTCAATTCGCATTTGCAGGCCCTCGATTCGGTAGATCCCAAGGATGTGGCCTTTGACGATGCCATTGCGGGGGGTGTGACCACGGTGATGGTTCATCCCGGCAAGCTGATGATCGGCGACCAGAACATCAGCCCCGTCGCCGGGCAGAGCGTGGTGCTCAAGACCCACGGCACGGTGGGCCAGCGGGAGGTATTGCGCAATCCGGCCGCCATGAAACTGGCGGTGGGCGATGATGTGACCGCCTTTCTGAGCAGCCGCCGCATGGGGCCGAACAGCCGCATGGGTGTTGCAGCACTGCTGCGCGGTGTGCTGCGCGAGGCTCAGTCTTATGCCGGTCAAAAGCCGCAGGAGCGCGCCGGGCACCGGGATCTGCGGATGGAAGCGTTGGAACCGCTGCTCGATGGACAGATCGCCGCCCATGTCCACGTCCATCGCTCCGACGACATCCTGGTCGTGCTGCGGTTGGCCGACGAGTTTGGGATTCGAGTTGTCCTCGAACATGCCACTGAAGCCTATCTGGTGGCCGACGAACTGGCTACGCGCGGCGTGCCCTGTGTGGTGGGACCCATCACCGTGGCCCGCGAAAAGCATGGCGAGTTAAAGAACCTTTCCCATCGGACGCCAGGCCGGCTGGCCGCAGCAGGGGTCAAGGTGGCCCTCATGACCAACCATCCGACGGAACCGATCCAGTTCCTGCCGGTGATTGCCGGCGAGGCTGTGGGCTATGGGATGGACCATGTGGAGGCGCTCAAGGCGATCACCCTGAACGCCGCCGAGATCCTGGGTGTATCCGACCGCGTCGGCTCTATCGAGGCGGGCAAGGATGCCGATCTGGTGGTCCACGATGGCGATCCGTTGGAGGCCATGACGCACATCCGGCTCGTGGTGGCTGATGGCGAGGTGGTGGTCAATAGCCTGGAATCCGGGAGGGAATCATGACTATGAAAGCGATTGTCGGCGGACGAATCCTGACCATCACCCGAGGCGAGATCAAGGATGGCATCCTCCTGGTGCAAGACGGCAAGATCGTCGGTGTGGGCCCCCACGTGGCAGTGCCCGAAGGCGCCGAGGTGATTTCGGCGGCGGGCAAGTATGTGGTGCCGGGCATGATCGACGCCCACACCCACATTGGCCTGGACGGCTTTGGTGAGACCACCAGCCCTGTGACGCCTCACGTGCGCATCCTCGACCAGATCGAATTGGAGAGCCCCGGCTTTGAAGATGCCATGGAGGGTGGCGTCACTACGACCATTATCACGCCGGGTAGTTCCAATGTCATTGGCGGCACCAGCATCGTCATGAAAATGGCGGGCAGTAACCTCCAACAGCGCATCCTGCGCGATCCGGCAGGGATGAAGATGGCCTGGCGCAAAGGCACAGGACGTCCGTCCCAAGGGCCGGCCTACCCCGTCAGTCTGATGGGTGTGGCAGGGGTGTTGCGAACGGCCCTGGTGGAAGCGCAGAATTACATGGCGAGGCGCGAAAAGGGGGAAATCCCCGCCGAGCCGGTGCAGGAGTTGATGGCTCAGGTGTTGCGGCGCGAGTTGGTGGTCCGCATCCATTCCTTTACGCCAGTTGAATTGCTGGCCATCCTGCGCATTCAGGACGAATTCGGCTTTGACTTGACCGTGGAGCATGGGTTCGAGGCACATCTGATCGCCGACAAGCTGGCCGAGCGGGGCATTCCGGTCATCTATGGGCCGGGGCCGGGCAGCCGCCGCCACAAGATGTTCCCCAACCGTGGGCCCCATGGCGCGGCCATTTTGCACCATGCCGGGGTCAAGGTATCGCTGCAAAGCGACCATCCCGATCGCAACATTCGCGAGCTGCGCGTGTTTGGCGCCCTCCTGGTGCGCTACACCGATCTTACCCCCGATGACGTGCTGCCGATGCTGACCATCAACGGCGCCGAGATTGCGGGGGTGGGCGATCGGGTCGGCTCGCTCGAGGTCGGCAAGGACGCCGATTTTGTGCTGTTCTCCGACCATCCCCTCAAGGTTCAGGCTCGCGTGGAGCAGGTCTTTATCGACGGTGCTCGAGCCTGGCAATTCGGGGAACCCCTGATCAAACCGTACTAAACATAACTTATCATCGAGGAAAGGACGACTCTTATGTCCAAAGAATTGGAATTCGCCAACAACCTGATTGATTATATCCATTCGAGCCCCAGCCCCTTTCACGTAGTTCAAAACAGTGAGAAATTGCTGGCGGAGCGGGGTTTTCAGAAGCTGGACCTGAC
Organism: uncultured Anaerolineaceae bacterium; assembly: GCA_964575225.1. Classification (GTDB taxonomy): domain Bacteria; phylum Chloroflexota; class Anaerolineae; order JAAYZQ01; family JAAYZQ01; genus CAZNQW01. Next base: position 2,457 of record CAZNQW010000232.1, on the reverse strand, counting down.
CGCCCGATGGGACCTGACTCGGGGTGGCAAGTACTATGTCACCCGCAACGGATCGGCCCTGATCGCCTTTGTCCTGGGCAGCGGTGAGATCGAGAACGAGGGGTTTCGGTTGGTAGCTGCCCACACCGATGCCCCCAGTTTCCGCGTCAAGCCCTCGCCCGAAATGGTGGTAGAGGGCACCTACCTCCGGCTCAACACCGAGACCTATGACGGGCCGATCCTGAACACCTGGCTCGATCGGCCTCTGTCGCTGGCCGGACGGGTGGCGCTCAAAAGCGACGATCCGCTTCAGCCTGAGCTTCGATTGGTGTCCTTTGACCGTCCGCTGCTGACCATCCCCAATCAGTCGCTGCACATGAACCGTAAGGTGAACGAGGGGATTGAGCTGAACAAGCAAAAGGACATGCTGCCCCTGCTGGCGCAGGTGACGGACCAGTTTGAGAAGAAGGGCTTTCTTGCCAAGCTATTGGCCGAAAAGTTGGGGGTCGATGCCGACCGCGTGCTCGATTTCGACCTGTTCCTACATGACTATGAGAGAGGCTGCACCGTTGGCTTGAACGACGAGTTTATCTCCAGCACCCGGCTCGATAACCTGGCCATGGTCCACGCCGGGCTGCATGCGTTTCTCAGAAGCGAATTGGCTGCGGCCACCAACGTGTTGGTGTGCTACGACAACGAAGAGATTGGCAGCCGCACCAAACAGGGGGCCGATTCGCCCTTCCTGAGCACCCTGCTGGAGCGGATCGTTCTGGCGTTGGGCAAAGATCGGGAGGCCTTTTTCCAGGCGGTCTATCAGTCTTTCCTGGTGTCGGCCGACATGGGCCATGCGGTCCATCCCAATGCCGTGGACAAGCACGACCCGGTGATCAAACCGGTGCTCAATGGCGGCCCGATGATCAAGCTGGCAGCCAATTTGAACTTTACCACCGACGCGGAAACCTCGGCTGTCTTTGAGACACTGTGTCTGAATGCCGGAATCCCGGTCCAAAAGTTTGTCGGCCGCTCTGATTCCCAGGGTGGTTCGACCATCGGTCCGGCGACCCTTACGCATCTCGACATGCGCTCGCTGGATGTGGGCAATCCGGCCCTGGCCATGCACTCGATCCGAGAGTTGGGCGGTGTGCAGGATCACTATCACATGATGGCCGCCTTTGCGGCCTTTTACGGAGCGTAGAGGTATGAAGGTCTTTTGTCCCGAATGCGGCGCCCAGGATTCTCTGACCCCTGAGCGCTGGCGCTGCCCCTGCGGTGGCGCCTGGGAAGCGGAAGAGCGGTCCGATTTCGATCCCACGCTGATCGACCAATCGGATCAGTCGGTATGGCGCTATGGCAAGCTGTACGGCTTGGACCTGCAGACGCCGACGGTTCGGCTGCGTGCAGGGGGTACCCCCCTCCTGTCGGTCGTGCTGGACGGCCGCGAGGTGTGGGTCAAGCCCGAGTACTTTGCCCCCACCGGATCGTTCAAGGATCGGGGCACCGAGGTGATGATCAACATCCTGGCCCACCAAGGGGTGACCCATGTGGCCGACGATTCGTCGGGCAATGCGGGGGCGTCGGTGGCGGCCTATGCGGCCCGCGCCGGAATGCGAGCCGAGATCTTTGTCCCGGCCTATGCCTCGCCATCCAAGCAGGCGCAGATCGCCATCTATGGCGCGGAAGTGCGACCCATTCCAGGGCCCCGGCAGAATGCCAAGCTGGCGGCCCTGGAAGCGACCAAGCGGGGTGTGGTGCTGGCATCCCATGCCTACCACCCGGGTTTTTTGCTGGGCCAACAATCGGTGGCTTGGGAGTTATGGGAACAGCTTGGCCGCCGAGCACCCGATTGGTACGTGGTGCCGGTGGGGCAGGGGGTGCATCTGCTGGGGGTGTGGCTCGGGTTCAGGCGGCTGCAGGCCGCCGGATTGGTGGAACGGGTACCCAAGTTGGCGGCCGTCCAGGCCGAGTTGCTGGCGCCTCTGGCGGATGCCTACGAGGCGGGTCTGGACTCTGTGCCGGGGGTCGAGCCTGCCCGCCCCAGTATTGCCGAAGGGCTGGCCATTGCTGCCCCGGTGCGAGGGCGACGGTTGTTGCAGGCGGTCCGCGAGTCGGGGGGCACCTGCATCACGGTGACTGAGGATGCCATCAAGGCGGGTCAGCTCAAGATGGCCCGTCAGGGCATGTATGCCGAGCCCACCAGCTCGGTCGTGGTGGCAGCTTTGCCGCAGGTCTATGCGCTGGCGGGTCCCGACGAAGTCATTGTTTTGCCGTTGACCGGTAGTGGTCTCAAGGGCTCTCCGGTTTTGGAATAACCTGCTACGCAAACCGATGCGGCGCACTCGCCCGGGTGCGCCGCATCCGCCGGGTCATCGGGAGGTTGCGCCGACATCCTCGAATTTTTGTGATAATTGCTATTCTATCTCCTTCAATTTCAGCACGATTCTAACCAGCTCAAGCCCGTCATCAAACGGCGTGGTGCAT
>CAZNQW010000231.1:4013-6199 GCA_964575225.1 uncultured Anaerolineaceae bacterium | reverse complement strand
AATGCGCATGTCCGGCTACCGGCGCGTGGCCCTGGCCGCGGGCGCGGTGCTCCTGGCCCGCGGCCTGTGGGCGATCTGGAGAGCCAGCGGGGTATCCCCAGGGGCCTTGGAATCGGCGCTCGAAGCGGCGATCCAGGGACTGGCCCTGGCCCTCCTGGCCTGGGCCTTTTTCCATCCCTTCTTTTCGTCGCCTGGGGGCGCTCGGTGGCTCCTGGGGCTCGGCCTCGGCGGCGTGGGGTTCGGGCTGGCCCTGGGCCTGAGGATCGGGGCGCAGGGCCTTGCCGATCGGCCGGCCTCCGCTCCCGGATTCGTCTTCGTGTTGTTGCTCAGCGGGTGGGCCACCTGGCAGTGGAGCCGCCGGCAAAGTCAAGCCTCGCCGTGGCTGGGGGCGTCTTTTGCGGTCTCTGCCCTGGGCACCGTCCTGGGGCTGATGAGCCTGTGGCAGGCTGGCCTGTGGCAGGCCGGCCTGTGGCAGGCCCGCCTATGGCAGGCCGCTCTGTGGCTCCATCTCGTCGCCCTCTTTTTGCTGTTGATCGTCACCTATCGGACGATCCTGGCCGATTGGGGGGCGTATGGCCAAGGGTTGCAGTCGGCCAGCGAGCGGACCCTGCGCCAGAGCCAGGAGATGGCCCTGCTCATGGAGGTGAACCAGGCCGTCTCGGCCTCGTTAGAGCTGCCGGTGGTCTTGGAACACGCCTGCGAATCGCTGGCCCGCTCGGTGGCAGCCGATTGGGCCTACATTCTATTGCCCCTCGAGGAGCCGTCCGAAAATTTCCAGGTGGCCGCCCGCTATGGCTGGTGGGGCCGCCGCCAGAAACAGGACACCCAGGTCCATCGGCAGGTGATTGTGCGCCTGGCCGATTTCTCCCTCCTCCGCCATGCGGTATTGCGCCGGCGGTTGGTGCTGGCCAACGAGCCCCGCGATTATGAGCAGTTTGACCGCATGCACGATCTGTTGGGCCGCCCTCAGGGGGGACCCACGCTGATTGTGCCCATCTATCACCGCGAGCGGTCCATCGGCGTGGCCCTGTTGGGTTACGTCGAAAAGCAACAGAGCTTTTCCCAGGCCGACAGCCGCCTGTGCCAGGCGTTGGTCTCGCAGGTGGCTGCCGCCATCACCAACGCCCGGGCCTTCCAGACCGTCGACGAGCGGGCCTCGCGGCTGCAACAGGCGCTGGAGGAGGAACAGGAACAGCGGAGCCTGGGCCAGGCCATCCTGAATTCGTTGGCCGGCGGCGTGGTGGTGGTCCAACCCTCGGGCGACCTGCTTCTGGCCAATCGCGCCGCCGAACGGCTCTTGGGCCTGCCGCGCGCCGAGATGGACGGCCGGGTGCTCCGTCGCTTGCAGTCCGAGTTTTCCCGCAAGGGACAGCGCCCCTTGGCCGACCAGGCGGTGCTTGCGTGGGAGGACCGGGTCCTGGCAGGCTATCTCACCCCCGTCAGGATCGCGGACAGGAGTTCGGAAGGTCAGGCATTTCTCCTGTGCGACGTGACGGCGCTGCACCACTCTCGCCAGGCCCTAGAACAGGCCGTCGGCGGGATCGGAGAGGAGATCCACACCGCTCTATTGCTGCTCGAAGGCAGCGGCTACGAATCGGGTCGAGTCGAAAAACTGGGACGGCAGGCGCTGGATCTCCTCCTGGATTTGAGCGCTCTGACCTCCCCCCATCGCGGCTTGGCGGGCACCCGGGCGCAGGCCCTGTCGGTGTCGGAACTGGTCAAGGGGGCGTTGGGTGACATTGGCATCCAGGCCGCGGCCAAGTCGGTGACCCTGGTGACCCAGATCGCTGCCGATCTCCAGCCGGCCCGCGGCGATCCCCACTTGCTGCAACGGGCCCTGGTGCACCTGTTGGAACACGCCGTGGAGGCCACGCCTTCCGGAGGCCGGATCGATGTATGGGCCGCCGAGGCGCGGCTGGAAAACGCCGCCCGCACCCTACAAGATTTCGTGGTGATCAACATTCGTGATTCGGGCGGGGGGCATGCCGACAGCGAGATTGAACACCTCCTCGATCCCTTTTTCCGGACCGGTCCCGCGCCCGAATCGCAGGACCTGGAGCCCCGCATCCAGGTGGCCCTGGCCCGAGCTTTGGTCGAAGCCCAGGACGGGCAGATGTGGATCGAGAGCGAAAGGGGCAAGGGGACGTCGGTCCGGTTCTCGGTGCCGGTCTTTGGCGGGTAGGGGT
>CAZNQW010000231.1:0-3913 GCA_964575225.1 uncultured Anaerolineaceae bacterium | reverse complement strand
GGGCCGACGGCCTCGGGGACGGCGTTGACAGGTCCTGGGATCTGTGGTAGTATGGGGCGGGTCCGATTCCCCGATCCATCTGCGAAGGGAGTGTTCAACATGATGAAATCACGCACAGAACAGATGATGACACGGTTGCGCGACCTGCGGGCGAGCACCTCCGACATCGAGGCCTCGGCGGTGGTCAGTGTGGACGGTCTAATCATTGCGTCCGATCTGCCCGTCGACGTCGAAGAGGATCGGGTCTCGGCCATGAGCGCCGCCATGATTAGCCTGGGCGAGCGCATTGCCGGAGAGCTGGGCCGGGGGAACCTCGATCAGGTGTACATCCGGGGCAGCAACGGCTATGTGATCCTGATGGCAGTGGGAGAAGAGGCGGTGTTGACCTCCCTGGCGCGATCGGACGCCCGGCTGGGCCTGGTCTTTTTGGACATGCGCAGGGCCGCGGCCGATCTCACCCGTTTGATCTAGTGAGTACGGTTGTTTCCGATGGGGTGTTGCCTTCCAACAAGACCCAAACGTCCAAACCTGGGTCTATGAGCGCCACTCTAAGGAGCGAATAATAGCTCAAGAGTCGCCAAAGTGGCGACTCTTGTTTGTGTGCCAGACAATTCCTGACTCCCTGCAAAAAAGGCTGTCGGGGAAAAAAGAGGTACCCCGCTGAAACGGATTGTTTCAGCGGAGCCGTTCCTGCGAACTCTTGAGAGGGGAAGACAAGTTGATGACCAAGTACATTTTTTGCACCGGCGGCGTGGTCTCTTCGGTCGGCAAGGGGGTGACGGCCGCTTCTGTGGGTCGGATTCTGAAAAGCCGGGGGATCAAGGTGGCGATCCAGAAACTGGACCCCTACCTGAACGTGGACCCGGGGACCATGTCGCCCTATCAGCACGGCGAGGTGTTTGTGCTGGACGATGGGGCCGAGACCGACCTGGACCTGGGCCACTATGAGCGCTTTACCAGCGAGAACCTGACCCGCGCCAGCAATGTAACCTCGGGCCAGGTCTATGCCGAAGTGATCGCCAAGGAGCGCCGGGGCGATTATCTGGGGGGCACCATCCAGACCATTCCCCACATGACCAACGAGATCAAGCGCCGCATCCGCCTGGTGGCCAAAGACACCGGCGCCGATGTGGTCATTGTCGAAATCGGGGGCACCGTGGGCGACATCGAGGGGCAACCGTTTTTGGAGGCGATCCGCCAGATGCGGGTGGACGTGGGCCGGGAAAACACCGTCTATATCCACGTGACCTTTCTGCCCTACATCTCGTCGACGGGCGAACTCAAGACCAAGCCCACCCAGCACAGCGTCCGCGAACTCAGGGGCATTGGCATCCAGCCCGACATCATTGTGGCTCGCACAGACTATCCCGTGGACGACTCGGTGCGCGCCAAAATCTCGCTGTTCTGCGACGTGGAACCGCGGGGGGTGATTCCGCTGGAAACCATGCCCAATATCTACGAAGTGCCTTTGGTGCTGGAGCGGGCCGGGCTGGGCAATTTCCTGGTGGAGCGGCTGGGTTTGACCCAGGCCTCTCCCCCTGACCTGAGCGACTGGATAGCGGTCGTGGAGGGGATGAGGCGCCCCACACAGCCGATCCTGGTAGGGTTGGTGGGCAAATATGTGGAACTGCACGACGCCTACTTGAGCGTGCGCGAGGCGCTGCAACATGCCGGGTTGCGCCATGGGGTCTCGGTCGAGATCGACTGGATCGACTCGGAGGAGCTGGAGCGATATGGCACCGAGCGGCTGCGCAAGCTGGACGGCATCGTCGTCCCGGGCGGGTTTGGCCATCGGGGCGTCGAGGGCAAGGTCCTGGCGGCCCGGTTTGCCCGCCAGCAGAACCTGCCCTACCTGGGTTTGTGCTTGGGCATGCAGGTCATGATCATCGAGCTGGCCCGGCAGGCGCTGGACAGCGACGAGCCCAACTCGACCGAGTTTGACATCAAAACCGAGCATCCGGTCATCGACCTGATGCCCGACCAGCAGGGCATCCTGGAGATGGGCGGCACCATGCGCCTGGGCCTCCACCCTTGTCGACTGGTGCCCGGCAGCCGAGCGGCCCAAGCTTACGGCCAAGATCTGGTCCACGAGCGTCACCGCCACCGTTTCGAGGTGAACAACGCCTATCGCGACATGTTGGCAGCAACGGGGATGCTCTGCTCGGGACTGTCGCCCGACGGTCGCCTGGTCGAGATCGCCGAGCTGGTGGATCACCCGTTCATGCTGGGCTGCCAGTTCCATCCCGAGTTCAAATCGAGGCCGACCCAGCCCCATCCGCTTTTCGAGGCCTTTGTGCAGGCAGCCGCCGAGCATCAGGCGGGATCGGATGCCCTGTAAGGGCGCCCTTCTTGCGGACGCCGATCTTTGGGCACGGCATGCCATGCCCCTACAATCACAGGGAGGGCGCACGGAAAGGCGCCGTGGTGCCGGGGCGGGTTTGAAACGCACCCGATAGGCATCAAGAGGCAACGACAGGAAGGTTGGATCCGTCAACCGCTGTCATGTCCGCGCAAGCGCCTGTGTACCCACAGGCAGCATCCATCCTTTGTAGGAAGTGCTTGGACCCCCGCTTTCGGGGTGACGGCTTTTTGGTTCCATGCAAGGTTGTCCCCAAGATCGATACGAGCTCGTGCGCTTGTCCATTGCTTCTCAACGTGCTTGCGTTGCTGCACGTGGGTGTGGCATGCCGTGCGCCTACAATCACCGGGCAGGCGCCTGGGAGTGCGTGATACAGGCACCCGCGGGAAGCGTTCTCTGGAATTCGATTTGCCATTTGGCATGAAGGCTGGTATAATGGCCCTGTTCTTGGAGCGGCGAGAGTCGCGCGCCACCCTAGCTCAAACGGCAGAGCAGACGCTTCGTAAGCGCCAGGTTAAGGGTTCAAGTCCCTTGGGTGGCTTGGAATGTGGCTTCGGGCCCCAACAGAGTCGTGTTGGGGCCTTTTGTATCGGCATCCGCCCGGGCTCGACCCGAGAGAAACGCTGAGATGAGTAGCGAACCGGCCCCCGAACAAACGTCCCGCCTGGACCCCCTGAGCGCTGCCTGGCGATTCCTGGCAGCCCCTCAGGCGCTGATGGCATGGCTGGGCTTGCTGGCCCTCACCCTGGCGGTGGCCCTACTCCAAAACCGAATCTCTCCCCAAATGCTGAGCAACTCGGCCGGTTGGTTGGCATCCGGTCGTGGCGTCACCGGACAGACCAACTCCCCTTTGTGGACACTGGAATCGTTCGACCTCTTTCACTCCCTTTGGTTCTACGGCCTGCTCGCGCTGATTATGTTGAGCCTGCTGGTTCGCGCCGTCGACAGCGCCGAGTTCGCCTGGCGGGCCAGCATCCGGCGCGAATGGACCGCCGAGAGCTTTGGCGCCTGGGGCCGGGGGAGGCTTCACCACACCCTCGCCAGCAACGAGGAACCGGACAGCGCCCTGGACAAGCTCCAAACTTCCCTGACACAGAAAGGCTACCACTGGTTTTCCATCCCCGGCATGGCCTGGCCCAACGCCGTGGCCATCCGCAGACCGGCGGCCTTGTGGGCGCATCCCGTGGCCTATGGCGCCGCTCTGGCGACGCTGGCCGGGGTGGCCGTCTTGACCCTGGGGGGCTGGTCGCACGACGACTGGCAACCGAGCCCCGGCCAGACCCTGGCGGTGGGATATGGCCTGCCCTACGAGATCCAGTTCCAGGAGTTCGCCCTGGGGGAGACGCGGAAGGGCGCGTTGCCGCGGGCGTACAGCCGCGTGACCTGGCTACAAGAGGGTGAGACCCTGAAACAGGCGCAGGTGAGCAGCGGCTATCCGGCCCATTGGAAGGGCATTGCCGTGCGCCAGGTGGGATTTGCCCCGGTCGTCAAGATGCGCGCCTGGGACGGAGACGACCGATTGCTGGCGCTGCAGCCTCTGGGCACAGAACCGGG
>CAZNQW010000230.1:0-6221 GCA_964575225.1 uncultured Anaerolineaceae bacterium | reverse complement strand
GAATGGGTGGACGGCATCCATCGGAATCGATGGTCGGCATGGCCCGGATTATGCACAAGAGCCCGGCCCGTTGATAATCCACCTGACCGCGCTCGTTCAATACGCTTTCATCCGCCTGAATCGCTACCACCTCTCCGATAAAGAGATCGTGGACGCCCATGTTCAAATGATGGGTGACCCTGCACTCCAACGAGATGGGGCACTCGGCGATGAGGGGAACGCCCACCTTGCCAGCCGGAACAAGTGTCAGGCCACAGGCTTTGAATTTGTCCACCTCTCGGCCCGATGCGTGGCCGCAATAATCGACAATCTCCACCTGATTGGCACGGGGTAGATTGATGACAAACTCGCCCGCGTCGGCGATCAACTTGTGCGAAAAACGCGTGGGGCGCACACCGATGGAGACAGAGGGCGGATCGGACGAGATGGTACCGGCCCATGCCAAAGTAAGAACATTGGGGCGCTCGTGCCCACAGGTTACCAGGACGGGGGGCACCGGATACAGAGCCGTTGCACCAGGTTTTTGGACTTTCATTCGATCACTTCCTTTATGGGAGATTCGGTTGGACTTTTGAGGGGACAAGAATCCAGGAGCCCTGGGGGGGAGATACCCCCGAGTTCCTCCGGCGGTCTCATCAGTGAGCGGGCAGCCCCTCGGTCATTTCCAACAAAAGGCGATCGTCGAGAGAGTTGGTCAAATCCATGGTCATCCCACGGCCGACACGATCCGCCATATCGCGGAATATATCGAACAGGATTTCCACGCTCGACGCTGCATCGCCGATCAGGATGTGGCGATAGGCCTCCTGGCGCATGGTATCGGGTGCGATCAGCAGGATCATGGTCTCCACGCCGCTGGCTGTGGCCAGCTCTTCGCCGGTTTCTTCGTCACTTACAGTAATTTGCAGGCGCCGGTCCTTCTTAGCGTCAATCATCAATTTCGATCCTCGGGTCCTTCCATACAAAATGGGAATCCTCTCACGTCTCAGACGGGAATCATTACGCCATTGGGGTCGCAACGGCTGGTATTGTACTGTAAAAGACTCCCCTTGGCAAGCAGCAGCCAAAGCCTTGTACCGCCACGACCGGCGTTATCGAGATCGTGGGGATTGGGCCAGCAGCACGACCACCGCTCTGGGAGGCACACGGTAGGTCGGCCCTTCCACCAGAGGGGCGTCGGGCCCTGGGTCCAAATCATCCGGCGATTCCAGCGACGTGTCCAACAACCGCCGCCACCGACCCGGGACGCCCCCAGGACCGGAGGGTAGCTCAAAGTCGAGCGCATTCCAATAGGCGTTCAGAATCAGAAAAAAGATGCCGCGATTGCCCTGGACCGAAAACGCCAGCGTGTGAGAATTATGGTTCCAATCGGGCTGGTTTCGTTTGATCCCATGCCATTGGATTTGGGTCTGGTGCAAGAGCTGCATGAGGCTTCGGCCACTGTGATTCCGGTAGACGCTCAACCCCAATCGAAAACGGATTAGATCTTGGACGAAACGGTAAAGATCGGCATGCTTTTCGAAGAGGCTCCAATCGAACCAACTGACCTCATTATCCTGGCAGTAGGCGTTGTTGTTTCCCTGCTGGCTACGTCGGACCTCATCGCCCATCAGCAGCATGGGAACGCCCAGCGACAAGATGGTGGTGGTGAAAAAGTTCTTGATCTGGCGTTGGCGGAGCCGCTCAATGCGAGGATCGTCCGTGGGTCCCTCCACGCCGCAGTTCCAACTCAGGTTGTGGTCAGTGCCGTCGCGATTGCCCTCCTTGTTGGCCTCGTTGTGTTTGCGGTTGTACGAGACCACGTCGTTCAACGTAAAGCCGTCGTGGCACGTCACAAAATTGATGCTCTGCTCAGGTCCTTGAGCCTCGTGTCCATACAGATCGGGACTGGCCAAAAAACGCGAGGCCAGTTTGGATACCTTTCCCGGGTCGCCGCGCAAGAAACTGCGGACGTCGTCGCGGAAATGCCCATTCCATTCCTTCCATCGCTCGCCGATAAAACTGCCCACTTGATAAAGGCCCGCGGCATCCCATGCCTCGGCGATCAATTTGGTGCCAGCCAAAATGGGATCGGTCTCGATATCCCAGATGATCGGCGGATTCACCAAAGGCTGGCCCAACTCGTCGCGGGAAAAGATGGAAGCCAGATCAAAGCGAAAGCCATCGATGTGCATCTCCTGTACCCAATAGTGGAGGCTATCCAAGATCAGGCGGCGGACCATCGACTGATTGGAATTCAGGGTATTCCCGCAGCCACTGTAGTTGGCATAGTGGCCCGTGTCCTTTTCCAGGATATAGTAGACGCTATTCTCGATGCCCTTGAAGCAAAAGGTCGGTCCCTGGTGATCGCCTTCGGCGGTATGATTGTACACCACATCCAAAATCACTTCGATCCCGGCGCGATGGAGGGCCTTGACCATGTCTCGAAATTCATCGAGAACCTCCAGCGGATCATCGCCGGTGCCATATCCATTATGCGGCGCAAAGAAAGAGACGGGGTTGTAGCCCCAGTAGTTGGTCAGGCCTTCTGGCGCCTCCTGCACGTCGAATTGAAAGACGGGAAGCAATTCCACTGCTGTGATGCCCAAATCCTGCAAATAGGGGATCTTGGCTACGAGTCCGGCGCAGGTGCCGCGCTGATGAGCTGGAACGCCCGAGTTCGGATGTTTGGTGAACCCACCCACGTGCATCTCGTAGATAATGGTCTGGCTAAAGGGCCGCTTCAAGGGGACATCGTCCTCCCAATCATACGTGCTCGGGTCTACGATGACACTCTTCATGGCGATGGCCGTGTAATCGCCGGGCTTGCAGAGGGTCGCGCGGTGATAGGTGCGCGGCACAGCCACCGCCCGTCCATAGGGATCGAGCAGGATCTTGGTGCTGTCGAAGCGATGGCCCTCTTCCGGAGAAAAGGGGCCGTCGATCCGGTAGCCATAAATCTGGCCGGCCCTGAGGCCGGGCACAAAGACATGCCAATAGTGGAACGTCCGGTTCCGTTGAGGATCGAGGGCGATCACCTGGGCCGGCGCGGCGTCATCCATCCCATCGAACAGCAGCAGTTCAACGGCAGTGCTATTCTTGGAATAAAGCGAAAAGTTGACGCCGGTGGGACAGACGGTGGCGCCCAGGGGATAACTCTGACCCGGCAAGGGTTCTAGGATCACAGCGGTGCCATCCCCTGAGACAAGGTGCACCGATAGGCTGCTGGTCCGGGGGCATGGCCATCGGCCCTACCCCAGCTCCTCGCAGTTTTCTGATCGAGCGCGTGTCGCGGGCGGTTAGATCCGCTAGCGCCCCGGGGGGTGGGATGCCCGGTCATGTTTCCCCTCCCGGAGTGGGTTGAGGTCGGTACTGGGCCATCGTTCGGGCCAGGGGACGCAGCTCCAGCCACCACTGCTCCTTGGGCCGCCGAAAGTCCGCCTCTACCAACCGGGGCAGATCTTCCAGGTTGGTGAAGCGAATGCGGCCATCCACAAGGCCAATGGCAGCGATGGCCGGCGAGGGCTTGCCCGCCTGCTCCAGGAGATAGTCGATACTTTTGGCGGCCAAGCGCGTGGCCTGGATGCGGTCAAAGGGTGAAGGGTTGCCGCCTTGCTGCACGTGGCCCAGGATGGCCTGGCGCACGTCAAAGAGTTTTCCCCCCTCCTTTTCGAAAAGAGCGCACATAAAGTCGGTCGTGTAGAGAGGATCGGTGTTCTCGTTGCGGATCATCAGTCCCAGCCGCTTGCCGTGGCGGAAACCATCAACGAGGTGGTCGACGTCCGCCTGAAGGTCGGCCAGCGATACCCCCTCTTCCGGCAGGTAGACGCGCTCGGCGCCGGTCGAGAGACCGCTCACCAGGGCCAGGTAGCCACAGTCGCCACCCATCACCTGGACGACAAAGCACCGGCGCGAAGCCACTGCCGATTCCTTGATCTTGTCTACGTTGGATATGATGTTGTTGAGAGCACTATCGGAGCCGATGCTCAGTTGGGACCCCGGCAGATTATTATCAATAGAGGCAGGCAGGCAAACCATGGGAATGTCAAAGGCCGGATAATCGCATCGTTTGGTGAGGAGTTGATAAGCGGTTTGATATCCGGTCCAGCCACCGATCATCAGCAGCCCGTCAATCCGGTGCTCTTCGATCTGGCGGGCAAGCAGGTAGAACTCTTTGCCGGCAGGGATCTTGCGATTGGTGCCCAGCTCAGCCCCCCCCTTGGACACCCACGAGCTCACGCTCATCCAATCCATTTCCTGGATCTGGCCTTCGACAAAGCCCTGAAAGCCATTTTGGATCGCCAGCATCGTGTGTCCCCTGTCCATACCCAGCCGGACGGCGGCGCGAACGGCGGTATTCATCCCGGGAGCCGGCCCTCCGCTGTGCAGCACAGCCAGACGCAGGACCTTTTGATCGGGGCCGGGCAGGTGAGGACGAGCGCGTAACAGAGTGCGCAACACGCGAAACGAGTCGGAAAAGCTACTGCCCCGCATGGCCAGGGCCAAATCATAATCTTGGGCCTGGATGGCCTGGGCCAGCTGCTGCGTTTTTTCCACACAGCCCATCAACGGCGAAACGACGATATCGTGCTGGCGGAGGCCCACAAGCTTGGGTTCATCATCGGGGTTGGTACACAATGCCTCTTTGACGGCCTCGTGGCCAAGCATCGTGCTCATATAGCGGTCAAAAGCGCTGGGCGCGCCACCTCGCTGGACGTGGCCCAGGATGGTGACGCGAACGTCAACCCCCAGCCCCTTTTCCAACACGCCTTTGACATAGTCGCTGGTGATGGGCCGGCCTTCCCGATCGTGGGCCCCCTCGGCCACGATCACCACGCTCTGGCGGCGCCCCCGGGCGCGACCCTCCCGCAAGCTCTGGCACATCGTTTCTTCCCAGTTCTCAACGTTCGGTGGGCTTTCGGGGATAAGGACCCAGTTGGCGCCGGTAGCCAGGGCGCTCATCAAGGCCAGGTAGCCACAGTGCCGGCCCATGACCTCGACCACAAAGGTGCGCTGATGGCTGGCGGCTGTGGTACCGATGGCGTCGATGGCTTCGGTGATGCGATGCAGGGCCGTATCGGCGCCGATGGTCATATCGGTGCCAAACATATCGTTGTCGATGGAACCTACCAGGCCGACGATCGCCAGTTGAGGATGTCGGTCGGCCTGCTCCCGGCTAATGGCCTCAGTCTGGCGCAATTCGGCCAGCAGGCTGGGCCATTCCTGCCGAAAGATGTTGGCGCCGGTCAGGCTGCCATCGCCGCCGATGATGATCAGGGCGTCAATATCATGGATCACCAGGTTCCGGGCGGCCTGGAGGCGGCCTTCTCGGGTGCGAAACTGATCACAACGCGCTGAACCGATGACGGTCCCCCCTTGTTGCAAAATGCCACCCACCGCATCCCAGGTCATCCGGCGGATGCAGTCACCGCCGTCGACCATGCCCTGGTACCCCTCGTAAATGGCATAGACGTCGACGCCATGGTTGAGGGCGGTTCTCACCACAGCCCGAACCGCGGCGTTCATTCCCTGCGCATCGCCGCCGCTGGTCAGTACGCCGAGGCTTCTCTTGAGTTGCGCCGGCATTTCGCCCATCCCTACCTCCCGAAACGCAGTTTCCCTTTCCCTGCGTTTCCCGATCGACAAAAAAAGACCCCGCTGCACCGAATTGGATGCAGCGAGGCCCATCATACCATTATTGGCAGCAGAGGTCAAGCCGATCGTGGCAAGCCTCTGGCTTACAGCCCTAATCTCCCAAGGTGGCGACCATGACGGCTTTGATGGTGTGCATCCGGTTCTCGGCTTGATCAAAGACAATGGAACGGGGCGATTCGAACACGTCGTCGGTGACCTCCATCCCATCGAGGCCGGTCTTTTGGAAAATGTCCTCGCCTATCGTGGTCTCGCGGTTGTGGAAGGAGGGCAGGCAGTGCATGAACTTGACCTTGGGGTTGCCGGTGAGTTCGATCATCTGGGCATTGACCTGATAGGGCTTCAAAAGCTTGACGCGCTCGTCCCACACTTCTTTGGGCTCGCCCATCGAGACCCACACGTCGGTGTGGAGATAATCGACATCCTTGACGGCGGTAGCAACATCGGCCGTCAACATCAAGCGCGCTCCCGATTGGGCCGCAAGCTCGCGGGCCTTGTCGACCAGAGCGCTCTCGGGCCACAGCGATTGAGGCCCACAGATGCGCACATCCATGCCCAGCAGGCAGCCGGTGATGGTCAGCGAGTTGCCC
>CAZNQW010000229.1:0-6242 GCA_964575225.1 uncultured Anaerolineaceae bacterium | reverse complement strand
CCAAGCCTTTCTCCATGCGCGAGCTCGTGGCCCGGGTACGGGCGCTGCTGCGCCGTGCGGCCCGCGTGCAACAGATCCTAAAGGAGGATCGCCGCACCGGTCAGGCACCCCTGCGCTACGCGGGCGTTACCCTGGAACCCGATACCTACCTCGCCGCGCTGGATGGCGCCCCGTTGGAGCTGACCCGCACCGAGTTCGAGTTGTTGCATTTCCTGCTGCGCCATCCCGGACGGGTCTTTAGTCGCGCCTACCTGCTCGATGCCGTCTGGGGCGAATACTATGTGGCCGGAGACCGTTCGGTGGACAATGCCATATTGCGGCTCCGCAAAAAGTTGGGCGACCGCGGCGAGGCCATCGAGACGGTGTGGGGGGTGGGCTACCGGCTGGTGCCCGAGTGATTCGATGACCCGAACCAGGTTTTTGTGGGCCGCTCGCCCGGTCCAAGCGTTATTGGAGGCCTGGCTCATCGGCCTGGCGATCTTTTTTCTGCTCTCCCGGCAGGCAGAGACGGCGTCGGCTGCCGTGTTGGCCAACGGCGTGTTCTTTCTGTGTGGCACGTGCGGGCTGTGGGTCGTCCTGCGCAGCCGGCTGCCCCAGGGGTCGCTGCGGCGGCAGGCCCTGTGGGAAGTGGGGGTCGGCCTGGCGCTGAGCCTGGTGATGGGCATCGGGGTGGGGCTGCCGGTCCGGTTCCTGGGTTGGGAGCAGGTCTGGTTGCGCTCGGGACTGAGGAGCCTGTCGCTGGGCCAATTCTTTCTGTTCGCCACCGGGCTCGGGTACCTGGTGGCCCGCGCCGGGGTGCGGCTGTGGCTTGTATGGGGCCAACTGCGCCGGCGGCGGATGCTCTTTTCCATCGCCCATGCCCACCTCATCTTGGTCGTGGCGGTCATCCTGTTTCTGGCTGTGGCGGCGATGGTCACCTCGTTTTTGGCCAGCATCGGGGAGCCGGCAGGTTCCGAAGCGGGCAACCGGCTGGTCGCGCTGTTCGAGTATCTGTTGCATACGGTCTTTCCCGCATCGGTTACGATCCTGTTTGTGACCTTGGCCATCTTGGCCGTGCTGTTGCCCTTCTCTGCCCTGTTTTCCTTTTTTGTGGCCCGCCGCACCACGCGCCGGCTGGAGGCGCTGGCCCAGGCGGCTGCGGCCTTGCCCCAGGGCCAGTACGCCATCCGAGTCGAGGTGGCGGGTGAGGACGAGGTGGCCCAACTCCAGACGAGCTTTAACAAGATGGCCGATCAGCTCGCCCGCACCTTGCGCGATCTCGAGGCCGAGCGTGACGAGGTTGCGGCGGTACTCCGGTCGCGGCGCGAGCTGGTGGCGGGCATCTCCCACGAGCTGCGCACGCCGGTGGCCACCATGCGGGCCACGGTCGAATCGGCCCTCCACAGGCCGCCGGAAGAGATCCCCGATTCCCTGCGCCACGACCTGGCTGTGGTGGATGGTGAAATCCAGCGATTGCAGCGGCTTATCGAGGATCTGTTCACCCAGTCGCAGGCAGAGGTCGAAGGGCTGACCATCGAATGTCGGGCGCTCGACGTCGTGCCGGTTGTGCAGCGCATGGTCGACGCCCTGGCGCCCCTGGCCTGGGCCTCGGGCCGTGTGGAGGTGGTTGCCGAGCCGCCAACGGAACTCCCTGCAGCCCATGCCGACGAGGCCCGGTTGGAGCAGGTGCTGGCCAACCTTTTGCGCAATGCCATCCGCCATACGCCGCCGGGCGGCATCGTCGCCGTCGCTGCGTGGGCCGAGCCGGATGCCGTAGTGATCGAGGTGCGCGATACGGGCGAGGGAATCGCGCCCGCCGACCTGCCCCACATCTGGGAGCGATTCTACCAGGGCGAGAGCACGCGCGGCAGGGGCGGCGCCGGCCTGGGTCTGGCCCTGGTCAAAGAGTTGACGGAGGCCATGGGCGGTTCGGTGGCTGTGGAGAGCGAGCTGGGGCAGGGAAGCCGCTTTTCGATAACGTTGCCCCGGGTCTCCCCCTGAATATCACTCTCGATTCCCAGTTGCGACAAACTTGAGACAATTCTGAGATAACCCCGAGACCCATGGGCTGTATCCTTCCTTTGGAATTCGAAAAGGGAGGATAGGACCATGCAAGAACCTGTCATCACAGCCACCGGGCTGACGCGCCGCTTTGGCAAACTCACAGCGGTGTCCGACCTGGACCTGAGCATTCCCCAGGGCGCTATCTATGGGTTTCTCGGGCCCAACGGCGCGGGCAAGACCACGACGATCCGCCTGCTGCTGGGCCTGCTGCGCCCCCACGCCGGCGAAGCGCGCCTCTTTGGCCAACCGCTGAGCCAAAACCGGCGGCACCTGCTGCGCCGTGTGGGAGCGATGGTCGAGTCGCCATCGCTCTACCCCAACCTGACCGGCCGTGAAAACCTGGAGGTCACCCGGCGCCTGACCGGGGCGACCCGGGCGCAGATCGGCCATGCCCTGCACACCGTCGGCCTGGAGGACGCCGCCGACCGCCGGGTAGGCGGCTATTCCAACGGCATGAAGCAGAGGCTGGGTCTGGCCCTGGCCCTGCTCGACGCGCCGGATCTTCTCATCCTCGACGAGCCCACCAACGGCCTGGACCCGGCGGGCATCCAGGAGATGCGCGAGCTGATCGCAGGCTTTCCCCAAGAGCACGGTGTCACGGTGTTGCTCTCCAGCCACCTGCTGGCCGAAGTGGAGCAGGTGGCCACCCACATCGGCATCATTCAGGAGGGGCGACTGCTCTTCCAGGGCACTCTGGATTGCCTGCGCGCGCAGATGCAGGGGCAGGCCGTCCTGCAGGTGGATCAACCCCAGCAGGCAAAGGGGGTGCTCCAGGGCGCAGGCTGGACGGTGCATCACAATGGCGGGTCCCGGCTGGCCGTCGGCGCCAACGGGCCTTCGGATGCGGCCATGATCAACGCCCAACTGGTGCGCGAGGGGGTCAATGTCCACCACCTGGTCCTGGACCGGCTCACGCTGGAGGATATCTTTATCACATTGACAAACGACGCAAAGGGAGGGAGATAAATGGCGATCCTGAGAGCTTTGTATGCCGAACAACTCAAACTCAAACGCACGCTGGCCCTATTGCTGGCGCCCCTGATGCCCCTGGTGATCGTCGTCCTGCAGGTGGCCATCCTATGGGACGGACGGGAGTACTATGCGGCGCGGGATTTTGCCGACACGTGGATCTTTTATGGGGGACAGATTACGTTTCTGTGGACGGTGATGATGCTGCCGCTGTTCATCACCCTGGAAACGGCACTGCTGGCCAACCTGGAACATGCCAACAGCCAGTGGAAACACCTCTATGCCCTGCCGATCCCTCGCGGGGCGATCTATGCCGCCAAACAGGCCAGTAGCATGGCCGTTATCGGCCTCAGTACGGTGGCGCTGTACATCTATATCATCCTCAGTGGATGGGGGCTACGAGTGTTGCTCCCGGGCCTGGGGTTCGAAGCGCCGGTGCCCTGGCTGGAGTTCGCCCGGTACACAGCCATCTCCTACCTGGCCTCGTGGTTGATGATCTCGATCCACACCTGGGTAGGGTTGCGCTGGAAGAGCTTTGTCGTGGCCTCAGCCACCGGGGTGGTTGCCACGGTGGTCCTTGTGTTCTTGCTCCAGAGCGAGTGGGGACCGTGGTACCCCTGGTCCTTGCCTGCGCTGGTGGTCAATGGTCTTGGAGCCGGCGAGGATGTCTGGAACTGGGTGCTCGTTGGGAGCCTGGGGGGGATTGGGGCAGCGTTGGTCGGCGGCTGGGACGTCGTCCGCCGGGACGTCCTCTAGGGCCCTTGCAGCCGAGCGCTCCAGCAAGGGCATCCTCGGTTGCAAGGGCTGGCGCTTGCCACGTACGGGCGAGGCCTGCCTCGCCCGTACCAAGATTGCCTATGGGTTCCACACTCCCAGGGCTGGGAGCGCGACGTGCATTCCGAGGATCTGTCGCGCCGTCGCTCAGGGCATGACGACCGTCTGATCGGACAGGTCTACCTCGACGGTCTGCATGCCCGCTCGTTCGTGCCGAGCCGTCATGCGGACCCGCCCCCCCTTTGGGGCGTGCACGACCCATTCCACCTTGACCCGATCGTCGCTCGGGTCGCTGATGGTAAAGCCGACGGCTGCCGGGGGTTTGTAGGCGCGGCCTTCCAACTGCCCGCCATCGACACGCGGCTCCCCGGCTTCGAGGGTGGCCCCTTCGGGCAGTTCGATCTCAAAGATGACACCCCGCACCAGCTTTTTCTCCAACGCCCTTTTGGTGACATAGCTGGGTAGCCAGCCCGTGTTCTGTACCACCAGGCGCAGGTGATAGCTATCCTGCCCCAGGGGCCGGGCCGTCATCTGGTAGAGTTCGAGGTGGGGCGAGATGAGCAGGTGCCACACCAGCCAATCGGCAAAGGGAGCAATTTCGGCCTCGAGAAACTGGGGCGGGGGATTGCGGAAAGCATACTGCGAGTTCCAGCCGCCCAGCTCGATGGCGCCCAACTGGGGGTGTTGGTAGGGATACCAGTCGATGTATCCCTTGCCCTCCAGAACCTCATCGCTCCAGCGAAGAAGCGCCAGGTCGTCTTCCAACGGGTGCTCGCGGTACCAGTCCATGTACTTGTACTCTTTGATCCCCGCCTGGCGCTGGGGGCTCCAGATCTCGACGGTCCAGGCAAACATCCCCAGGTGATCGTACAGCCAGTCGTCGAACCCGCCGGTGGTCACCTCCCCGGGATGGTAGAGGAACTCGTGATAGGTCGACACGGCGGGGTAGCCGGTCAGATCCGTGCCCTTTTTGCCGATGGCCTGAAAGGTCCACAGGTCGTGGGCCGGCATCTCCTTATCGTCCCGGTCAGAAAGGGGCCGCAGCAACACCCCGCTCCAGGTGTGAAAGGCGACTCCGCCGGTGATATTGGAGTGCCCGGTGATAAAGCGAGCCAGGGCCATCGCCTCGGGTTCCGATGTAGGGTAGGGGCCGGCGCCCTCCTGCTGATACTCCTGTCGCCAATTCACCGGAAAGTTGCGGTTCAGATCCAACCCCTCTTTGTTGGGCTGGAGGTGGAGGGTCACCCCGTCATAGTTCTCCAGGTGTCCCTCGGGAAAGAGGCGGTAATAGGTCCCGCCCGTTTCGATGGGATCGCGGCGCACCAACAACCGCGGCTCGTCGGGGCTTGCCTTCCACGGGCCGTTGGGATCGGGGATGCGCATCATCAACATCCGCCCGTCGCCATCCATGTCCTCGCGCACCAGGCCGTCGATGGGCTCCTCGTCGTAGGGGTAGGGGCGGGTGCTGGAGCGCAGGATGCGCGGTTTATCGGCCAGGGCCAACTCGGCGCCGTCGGGATTGACCCGGGGGCAGATGTAAAAGGCTCGTGTGTCGAGGCAGCGGGTCACGTCGGGGTCCGAGCCGTAGCCGGTGACCAGATGATGGATGAGGTACAGGCAGGCGCTGGAGGGCGAGATCTCGGTAGCGTGAATGTTGCCGTCGACCCACAGCGCGGGTTTGGCCCGATCCTCGCCGGTGGCCGTGTTGGTCACTGTGGCCAGCCAAATGTCGCGGCCCTCGTAGCTGTGGCCGATGCTCTCCAGGCGAACGAGTTGCGGATATTCGGCGGCAAACCCTTTTAGGATGGCGGTCAGCTCGTCGTAACGGTAGTAGGTGTCAAAGCGAACGTCCATGTGGTGATCTCCTTTCGTGGGTCCTCTTTTTTGATCGGTGGGCACTCATGGCCCGTCTCCCCGATGGGCAGGGGTAAGTGTACCACCGTTGAGGAAAGTCGACAAGTCTGGGCTGGGCGGCATTTGAGCGGCCCTAATGGCCGGCCGCTTGCACTTGACATCCAACACGAACCGCGTTATCATTTCACTGAGCATGGTGCCGATAGGCAGTGTTTGCCCAAACCGGCCGGTGCCGATTTGCACTCCAAGGGGAGGGGCCAACCTCGGCGAGATCACAGTCAAACAAACCAGAGGGGGGATCGTCAATGCACAAGCATTCCTGGCCCAAGGTTTCTTGGCCCAAGGTTTCTTGGCAGCTGTCTGTTGTTCTGTTCTTGGCATTGGTCGGATGGCTGTTGCTGACCCAAAGCTTGGTGGCAAACAGCGTACTGATGACCACCCGCTACGTAGCGGCCGATGGCAATTGCGGCACGAACGCCCCCTGTTATGGTAAATTGCAGGCTGCCGTCGATGCGGCCAATGACGGCGATCTGCTCCTTGTGGCGGCCGGGAGCTACACCGGCGTGGACGAGCGCAATGGGTCCACTCAACTCCTTTACCTG
>CAZNQW010000228.1:0-6268 GCA_964575225.1 uncultured Anaerolineaceae bacterium | reverse complement strand
GTGCGAACGTGAATGTCTGTAAAGGTCGATGGCTCCTCGATTTGTGGTTTCTGTTGGTTTGACTTCTAAACACGAGTGTGGTATTCTTGACTGGACTTGTCGCATATCTCTTATCAGACGCTGGAGTCGAGGAGGTCTTGGCCATGGATCCCTTAGGTTTGGCGCGATGGCAGTTTGCCCTCACCACCGTGTATCACTTTTTCTTTGTGCCCCTCACCTTGGGCCTCTCTATCCTCGTCGCAGTGATGGAAACGCTGTACGTCCGCACCGGCGACGAGGTGTACAAAAAGATGACCAAATTCTGGGGCAAGCTCTTTTTGATCAACTTTGCCGTCGGTGTGGTGACCGGTCTTGTCCAAGAGTTCCAATTTGGGATGAACTGGTCCGAGTATTCCCGCTTTGTGGGCGACATTTTTGGGGCGCCGCTGGCCATCGAAGCGCTCCTGGCCTTTTTCCTCGAATCGACCTTTTTGGGCATCTGGATCTTTGGGTGGGACAAACTGCCCAAGGCCCTGCACGCCGGGACCATCTGGCTGGTGGCCCTTGGATCCAACCTCTCGGCCTTTTGGATTCTCACCGCCAACTCGTTCATGCAGTCGCCCGTGGGCTTTGTACTCAACAACGGCCGGGCCGAGATGAACGACTTTGGCGCGTTGGTCACCAACTCGTATGTGTGGCTCCAGTTCCCCCACGTCGTTTTCTCGGGCATCACCACCGCCGGCTTTTTCGTCCTGGGGATCAGCGCTTTTCATCTGTGGAAAGAGAGCCGGCCCCGGGAGGCCTGGCAGCGCTCCTTCCGCATGGCGGCTGTCTATGCCCTGGTCGGCGCGGCGCTGGCGGGTGGGGCGGGGCACACCCAGATGCAAAAGATGATGGACAATCAACCCATGAAGCTGGCGGCCGCCGAGGCGCTGTGGGAAACCGAGCAGCCCGCCGCCTTGTCCCTGATCACCATCAGTGACGAGGAAAACCGCCGAGAAGTCTTTGCCATCAAGCTGCCCTATGTGATGAGCTTGCTCACCTGCAACAACCTGACCTGTGAGATCCGGGGCATCAACGACATCCAGGCCGAATACGAACAGACCTATGGCCCCGGCAACTATGTGCCCTCGGTGGCGATCAGCTATTGGTCCTTCCGGGGCATGGTCACCTTTGGGACGGTGATGGGGCTCATCGCCCTGCTGGCGGTCTTTTGGATCTGGCGCAAGACGCTGGACAAGCAAAAGCGGTTCCTCCGCCTGTTTCCGCTGGCCATTCCGCTGCCCTACCTGGCCAATACCGGCGGCTGGCTGATGACCGAGACCGGACGCCAGCCCTGGATCGTCTTTGGGCTGATGAAAACCCAGGACGGCCTCTCGCCCACGGTGGGCGCCGGGACGATCCTGTTTTCGCTGCTGGCCTTTATGCTGGTCTATGCCGTGCTGATGGCGGTCGACGTCTACTTGCTCTCCAAATTTGCCCGCCAAGGCATGGACGAAAAAGCCCCAGCGCCGGACAAGGTCCTCACGCCCCAGGAAGCGGCGTAGGAAAGGAGGCCCATCATGGATCTGAACACCGTCTGGTTTGCCCTGATCGCTGTGCTCTTCACCGGTTTCTTTTTGCTCGAGGGGTTTGACTATGGGGTTGGGATTCTGCTGCCCTTCTTGGGCAAGGACGACACCGACCGCCGGGTGATCATCAACACCATCGGCCCCCACTGGGACGGGAACGAGGTGTGGCTCGTCGCTGCGGGTGGGGCCATCTTTGCCGCCTTTCCCCATTGGTATGCCACCATGTTCAGCGGCTTTTACCTGCCCCTGCTATTGATCCTTCTGGCCCTGATCGGGCGGGGCGTGTCCTTCGAGTTCCGCAGCAAAGACCCCAACCCGACCTGGCGTAAGGCGTGGGATTGGATGATTTTTATCGGCAGCCTGCTGCCTGCCCTGCTGTGGGGCGTGGCCTTTGGAAATATCCTCCGCGGCGTGCCGGTCGACGCTCAGATGAACTATGTGGGCGGCTTTTGGAACCTCTTGAATCCCTACGCCTTGTTGGGTGGGGTTTCGGCGGTGCTGCTCTTTGCCCTGCACGGCGCCCTGTTCCTCAGCCTCAAGACCAAGAACAAACTGGCCGACCGTGCTCATGAAATGGCCCGGCGGCTGTGGGTGCCGGCGGTGGTCGTAGTCCTGGCCTTTCTGGCGGCTAGCGCGCTGATGACGGATCTGTTCGAAAGGGTGGGGATTCTGTCGGGATTCCTGGCGGTGGCCGCAGGCGCGGCGCTCCTGGCGGTCGGCTATTTTCTCCGCCAGCGAAAACATGGCTGGGGGTTCCTCATGACCGCGCTCACCATCCTCCTGACCGGCCTGGCCCTGGCCTTTGGTCTCTTTCCGCGGGTGTTTGTCTCCAGCCTCGATCCGGCCTGGAGCCTGACGGTCTATAACGCGTCGTCCAGCCCCTACACCTTGCGGGTGATGACTATCGTCGCCGCGATCTTTGTGCCGGTCGTGCTCCTCTACCAGGGCTGGAGCTATTGGGTCTTTCGTAAGCGGATCGGGCGTGAGGACGTCCTGGAATATTAGCGTTCAAGCAACCATGGATCGGAATCGGGCCCGGGTCTTGCCCCCGGGCCCTTGTTTTGCTCCGCCCAGGCTATTGGAGTACAATCGGGGGGACCGATCGGGAGGGCATCGATGAAGCTGGACGGGCGGTTGTTGCGCCAGGCCTGGTTGGCGCGGGCAGCCCTGATTCTCACGGTGGGCTTGGGATTCCTGGCCGGCGTGGCGATGGTGGGGCAGGCGCTGCTGCTGAGCCAGGTCGTCCACCGGGTCTTTTTGGCAGGGGCCACTCTGAAGGATGCGGGCCCCTTGCTGCTGGGCGTGGTCGCCCTGAGCCTGCTGCGCGCCGGGTTCGTCTGGGGCAGCGAGGTCTCGGCCGGCCAGATCGCCTCAAGGGTCAAGGATGAGCTGCGCCAGCGTTTGGCGGCCCACCTTGTCGCATTGGGACCGGCCTACAGCCGCGAGGAGCGCAGCGGCGAGCTGACCAACACCCTGGTCGAGGGCGTCGAGGCCCTGGATGCCTATTTCCGTCAGTACCTCCCCCAACTGGCGCTGGCGGCGCTGGTGCCTCTGGCGGTTCTCGCCTTTGTCTTTCCCCTGGATTGGGTCTCGGGCTTGGTCCTGTTGCTCACAGCGCCTTTGATCCCCCTGTTCATGATCCTGATCGGCAGTGCCGCCGAGGCCCTGACCCAGCGGCAGTGGACGTCGCTGAGCCGCATGAGCGCCCATTTTCTGGACGTGTTGCAGGGACTGACCACCCTCAAGCTCTTGGGGCGCAGTCGGGAGCAGGTGCAGACCATCGCTCAGGTCAGCGAGCGCTTCCGGGAGACGACCATGGGCGTGTTGCGGGTAACCTTTCTCTCGGCGCTGGCGCTGGAGATGGTGGCTACGATCAGCACGGCGGTCGTGGCGGTGCAGATCGGCCTGCGGTTGTTGTACGGCCACCTGGCCTTTCAGGAGGCCTTTTTTGTCCTGTTGTTGGCGCCCGAGTTCTATCTGCCGCTGCGCACGCTGGGCGCCCGCTTTCACGCCGGCATGACGGGCGCCGCTGCGGCGCGGCGCATCTTTGAGGTCCTCGAGATCGAGCCCGCCCGTCCGCCCGCCGGCGTGACAGCCATCGACGCGGCCCCCCTCTTTCGCTCCCAGATCCAACTGGCCGAGGTCCACTATGCCTACGAGGGCGGCCGCCGCCCGGCGCTGCAAGGCCTTTCCCTGGAACTGAAGGCGGGCCAGACGGTGGCCCTGGTGGGGCCCAGCGGCGCCGGCAAGTCGACGGTGGCCCATTTGCTGCTGCGTTTCCTCGAACCGGATCGAGGCGCCATCACCGTCGACGGACGGCCCCTGTCGCAGATGGATGCTGCGGCCTGGCGGACGCAGGTAGCCTGGCTACCCCAGCGGCCCTACCTGTTCCACGGGACCGTGGCCGATAACATCCGCCTGGCTCGTCCCGAGGCAGGGATGGAGGAGGTGATCGGGGCGGCTCGCCTGGCCCACGCCGAGGACTTTGTGGCGGGGTTGCCCCAGGGATACGACACCGTCATCGGCGAGCGGGGCGCCCGCCTGAGCGGGGGCGAGGCGCAACGCATTGCCCTGGCCCGGGCCTTTCTCAAAGACGCTCCCCTGGTCATCCTGGACGAAGCCACGGCCCACCTCGATCCCGAGATCGAAGATCTGCTGGGCGAAAGCATCGATCGGCTGTTGGCCGGGCGGACCGCGCTGATCATTGCCCATCGGCTGGGCACCGTGGCGCGGGCTGACCGGATCGTCGTCATGGAGGCAGGGCGGGTGCGCGAAGAGGGGACTCACGCCGCCCTCCTGGAGCAGGGCGGTCTGTACGGGCGATTGGTTCACGCGTATGGGGCCGCCCAACAGGCCGCCTATGGGGCGGCTCCACAGGCCGGAGGCGGAGAGTGAGCGAACGGCGCAGCGCTCCGGTCAGCCCCTTCCATCGCCTGCTCGGGCTGGCGGCCCCCTTTGCCAGGCCGATGGCCCTGGCAGTGCTGTTGGGCTTTTTGACCGTGGGCAGCGGCATCGCGCTGTTGACCACCTCGGCCTACCTGATCGCCATCGCCGCGCTCCAGCCCTCCATCGCCGACCTGCAAGTGGCCATCGTCGGCGTCCGTTTCTTTGGCATCACCCGCGGCGTCTTTCGCTACCTGGAGCGCCTTGCCGCCCACGACGTCACCTTTCGCCTTCTGGCGCGGCTGCGGGTCTGGTTCTATGGCAAGTTGGAGCCCCTGGCCCCGGCGCGACTTTTGGGCTATCGCAGCGGCGACCTGCTGGCGCGGATCGTGGCCGACGTGGAGGTGTTGGAGAATTTCTTCCTGCGCGTCATGGCGCCCCCTCTGGTGGCCCTGTGGACCACTGGTCTGACTGCCGCGCTGATGGGCTATTTCGATCCCCGCCTGGCCCTGATTCAGGTCGCGTGTCTGGCGGCGGTGGGGATTGGGCTTCCCCTGCTCACCCGGGCCCTCGGGCGCGAGCCGGGCCGGCGACTGGTTCAGATCCGCGCCGGGTTAAACACGGTGCTGGTCGACGGCATCCAGGGCCTGCCCGATCTCCTGGCCTTTGGCGACGAGGGCCGCCATCTGGAGCGGGTCCAGGCTCAGAGCCGGGAACTGGGCGCTGTGCAGGAGCGCATGACGCGCATCAGTGCCTTGCACGGGGCGCTGAGCGGGCTAATCATGAACCTGGCTACCGTAGCCCTGCTGGTGGTCGCCATCCCCGCGGTGAATGCTGGGACGCTGAGCGGGGTGAGCTTGGCTGTGTTGGTGCTGGCTGTGATCGCCAGCTTCGAGGCCGTATTGCCCCTTCCCCAGGCCTTCCAGACCCTGGAGACGAGTCTGGAGGCGGCCCGGAGGCTGTTCGAGATCGGCGACGCCGTGCCTGCCGTTCTCGCGCCTGCCGACCCAGAACCGCTGTCGCCGGAGGGTTCGCTGCGGGTGGAGGGGCTGCACTTTGCCTATGGGCCGGGCGAGCCCCCAGCCCTGGCTGGCCTGGACCTGGATCTGCTCGTGGGCAAGCATGTGGCGGTGGTGGGACCCAGCGGCGCCGGCAAATCGACGTTGGTGCGCTTGCTCCTCCGCTTTTGGGATGCCCAGGAAGGGCGGATCCTGTTGGGCGGGCGCGACGTCCGGGAGCTCGATCCCGAGGAGGTGCGGCGCTCGATGGCGGTGGTGGCCCAGGACACCCACCTGTTCAACGCCACTATCCGCGAGAACCTATCGCTGGCCCGGCCCGAGGCCACGGAAGATGAGATCGTGGACGCGGCTCGGCAGGCCCAGCTCCAAACCTTTGTGGCGGCCCTGCCCCAAGGGTACGACACCTGGATCGGCGAGCAGGGCCTGCGCCTCAGCGGCGGCGAGCGTCAGCGGCTGGCCATCGCCCGGGCGATTCTGCAGGACGCGCCGCTTCTGATCCTCGACGAGCCCACGTCCAACCTGGATGCCCTCACCGAGCGGGATGTGATGGATGCCCTCCATCGGCTGGTGGAGGGCCGGACGGCGTTGATCATCAGCCATCGGTTGGTGGGCCTGGAAGGGGTCGACGAGATCCTGGTGCTGCGCGCCGGTCGGGTGGTGGAAAGGGGTTCCCATCTGGATTTGATGCAGATGGGCGGGCTCTATCGCCGCATGTGGGATCTTCAGCACCAAGCCCGGGTCCTGGACGAGGAGGTTCGCGGCTAAGCCTGAATTTCGCACCTTACGAACCGAATAGAGAGCAAAGCAGATAGGCAT
>CAZNQW010000227.1:0-6368 GCA_964575225.1 uncultured Anaerolineaceae bacterium | reverse complement strand
TGGGCCCGGCGAGGGACGAGCGCTTTATGCAGTGCGAGCGGGTCCACCTGCGGGGTGTGGCGGTGGACCCCGAGGGCCAGATGGCCCATGTGGCGTGGTTCCTGGATGGCGCGCCGCTGGAGGCCGGGCTCGAGGCCGAACTCGATCCGCTGCCGCCCGGCCGACACGAGCTAGTGCTGCAGGCTGTGGATAACGATGAGTACATCATCGAGGATGTCGTCCAGTTCGAGGTCACGCCCGATGCCGACTGTGACGGCATGCCCGACGAGTTCGAGCTGATGTATGGCCTGGAGCTGAGCCTGGCCGACGACGCCGCCCTGGACGGCGATGGGGACGGCCTGATCAACTTTGACGAAGCCTGGGTTGGCACGGCACCCGACAATCCCGACACCGACGGCGATGGGTTTTCGGATGGAGAGGAAATCGCGGCCGGCAGCGATCCTCTTGATCCGGACGACTTTCCGTCAGGGAGAAGGGTCTACCTGCCCGTCGTGCTGCGGGCGTTCTAGAGCGGGGCGGCGCGGGGGCCAAACATGGCGTCACCCCCGTAAAAACGGGGGTCCATGCACTTGCGACAAAGAATGGATGCTGCCTGTGAGTACGCAGGCGCTTCCGCGGGCATGACGAAAGACGCAGGCCCGTCTCAGCGGGCGGCCTGCACGCCTGAATGGCATTCGCGCCCCCGAGAACGGGGGCGCGAGCTTGGTTCCTGTGATTCAGCCTGAAAAAGGGCGTACCTTCTACATCGCGGCTATTTGACCTGGATTTCGATGACGCCCTTGACCTGCACGTTGCTGGCAAAATCGGGGGCGACGATACCAAAGCCACCCTGGTTGCGGAACGACACGATGCACGTACCGCAGGCCTCGATGTCAGCCAGCGGCGCTTCGGCGCTGTAGCCGTCGTCAGCCACAAAGACCACCGTCGTCGCGCCGTCGTTGGGGCTGGCCTTGCCCAGCAGGTCCGAGATGCGCACGCCGGTGTAGGTCGCGGCCTCGCCGTCCTTGTTGACGTACTCGGTGTCGATGGTGTCCATCGACTTGATCTTGTCCTCGGTCCAACCCACCTCGGTAGCCACGTTGCCGGTGATTTTGAAATCGGCATTTTCGGGCACGCCGGCGGCGCTGGCGTTCACCTGCAATTCCAAGAGCTGGAACAGCCAGCGGTTGGCCGGGGTGTGGGGGCACACCAGGCGGATGGGGCCGTGGTCGGGGTCGGCGGTGGCGATCCACTCGTCATTTTCCTTCAGAGCCACGATGGCATCGGCCAGCTCATCCTTGCTGATCTCGATGGCATAGCCATCGGCGGCTGTGGCGGTAATGCTCACAAAGTCGCCGGCCCCGGCTTGGGCCAGGATCTCGGTCAGGGCCACGCCGCTCCAACTGCCTGTCACATCTTCGCCCGTCGACTTTTCCATTAGGATGTCTTTCAGATCGGTCTGGGGCATGTCGACCAGGTCGGCGTAGCTCAGCGATAGGGGGGTGCCGACCGCCCCACTGACCTTTAGAGTCCAATCCTGCTTGGGCGCCGCGCTACCGCCGCAGGCGGCCAGCGCCAACACCAACACCAATGCTACCATCCACAATCCTTTGATCCTCATGTTCTTCCTCCTTTTTTTAGTGACTCCACTGAAACAAGCCGTCTCAGCGGGTGAAAAGGGTTGTATGTGGTGTGCGCGCAAAGCGCGCACACCACATACTGTACCTCTTTTCCCCCGACCGCGCTTTTTGCAGGGCAGTCTGTAATCTGAATGAGCCAAAAGGGAATCCATTATCACCTTCGATCAAGTGAGAAGTGTATACAGATCGAGAATTTCCGCAGAGCTGCAAATAGCACCGTCATCCCTGCCACGAGTACTCGCGCATATTCGCAGGTCCATTTCGATGGATGCCCGCATTCGCGGGCATGACGAGGGGCAAGTGGCCCTCTCATCGCCATACGTTCGGAACTGCACGGGTGAAATGCTCACTTATTTTCCACCGAAAAGAACCCTAACCATCTGGGGGCCTTGACTGCCCGCCCCTAGTCCGTCATCTGGGTGATCCAGATGGGAATCAACATGTCGCGTTCGATCAAGTGGCCGTGGTTGCCCACCCGCTCTTGGCCCTGCACCAGGTGCATGCCGTGGTCGGCGAAAACCAGGACCAGCGTCTCGGCGGGCAACGCTTCCAGCAATTGGCCCACCGCCCCATCGACGTACTGGATGGTCGATTCTTCTTCCGGCGCGCCGGGTCCGTAGGTGTGCCCGGCGTCGTCGATGCCGTGAAAGTGGACGTAGAACAGATCGGGCATGCCCTCGTCCAACACCGCCAGGGCATTGGCCAGCACATTATCGTCGGTGCCGCCGTTGCCGTCGCGGTCTCCTGAAAGCTGCACCTCGGTGTTGCGCAGGTTAAAGGACAGGGCTTCGCCCTCGACCGATACCACCTCCAGTCCGGCCGCTGTGGCCACATCGAACAGAGTCTCGACCTCGGTCTTGCGGATGCTACGGCCATCGACGCCGTTGACCTCGGGCGGCGCGCCGGTGAGCAGCGCCGCCGACCCGACCTTGGTGCTGGGCACATAGGCCGTCAGCGCCAGCATCGGTTCGCCCAGAGCCGACAGATTGGGGATCAGCCCGGCGCTCAGCGCCTCCTCGTAGCGCACATAGCCAAAGCCATCGAGAAAGAGCAGCAGCACCTGGGGCGCCTGGCGGTCGTCCAGCACCCGGCCCACCGATTCGGCCGGGGCGGGCAGCCCCAAGGCCGAGGCCGCCGTCGCTGCCAGGTCGGTGATGCGGGCCTCCAGGCCACCCAGTCGGGGCGAGGGCGTCGCCGCGATACGCTCGGCAGCGATCTCTTGCCCGGTGATGACCACCTTGCCATCCTGCCGCCACCAGGCATCATCGGCCACGGTCGGCCAGTCGAACTCGTGGCGCGCGCCGTCCGAATCGACGACAGCTACCTTCTCGAGAACGGTGTAGCCCGCCTGCCACAGCAGCCGGTCTACGGGCACGCCCGATCCCTCGTCAAACACCTCCAGATCCTCGAGCCGGGCGCGGTCGACGGCGATTTCGCTGCCGTCGGGCGCGACCACCGTGGTCTCCCAGCCCAAGCCACAACCCCCCAGGGCCAGCAGCGCCAGCACCAGCAGGCTCAGGCAAAGAATCCGCCTACGAACTATTGCCATCCTATTCCTCCGATACGATCTCGACCACATCGCCGATCCAGGCTGTGCGCCCGCGGGTCGGCAGCACCAGGGTGACCCCTTGGCCCATCTGGGCCAGCACCCCACCCCGGGACTCCGAGGCGGTCAGGGTATGCTCGGCGCCCGATCCATCGCGCACGAGCAGCGTGTCAAAGCCGGGATCGCCGACGATATCGGCCAACCCGGCGCCCTCGACGCGCGATGCCGTCTTGGCTTTGCGTATCTCGCCGTCGGTCTCGCTGACCAGCATGACGTCGGTCTGCTCCAGGGTGACGCTGCGGGTGGGTCCCAGCAGCAATCGGCCGATGCTGGTGCGATAGCCGTCGATGGTCAAGGGCTTGTCGGCGCCGACGACGATGATGCGCCAGATCCCCTTGAGCCAGGTGGAGACGTGCAGGTTCTCGGCGGCAAAGCGCACGCCGTCCACGTGGGGCATCAGCAGCGCCTCGTCGGTCAGGTTGGCCCGGTCGATGGTCACAAAGCCCTGGTCGCGAGAGGCCAGCGTGACACTCTCGAACTCGGCCACCCCCTGATCGGCCAGCACACTGGCCAACGTCACGTGGGTGCCCGGCTGATCGCGATAGGGCAGGATCTCGTTGACCGGGATATAGCGGGGTTCCTCTACATCACCCACCAGCACGATCAGGTTGTTGAAGGGCAGGTTGGCCAGTTCGGCCGAGCCGTGGTCGTCGTGGCAGGCGTCGCAATTGTGAAAGACCTCCGGCGAGTGGCATTCGACGCACTCGTTCATCGTCTCGGCCTCTTTGGCCAGCAGGCTCCAGGGGTAGTGAAACGCCGAGCGCAGCGGCGCCGCTGCTTGGGTGCCTGTGACGACGGCCACGGCCACGCCGCCAACGACCAGCGCCGCAACCAGGGCCAGTACCCATCCAATACGTGACATCCTCTATCCACCTCCTATGTGTACGATTTGAACACCCAATACCGCCACAGAGACAATGGCCAGCAAGGCCAGGGCCGCGCCGTCCAGGCGGGTAGCCCGTACCTCTCGCAGAAAGGTGCGGGTGGGATATTTGCCAAAGCAACGGCCCTCCATCGACACCGCCAGCGAGTCGACCTTGCCCAGGGCCGAGACCAGCAGCGGCAGCACGAACTGGCGGGCCAGCGTCAGAAAGCGGCGCGGGCTGCGCACGTCGTAGGCCATGCCCCGGGCCAGTTGGGCGTTGTAGACGATCTGGCCCTCCTCCTCAAAGGTGGGCACCAACCGCAGAGCGGTGATCAGGGCAAAGCCGTAGCGGTAGGGCAGCCCGGCGCGCATCAGGGCGTAGGCCAGGTCGTTGGGCTCGGTGGTCAGCACAAAGAGGTAGCTGAGCAACACCACGCTCAGAAATCGCCCGGCCACGTACACGCCCCGTTCCAAGCCGCCGGCGGTGACCACCAGAGGTCCCAGCGTGACCCACGTGGCGCCCTCGCGCACGAAGAGCACCTGGATCAGCCCCAGCAGCAGCGCCGTCGACGCGAATAGTCGCGACCCGCGCACCCGCCCCAGGCTCGCCCCTGCCAGGCGAAAGCTCAGCAGCAACAGGGCCACAGCTGCCAGCACCAGCCAGGGGCTGGGCACGGCAAAGACCAGCACCGTTCCGGCGATCAGCCAGGCGCCCTTGGTCAGGGGGTGCAACCGGTGAAAGACCGAATGGCCCGGCTGGTAGGCGATGCGCGACGTGCGGCGGCCCGGACGCCTAGTGGGCATAGGCCCTCCGTCCGTTGGCCCTCAGTTGGTCAAAGCCCTGCTCTACCGGCGCGTCGATAGTCACCCGACCCTCCTCGAAAAAGAGGAGGCGGCTGGCATAGCGATGGCTGACCTCCGGCGCGTGGTTGACCATGACCACCGCCCCGCCCCGGGCTACCTCCTCGGCCAGCAGGTCCAGCAGAAAGGCGGCGTTGGCCGGGTCCTGGCCAATGAGGACCTCGTCCAGCAGGATCAGCCGCGGCCGATAGGACAGCACCGAGACCAGGTTGAGGCGCCGCTTTTGGCCATAGCTTAGCCGGTAGGGATGCTCGTCGCGGCGCCCGCCCAACCCGCTGCGATCCAATAGCTCGGTCACCCGCGCCTCGGTGGGGCCGTCCAACAGGCAAAAGTTGCGGGGAGCCAGGGTGGCCTCCTGCCACACGCTCTCGCCGAACAACTGGTGGTCCGGGTTCTGAAAGACCAATCCCACCTGCCGCGCCAGGCTCGACACCGGTGTGGATGCCGTATCGCGGCCCATCACCTGCACCTGTCCGCCGCTGGGCTTGAGCAAGCCCATCAGGCATTTGAGAAAGGTGGTCTTGCCCGAGCCGTTGTCGCCCATCACCGCCACAAACTCGCCGGGCCCGACCTCCAGGTCGACCGCGTGCAACACGACCCGGCCATTGTAGCCGGCCTCCAGCCCGCGGGCGCAGATGAGGGGGTCGGCGCCCGGATGGGTGGCAGGCGCCGTTGCCGCAACCAGGGCCGTGGGAATGCTCTGGTCGCCAGCGGGTGGCATGGGGCCGTCAAAGGTGATGCGGCCCGCGTCCATCACCACCAGGCGGGGTTGAAAGCGCCGCAAATAGTCCACCTTGTGCTCGATGACCAGCACGGTGATGCCGGCCTTGGCGCGGATGTGCTCGATGACGGTGAAAATCTCGGCCGTGGCGGTGGGGTCCAGGTTGGAGGTGGGCTCGTCGAAAATGAGCACCTGGGGCTTGGCGGCCATCATGGCGGCGATGGCCACCTTTTGCTTTTCGCCGCCCGACAGGCTGGCCAAGGGCCGCTCGAGCAGATGCTCGGCGCCGACGATGGTCAGCGCCCATTCGATTTTGTCCTCGATCTCGGCGCGGGGCAGGCGACGATTCTCCAGCCCAAAGGCCACCTCGTCGCGCACGGTCAGGGTACAGAACTGGGTCTCGGGGTTCTGCTGCACCAGGCCCACCACCTCGGCCACATCGTAAATAGGCCGGGTGCGCACGTCCATGCCGCTCACGGTTACGGCGCCCTGGGCCTCCCCGTCGAATTGGCGAAAGAGATAGCCGCCGATGGCCAGGGCCAGCGTCGATTTGCCGCAGCCCGAGGGCCCGGTGAGGACCAGAAATTCGCCCGGTTCGATGGTCAGGTTCAGGTCGTCGAGGGCCGGGCGATCGCTGCCGCGAAAGCGGTAGGTCAGGCCGTCAAGGACGATCATCCGCCCTCCCGGCCCGCCGCG
>CAZNQW010000226.1:0-6378 GCA_964575225.1 uncultured Anaerolineaceae bacterium | reverse complement strand
CGCTCGCAGGAATAAAGTCAATTATTATAGTGTTAAACCTGCATTAAACCTGGGACCTCTCCCCCGACCCGATCCGGCCCGTTGGGTGCTCCCCTGCGAGGGGAGGGGTCGGGGGGTCAGGTGCCTTGACACAGATGGTACACAATGATTCTTCGCGCACGGATGAGAATCTCTGGCCGGGGCAGTACTGGCCGGTATAGCGCGATGGCAGATCAAGACAGCAGGGGCCGAGTCTCCCCTGCCCCTGCTGTTTTGGGTTGGACAAAGCCGCAACTACCCTTACCGGATGAGCTCCAGTACGGGATCGACGTACTTTAGCGTCTTGAACTCCACCACACCATGCTCGGTCATGGCATATTCGGGCAGGGGCACGATCTCGAAGAACATGAAATAGATCCACGGCCGCTCCATGGGACAGCCCCACCCATGCAAGATGTCGGTGATCGCTCGCTCCTGCTCGGCCATCTCTTTGGCGGGCACATTGGCCATAAAGCCGCCCATAGGCAGCCGCACCTCCTCGACAATCTGCCCATCCTTGACCACCACTTGCCCGCCGCCGACCTCGGCTACATGGTTGATTGCCAGGGCCATGTCCTCCGGGTTGGAGCCGATGCACATGATGTTGCAGGTGGGAGAGCCAATGGTCGAGGCCATGGTCCCGCCGTTGAGCCCAAAGCCCCTGACCAAGCCCAGGCCGATGTTGCCCGTGCCCTTGTGCCTCTCCACGATGGCGCAGTAGAGGATATCGTTATCCGGGTCGGGCTGGATCCTGCCATCGACCACCGGCAGGACAGCCTCGGATCCGATGCGCACCGGGCTGTAGGGCGGCACAAACAGGACCAAGACCTTGGCCTGGCGAGCCTCTCCATCCACCTTTAGGAGCAAATCATCGGGCTCGACCTTCTTCGGTAGGTGGAAGGTATCGTAAAAGTAGGCTGGGTACTCGGGGCTCGGCAGTGGGGCCAGCATCTCGCCGTCCTGGGCGACGACGCGTCCGCCGGCCACGACCGTCTCCACGTTGAACTGGCTGAGGCTACCCACCAATAGCAGGTCGGCGTACTTGCCGGGTGCGATGCTTCCCAGCAAATGGTCCACGCGGTGCAGTTCGGCGGCGTTCAGGGTAGCCATCTGCACTGCTCGGATCGGATCCAGGCCGGCCGCCACAGCAGCCCGGATCTGGTGATCTATGTGGCCCGTCTCGAAGGCATCCCGGGCCTCCATGTCGTCGATGCAGAAAGAGGCATGCCGGGCACTGATTTTGTTCTCGGTGATGGCCCGGATGACTTCGGGCATGACCCGGCTGATGGGCCCGTCGGAGAACATCACCCACATCCCGCTCCGCAGCTTTTCGAGGGCTTCATCGGCAGAAAACGGTACATGGTCGCTGCGGATGCCCGTCGTCAAGAAGGCTTGCATGCGGGGGCCCATCTCGAAGGTGTCATGGCCATGGACCAAAGATCCTTGCGATTGCAGGTGTTCCATCTCAGCCATGACTTCCTTGTCAAAACCCAGCACCCAATCGATGACCGTGTCCATGGTGCCCACCGTTTCGGGCCAACCCGTGACCTGACGGAGTTCGTCTCCGCCAAAGGTGTACGCCGGCGTGGACGAGGGCTCCGTGCCGGTCACCGGCACCCGGGCGTAGGGGTGGTAATATACCCGCAGCGGGGTCTTGGCCGCTGCGTCCAGGGCAAAGCGCACCCCGTCGATGCCAGTCACAGCCCAGGTCTCGTCCAAACCGGCAAAGATCGTGGTGGTCCCACGCGGAAGCAGTGCCTCCGCCAGGCGGGTCAGTGTAACTTTGCAGGCTTCGGGGTGGATGTGGGGCTCGATCAGGCCCGGTACCAGGTACTTGCCCTCGGCTTCAACGATCTGCGTCTCCGGTCCGGTACAGTGACTCACGTCTCCAACGTAGGCGATCCGGTCGCCCTTGATCGCCACGTCGGCCGGATAGATCTCCTCCGTCATCACGTTAACCAGCTTCCCCCCACGAATGACGAGGTCAGCTGAGGTCTCCCCCAGCGCCGTCTGGATCAGATCTTTGTCGACAAGGCTCACAGTGTAACTCCTTTCTCTCTGCCTCTTGCAGAGGAACGTGCAGTGTGTCCCGAGCTATCAGCCGATTTCCCAGGAAACTTGCAGCCTACGGGGAGGTTCCATATCTTTACCCGTAGCTCAGAACTGGCTCAATGATCTTTTGCTGCTCTACGTCGACGTAGCCCTTGTCGGTGATGGCAAAGGCCGGGAT
The DNA here is from genome assembly GCA_964575225.1 of uncultured Anaerolineaceae bacterium. Classification (GTDB taxonomy): domain Bacteria; phylum Chloroflexota; class Anaerolineae; order JAAYZQ01; family JAAYZQ01; genus CAZNQW01. Next base: position 4,130 of record CAZNQW010000226.1, on the reverse strand, counting down.
GGCGGCCAGAGTGATGAACGACAGGAACATGAAGGCATCCGATACACCACAGCCCATCTCACGCGCCCGGTCGAGCAGGGCCGCCCGTTTCCGGGCCAGGGTCCAGGCGTCGATGTCGGTCAACAGGCCGAGGATAGGGAAGGCGATCTCGTCCACCACCTTTCCGTCTTCCACCAACACGATCCCGCCCTTGAGTTCGGCCACGCGGTTGGCAGCCACGGCCATGTCTTCCGGACTCACCCCCATCACCACGATGTTATGGTGGTCGTGGCCGATGCTCGAAGCCATCGCTCCGCGCTGAAGACCCATCCCGCCCAGGAACGCTTTGCCAATGTTGCCAGTGCGGTGATGCCGCTCGATGACAGCAATGTGCAGCAGGTCCTGCTCGACGTCGGCGGCGACGTAGCCCTGCTTGACCGGGAGATCTGCCTCCCCGCCCTCGGTAATCGGAACCCACGGCAGGGTGCGCATGATACGTACGTGAGCCTTTGTCGCTCCAGGCTCAGCCTTGATGACCAGATCCGAGGCCTTCACCGGCCCGGCCAGGTGGAACGTATCGAGCAACACCGCGTCGTGCTCCGGCAGCGGCATATCTGCGACCGGGCGCAGATCCTCGGCAACCAGCACCCCACCGGCTACAGTTTTGAGCACGCAAAAGTCCTCCGGCCCCTGGACGATGTTAATGTCGGCGAACCGGCCGGGCGCCAGAGACCCGATCTCAAAGTCCTTGTGGAACGCCTGGGCGATGTTCAACGTGACCATCTGGATCGCAGTCATCAGGTCAACACCCTGTTCCAGGGCCAGCCGCACCAGATAGTCCATGTGGCCCTCGTTGGCCAGAGTGACCGACGTCGTGTCGTCGGTGACCAGGCTCATCATGCGCGTGTCTATCTCGTGTTCCGTCACCGCCTTCACCAGCTCGGGCAGCGTTGGCACGATGAGGTTGTGGCGCAGCATGGCGTGCACCCCCGTCCGCACCCGCAGCAGGATCTCGTCGGCCGTCAGCGATTCGTGATCGTTGCTCGCTCCCGCGGCCACAAAAGCATTCCACAGCGGACCTGTCGTCTCCGGTCCATGACCCGAAATCACCTTTCGCTCCTGGGAGGTGACGTCCAGCGAGCGCATCAAGTCGGGATGCTCCAAGGCCACATACAGAGAGACAACCTCGGAGAGGCCCACGGCTTCCTCGCGGCGCATGGCCTCGCCGATGATGTCGGCATTGATGTGCCCGCCGCTGGTCTCCAGGCCGGGTGAGAAGGGAATGTGCGAAGGTACGACCCAGTAGAACTTTAGCGCGGTCTGCTGCCCCTCGCGCAGGGCGGCATCCATGGCATCCATACCACCGACGACCCCAATCTCGTGCAGGTCGGTGAATACACTGGTCGTCCCGTGTGCCAGCACGACCTCGGCAAAGCGCGCCATGCTCAAATTCGCGCTTTCGGGATGAATGTGGCCGTCGATAAAGCCGGGTGTGATGTACTTGCCCTCGGCGTCGATGACCTGCGTGCCCTCGCCGATGGCATAGTCGACATCGCCCACAGCCGCGATCTTGGCCCCAGCCACCGCCACCCCGCCGGGATAGACCTCGCCACTATACACGTTCACCAGTTGGCCGTTGGTGATAACCAGGTCGGCCGGCTCTTTCCCCATCGCTACATGCAGTAGATGTTGATCCATGTTTACCCCTCCAAGGTCAGATCCGTAGACATTATCTCAAACCTTCATACAGACGGCTGTTTGCCCTCAGCCTCGGCCTGACGCAAAAACCATGCGCCAAAGTCGCGCGCAGCCCGGACCATGGCATCGATGTTTTCCACAGGCGTCTCGTAAGGTACCTCGCACGACGAGCCGAGCGTGTAGCGGCCACCCCTCGCCGTCTTCTCGATGCAGCGACAAGACTCCTGATAGATCTGCTCCGGGGTCGAGAGCGCCAGGTGATTGGTGGCCACGTTTCCCGAAAGCGAAGCCCGGCCGGCAACCATCTCCCTGGCCTTCGCCAGGTCCACCTGCACGTCCAGGCTGAGGATATCGGCGCCAATCTCCACCATCCGGTTGAGCAGCCGTGTCGTATCGTTGCAGATATGGAGGAGGACCAGTGCTCTCAGGCTCTTGATGTGCCGGATCAGAGGCTCCAGGTAGGCGAAGGAGAACTCTTCCACCATCGGGTTGGATAGCATGATCGCGACCGGATCATAGATGTTGACCGTCTTGACCCCGCCGTGCAGCACCTGGGCTTCGGCGAAGGACCGGGTGGCCTCCAGGGAAATGGCCAACAGCTCGTGGACCAGTCCCGGCCGGTCAATCATGTCGTACAGGATCTGCTCCGGACCACGAAGGTTGGCGGCAAAAGACAGCGGGCCGGAAAGGCCACCGTTGATGCCAACCCGGTCTCCCAAATTCTCCACCAGGATCTGCTCGCACTCGATAACAACTGGCATGCGGCCGTCGCGCAGGGGATCGGGCAACTTCAGGCGAGCAACGTCCCGCTCGGACTGGATGACAAAGGCACCGACGTAGGTCTGCTCCCAGTCACGTATGATGGACTTGCTGCCCATGCTCTCGGTTCCGTGACCATAGTCAGTGATGGGACTGCAACTATCGTAACCGTGGCGCTCGACAGACTGGATCACCACGCGCGCCATCACCTCCGGGTTCCAGGCAACCTTGGTCATCGGCTCACCGGCCTTGATGGCAGCATAGTGTCCAATTCCGGGCGCAACTGGCACACAGTCCAGCGGTTCCCCTCTCCCGGATGCGATCAGTCGTTCGAGCCCGTTCATCTTTGATCCTGGTCGTTGCCCGCCCCGACCAACAGGGCCTTGATCTGCGCCAGTGCCTCTTCCATCGTGCCCACCTCGTCAAATTCGGGGGAGGCGACAAACGGCAGGTCGTCTTGCCCGCGCCGCGCCAGTTCAGCCTGCAGCACTTCGCAAAAGTTGCCCTTTCCCTCCAGATACTCCGATTCGGGGACGTACCAGGCCATCCCGCCCCACATCACGTCGGGATCCCTGGGAAAAGGCGTCCGATTCAGGCCACACACAGGGCTGCCATCCATCATGACAAAACCCAGGATCTGGTAGCCGCACTGGCGATAGTTTTCTACTTCGTCGACGATCCCTTCCGCAATGCGCTGGCAGTGCCGGCGGAACATAGGGTTGTTGTACTGCTCTTTCACCTGTCCCCAGCGCATGTTACCCAGGTACATCATCTCCGGACAGGGCATCTGGTAGATGCCCACACCATGCTCCAGGAGCAGCTCGACGAGGGGTACGATGGCACCGGGGTATTTGGCGATGCCTCGCACCTTGGCGTTTTGGTTCAGGATGCAATGGCTGAGAAAAAGGATCTTTTCGCCACGCTTGTCCATGACTTTCGGGTGCTCCATTGTCAATCTCCCTTCAGGCATGCCTCGCTCTGAGGTCTCCCCAACGCATACCGCTAATCTTCATGGGCGAGGCTCGCGTTGATCACGCGTTCCTGCTCCAGGGGTACAGGCGGCGCACATCCTGCAGGCTTAGCTTATCGTCGCCATAATAACTCGTGGCCAGAACGAGCGGCGATCCATCTCCGTCGCAGAAGACAGCTTCCACCAGGAGGATCGGCCTGTTGGGGGCCAGCGACAGCAGCCGGCAGACCGAGTCGTCAGGCATGGTGGCGCTGATGTGCATGTCACCAAAGACCACTTCTCGGTGGCAGTACCGCTCCAGGAAGCGGCGCAGCTCAATAGTGGCATCCAGATGATCGAGATCTTCAGAGAATAGCGATGCGGGGTGGACGTTCTTCGAGACAATGACCGGCCGGTCGTCGGCTGAGATGATGCGTATCACGCCAATAACTGGCTCTCCTGCAGGCAATTCGAGGGCTTGTGCCTCCCGATTTGTGGCTGGCCGCCTTTCCAGAGATACGACCTGGATACCGGGCGCTCGCCCACTCAGCTCGATGAAGCGCGTGAACTCCCAGACCACGTGCATCAGCGAGGTCTCGGAGATCTTGACATCGCGGACGTAGGTGCCGTCGCCTTGCTTGCGCACGATGAGACCGGCCGTGGCCAGGGCCGTCAAAGCAGAGCGGACAGTCCCTCTACTGACGGCCAGTTACAGATCGGAAGAGCACACGTCTGAACTCCAGTC
>CAZNQW010000225.1:0-6382 GCA_964575225.1 uncultured Anaerolineaceae bacterium | reverse complement strand
CCTAGCGGGCTATCGCATCCCTTCTCGCCCCCTTTCTTGAAGAAAGGGGGCGAGGCCTTTTTGAAATAACCTCTAGAACGCAACGTTAAAAATTTGCCAAAACCTCCCAGAACCGAGTTCATAGTCTTGCCATCTCGGCCATTCTATGGTATAGTATGAGCCGCCTACCGCATCTTGTGGCAAGGGATGGAATGGGCCACGAGATGTTGTGTATCTGTCAGGATCAACTGTTGGCACTCAATTTCATTGGTAGACTCGGGGCCGTACCCAAGCCCCCTTGTACCCACCACTGTACCCGGATTGATGGAGTGAAAGCGTGAAATGCCCATTCTGCGGATCAGCCGATTCGCGTGTCATTGACACTCGCGACGCCGAGGGCGGCATCCGCCGCCGCCGAGAGTGCGAAGCCTGCAACCGACGGTTTACCACCTACGAACGGGTGGCTGCCCTTCGTCTGATGGTCGTCAAACAGGACGGCCGCCGCGAACCTTTTGATCGTGAAAAGATATTGAAAGGCGTTCACATTGCCTGTGGAAAACGTCCGGTGGCCATCGAAGAGATCGAAGATGTCGTGGCCAGCATTGAAAGCGAACTGTACCACCGGGGCAGCCGCGAAGTCACCAGCCGCGAAATCGGCGAGATGGTCATGCAGAGCCTGCGCAAGCTCGACGAAGTGGCCTACATACGCTTTGCGACCATCTACCGCCGTTTTGCCGATGTTGAGGACCTTGCCGACGAGATCGAAAGTCTGCTGGAAAGACGACAGCGAGAGGCGATTCTCAAGGCTCAGATGAGACTCGATATATAGAAACAAGATGACACCGTTGTCACTAAGTCTCGTATCATCGCCGTTTGGCGCGCTCACCCTACTATGGCGGGACACGATGCAGGGCCCAAAGGTCCAGCGTGTCCTTTTCCCTTTTGCAGGCCGGCCTGCCGGCGCTCAAGAGCATACGTGCCCAACCATCGCAGACCTGACGCAGCAAATGTCCCGATTCTTTGAAGGGGTAGACGTCCAGTTTCCCCTGGAGATTCTGGCATTGGAGACCTGCTCCCCTTTTCAACGCCGGGTCCTTATCGCCGAGTACCAAATTCCGCGCGGCAGGGTGAGCACATACGGGCTGATAGCCCGGTACCTGGGCGTCGACGGAGGCGCTCGAGCGGTGGGAAACGCTCTGGCCCGCAATCCATTTCCCATTCTGATCCCCTGCCATCGCGCAGTTCGGACCAACGGTCAGTTGGGAGGCTACCAGGGCGGGCTCGAAATGAAAAGGGCACTCCTCGAGATAGAGGGAATCCGCGTTAACCCGGGAGGTCGGGTGATCACCGAAGCGTTCTATTACGCTTCGCCGAGAAATGGAAAAGCATCATGTCAGAATCTATAGAGGCTATCGTAGACGAAATCATGGATAACCAGCCAAACCCCAAGGAAAAACCCATCGCCCTCAGCGAAAACGCGCTCACCGTTTTGGCAAAGCGCTATCTTCTGAGAGATGCAGATGGAAAACCGATCGAGACGCCGGCAGAAATGTTCTGGCGGGTGGCACGGGTGATTGCCGAGCCCGATCGCGAGTATGGAGGCGACGCCGAGGCCAGCGCCCAGACGTTCTACAACATGCTGACTTCCTTCCGTTTTATGCCCAACTCGCCGACCTTTACCGGCGCCGGCACACCCCTGGGGCAATTGGCCGCCTGCTTTGTCCTGCCCATCCAGGATGACATGGGGCGGGATCCTGCCGGCATCTTTAGCACCCTGCGGATGGCCGCGTTGGTGCAGCAGACGGGCGGGGGCAATGGCTTTTCCTTTTCCAGACTCCGGCCCAAAGGCGCCCGAGTAAAGACCAGCAAAGGGATTGCCACCGGACCGGTAGGCTTTTTGCGCGTATACGACAAAGCCTTTGGGGAGATCGCCCAAGGGGGCACTCGCCGGGGCGCCAACATGGCCGTCCTTCGGGTAGACCACCCGGACATCATGGAATTCATCCGCTGCAAGAGCCAGGAAGGCGACATCACCAACTTTAACATCTCGGTGGGCATCACCGATAGCTTTATGCGCGCCGTCGAGGCTAATGAGGAATACGATCTGGTGAACCCTCAAGACGGAGCGGTGTGGCAGCGCCTCCCCGCACGCACAGTCTATGATGAAATCGTCCGCCACGCTCATCGCAACGGTGAGCCCGGCATCCTCTTTTTGGACGTGGCCAACCGTGGCAACCCGCTACCCCATCTCTACGAGCTGGAGGCGACCAATCCCTGCGGCGAGCAGTGGTTGGGGCCCTATGAGAACTGCTGCCTGGCTTCGGTGAATCTGGCCCAACACATCACCCTCACCCAGCAGGTGGATTGGCCCAAGCTGCAAGAGACCGTCCAAGTGGCCACCCGATTCCTGGATAACGTAGTCGATGCCAACAGCTACGTGCCGGCCGTCCCAGAGATCGAAGAGGCGGCCCTCCAATCCCGGCGTATTGGCCTGGGCATCATGGGCTTGGGTGACCTCATGTGGCAGGTGGGCGTCCGCTATGGGAGCCCGCAAGCCGAAGAACTTGCCGCCCAGGTCATGGAGTTTGTCCGCTTTCACGCCATGCGCACCAGCATCGAGCTGGCCCGAGAGCGAGGACCGTTTCCCGTGATCGAAGGCAGCATTTACGATCCCGAGAACCTCACCTGGCGCCCTCCAACCCCGCTGTCGCCCTACACCCTGGATTTTCAGCGCCCTCCTCTCGATTGGACCCAAATCGTGCGGGGCATCGAAGCATCGGGTATTCGCAATGCGGCCCAAACCACCGTAGCCCCGACCGGCACCATCGCCACAGTATCGGGCTGCGAGGCCTATGGCTGTGAACCGGCCTTTGCCCTGGCCTATGTTCGCCACTTTAAAGACGGCGACGAGGATGTCGAACTCACCTACACCAGTCCCCTGTTTTTGCAGGCGCTGGAAAGGGCCGGGCTGGACAAACAGACACGTGATTGGATTGCCGCCGAGGTAGCCGAAACCGGGAGCTGCCAAGATGTCGTCCAGGTACCTGAGCCTATCCGCCGCACCTTTGTCATTGCCAACGATATCCCGGCCGAAGAGCATGTGCGGATGCAAGCGGCCATTCAGGCGTTTGTGGACAATAGCATTTCCAAGACCGTCAATTTCCCGGCCGATGCGTCGGCCGATAACATCGCACACGCTTATCAGCTCGCCTGGCGGCTGGGTTGCAAGGGGTTGACCGTCTATGTCACCGGCTCGCGGGAAAAAGTGGTGCTTGAGACGCAGCAGACCAAATCCGCCAAAGGGGACGGGATGCTGGACTCGGAACCTCGCAAGCCGCGCCCCGCGGTGCTGTATGGCACCACCTATCGCACCCCCACACCGCTGGGAACCGCCTATATCACCGTCAACGAGAACGGAAACCGGCTGCCGTTTGAAGTTTTCGCCAATGTGGGCAAGGCCGGTTCTGACACAGCAGCCGTCGCCGAGGCCATCGGCCGCCTGATCAGCTTGATCCTGCGTATGCCATCCCCGCTCAACCCACAGGAACGCCTGGTAGAAGTGATCGATCAATTGGCGGGGATTGGCGGACAACGGCCTATGGGCTTTGGCCCCAACCGCGTCCGTTCGCTGCCCGACGCCGTAGCCCAGATCCTTGCCCGCCACATTGCCATGGTCGAGGCTGAACAGCCACCCGAGCAGCTCCCTCTGCCTTTACACATGCCCCATGCCTCCGCCGACCTGTGCCCCGATTGCGGTCAGGCGAGCTTTGTGGCCATGGAAGGGTGCCGCAAATGCCTGAATTGCGGGTTCAGTGAGTGTTGATCGAAAAATTGAAGCATCCGACGCTCCAGATTTGGGCATTGTCAGGCAAAATGATATAATGGCCCCATGGTGCAAAAAGGGATCCGCTTCCTGGTGACGCTGGCCATCCTGGTCGTGATGGCAGCGGCTGTTACCTTTGTTTTCATCTGCTGGCAAGTGAACCGGACAGGTAGCCGCGATGAAGCTCGACAGACAGAAGCCATCGTGGTTCTCGGTGCGCGCGTAGAGGCCGACGGCCAAGCCGGGCCCGATCTGTACGAGCGCACGATGCACGCCGTGGCCCTCTTTCAACGGGGATTAGCCCCTTATGTCATCTGCACCGGAGGGTTCCATCAGGATCGCCTATCGGCGGCGGCTGTGGCTCGCGAGTTGGCCATTTCGCAGGGAGTGCCTCCCAACAAGGTGCTCATTGCCGATGGCTCGTCGACCACGCGGGAGGATGCCAGCCGCGCTGCCGAACTAATGGCTTTGCAGGGCTGGCGGACAGCCATCCTGGTCAGCCATCCCTTGCACCTCGAACGCGCCCGGGTGCTCTTTGAAGGGGAAGGACTTGTCGTCTATTCCAGCCCCACCAGCACCGATCTGTCCGCCATCCCCTGGCGCACACGGGCCTTGCTGACTGCCCGCGAGACCGTAGGCATCCTCTGGATCTATATGGAGAAAATGGGCATCCCCTACGAGTGGACCACCCCATTGAGTCGTTGGGTCTATGGCCTGGCGCCCACCGCCAGTACGGGCTAGCGCCGGAGAGGTCCCATGACCTGGCAGCAGATCGAACAAACCAAACGGTTCCTGGCAAGAGAGCGCGGTGCGATAACCAAGGACTGGGGCGGCAAACTTCCCATTGCCCTGGTCTTTCCCAACACCTATTACTTGGGCATGTCCAACCTGGCCATCCACAGCCTCTACGCCCTGTGGAATGCTCGGGACGACACGGTCTGCGAGCGAGTATTCACCGATCTGACCCCACCTCTGTCGTTGGAAAGCGGATCACCCCTCGACTATTTCCCGGTCATTGCCTTTTCCATCGCCTTTGAGATGGACTATTTCAACATCGCCTACCTCCTTCGAGCGGCAGGCATCCCCCCACTGGCTCGTGATCGCGACGACAGCCACCCCCTCTTGATCGCCGGAGGACCGGCTCTGTCGGCCAATCCCGTACCGCTGGCCCCTCTGTTGGACGCCATCCTCATCGGCGAAATCGAACCTGTTTTTGACAAACTGACCGACGCCCTGCTCCACACAGAGCAGGGGCGGGACCAGGCCATCCAGGCCCTCGCTGGGGTTCCAGGTATCTATCTTCCCCAGGCCCAGCAACCCACTGTAAAGACCGGCCCTGTGCAACGCCAATGGACCGCCCATTTGGATGATCACCCCACCCACTCGGTCGTATGGACGCCCGAGACCGAATTCGGCGACGTAGGGCTGATCGAGATCGCGCGGGGGTGTGGGCGAGGCTGCCGATTCTGTCTGGCAGGCTATGTTTATCGCCCCCCTCGCTATCGCTCGGCGGATCGCATCCTGGAACAAGGGCAGAACCTTATGGAGTATGGTTCCCGGATCGGTCTGGTGAGCGCAGCGGTCTCGGATCACCCCGAGATCGATCGGATCGCCACCGAGTTGCGAGCCATGGGCGCCCATCTCAGCGTGTCTTCCATGCGGGTCGATCCCCTCTCCGAGCCGTTGCTGGCGGCTTTGGCCGAATCGGGCGCGCGAACGCTGACCATCGCCCCGGAGGCAGGCTCGCAGCGCCTTCGCGCCGTCATCAACAAGACTCACACGGAAGAACATGTCCTGCATGCTGTCGAACGGGCGGCTCACTATGATTTCGAGCAGCTCAAACTCTATTTCATGGTGGGCCTGCCCACCGAGACCGATCAAGATATCCGTGCCTTGATCGACCTAGCTCAGACCTGCGCCGAGCGATTCCGGCGACAGGTGACCGTGAACTTGACCCCCTTTGTACCCAAAGCGCATACCCCCTTCCAACGAATGGCCCAGGCCCCCTCCAAGGTGGTCAAGAAACGGATCGCCACCGTGGAGAGACAATTGGCCCGGCGCGGCATCGGTCTCAAGGCCGAAAGCCCGGTTTGGTCCGAGATCCAGGGGGTGCTCGCCCGCGGCGACCGCAGGTTATCGCAGGTACTGATTCGGATGGAGCACCTATCACCGGCTGCCTGGCGCGAAGCGCTGCGCCAGGAGAATCTGTCACCGGACGAATTTCTGAGGGAACGGTCGCCTGAGGAACCTCTACCGTGGGACTTTATCCAAAACGGCGTGCGCGAAACCCACCTGAGCCGCGAACTGCGGCGAGCCGAAAAAGAGATCACATCGCCTCCCTGCCCTCCCAACGATTGCAATGCCTGCGGCGTGTGCGAATAGGTAGCCGCCAGACAAGATCTGCACAGGCTCGCTGCCCACTCTCCGCATACGCCCATCCCGTCCCTGTTTGGGTTCCACCCCTTTCTGTAGTATAATGGGAAACGTGAGGGCAGTCGCATGATCGGTTAGGAATCCTTCGCACTCACCTGCTGTATGCCTCTGCCCCAGGAGCAACACCTTGCTACGTCGAGACCAGAA
>CAZNQW010000224.1:2239-6399 GCA_964575225.1 uncultured Anaerolineaceae bacterium | reverse complement strand
TAATGAGCGGTGACTGGAGTTCAGACGTGTGCTCTTCCGATCTGTCGCCCGGTCGAAATTCGGTTTCCGAGAGATGACGCGACCCAGTCGATCTCCGTAGGATCGGCCCCAAATGCTTACGTTGATGCGCATGGGCGCCCGAAAGGAGTGCCCCTACCGATGCGGATCCCCAGCAGGACGGTCCCTCCGTCGCGACACAATCATTTCCGGCAGGCCTCGCCCCTGGTGTTCACGCGGGCTATTGTCCGGGCGGGCCCGACTCCCCACCATCTCCCGACGTGGGCGGCACGACCACCCGCACGGCGCCGGGCACGATCTGGATCTCCACGGGCGTGTGGCCGATGACCTCGCCGTCGCCCTGGACTTGCAAGGGCCGATCTGCCTGGATGGCGATACGCTGCGTGGCATCAAAGTGGCGCATGCCGGGATGGCCCTTGCCCCGCCCCAGCAACAGATTCGCGCCCATTCGAAAGAGGTCCCACACCGTTCGGGGGCGAAGGGCATACACACCCACCTGCCCATCATCGAGCTGGATATCGATTCCCCAATGCAGATAGGGGGTGCCGATGGCGCCGCTGTTGAGAACCATGATCTCGGTGGCCCGCAGCTGCGTATCTTGTCCATCGATGGTGAGGGTGAAGGGATAGCGCTCCAGGCCAAAGAGCTTGAGAAGCGCGTTCCACAGATAGGCCAGGCGGCCAAAGCGCCGTTTGACGTCGCTCGTCGTGTCTTGCATGATCTCGGCACTGATCCCCACACTGGCATTCAGCACAAAGAACCGGTCGTCGATTTTCAGGGCGTCGATGCGCCTGACCGAATGCTCGCCCAAGAGAAGGTCCAAAGCCGCCTCAGGCTCCATCGGGATGCCGAGATCGTGGGCCAGGGCGTTGCCAGTGCCTACCGGGAGAATTCCCAAGGGCACATCCTGGTGGGCCAACCCATCGGCCACGCCCGACACCGTCCCGTCTCCCCCGCCAGCCACCACCAGATCAAAGCCCTGCTCGAGAGCCCGATGGACGATGTCGACCAGGCGATCGTCCTCCCGGGTCTCGTACAGCTCGTACCGCTGCTCTACGCTGGAAAATCGCCGTTGCAGCATCTCCCGAAGGAGGTCGGGTTGGCTGTTGCCCGCCACCGGATTGAGAATCACGTATAGGTTCCTCATAGTGCCCCTTCCTCAGTCAGGCGCCTTGTCACCGCCGCGCTCAGATGCGCGCCGAAAAGGACAAGCCAGGCGCTCAGGTATATCCAGAACAGCAAAGCCACCACGGCGCCCAACGAACCATAGACGAGATGGTACCGGGCCAGGTCACTGCCCAAGAACCAGGCAAAGGCGTTGGATGCGATCTGCCACACCAACCCCACAACAAGAGCGGCCCCCAAGGCGCCGCGCCATTGGACCTTGGCGTTGGGTACCCAGCGATAGAGCGCTACCAGCAACACCGCGCTCACAAACCAGGGCGCCAAATTGGAAATTAGGGTCCACAGCGGCGTGCCATAGAGCGTTTCCAAGCCGACCAGCGGAACCTGAAAGCGGGATAGCAGACCGAGCGCCATGCCCGAGAGCCAAGAGATCGCGAGCAGCAAAGCAAAAGAGCCGACCATCGCCAAGGCCACCAATCGGTTCTCCAAAAAGCTGCGCGGCGGCGCATCCCAGGCGCGATTGACGTTGCGCGTCAGAATCGAAAAAGCGCCAGTGGCCGACCAAAGGGCAGCCACCAGCCCGGAAAAACCCACCGCTCCGCGCAATTCGAGAACCTGCCTCAAGTTCCTCTCGATCAGATCCTGAGAGATCGGAATAGCCTGCACGACCGTGTCCACCACTTGCTGGAAGACGCTGGCCCTATCGAGGAAAAAACTCCCGGCAGCCACGAGGGCAATCAGCAAAGGAAAGAGGGATAACAAAGTATAGTAGGCCATACCGGCTGCTGCTTCGCCGCCGCGGGCCTCGCCAAAACGCTCCAAGGCCTCTCGCGCCAAGCCCAGGATGCCGCCGCTGGCCTGGTTGGCCCTTCTGTAGATGATGCGAATTCGTGCCCGCAGATCCTCTTTTTTGGCTTCTCTTCCTGGCATCCAAACTCTCGCCATCCCGGTACTGTCAAGCCTGCCATCGCACGCATTCAAGTTGATGCCCCTTTGGCTTTTGCACGACCTCTGCGCTTAAAGGGTTCTTTTTCTATGGCAGCGGCAAGGGGTCGAGATCGGGTTGCTGATCGGCCTGCATGGGAGCAGAGGCCCGCCGAGCCTGAAGGGCTTGTTGGGGATCATTATAGCACAGGGCGGCAGCGGGGTCAAAAAGGCGCAAACACGGCCTAGGGCCTGCAAAGTCGGCCATTCGATCTTATTCGGCGCTGACCGCCCCCGTCTCGGGGGCGGCTTGCACCTATGGCAGGCCGCCGCGCCCCGAGGACGGGGCGCGGAGCAATACAAACCCCTATCGGTCAATAGACAATGCAACAAGCCGTGAACACGGCCTGGCAAGGGGATAGATCCCGACCTGCAGGTTAGCCCTTGGATTGTGACTTTCGCCCGCGCGATGGCCGTACTACGCTGGCGGTACTGCCTGCCGCCCCACCCAGTTGGGGTGAGCGAGGCCACCAATCCGATCTACGGCTGGGGTTTCACGGCCTTGGGCACAGGCGGCAGCGCCAGAAACACCATCACGGCGCCCACCACGGCGAGGACGATCATCCCCACAAAAGCCGGCACATAGCTGCCGGTGCCATCCTTGATGCCGCCGACCAACAGAGGGCTCACCGTCCCCAGGATCGCGCCAATGGGGGTTGCGATACCCATAATGACGGCAAAGTGTCTGCTGCCAAAATAGTTCAAGGAAATGGCCGGTGCCAGCACGATCACACCCCCATAGCCAATCCCAAACAGGATGACATAGAGATAGAGGGTGACCAACCCCTGCCCGATCAAGAGAAGGGCCAGGCTGAGGCCGAGCATGAGGAGCAGGCCGGCCAGGACGATCCGGGGCTCGATGCGGTCTCCCAACCAGCCCGACGCCAACCGGCCGATGATGCTGGAGGTGGTAATCAAGCCAATCGCCGAAGCAGCCAGAGCGAGCGCCACCCCGGCTTCAAGGGTGAGATAGGCCACCTGGTGGGCCATGACGGCCTGCAACAAAAAGTACATGACGCCCAGGCCCAACGCGATCTGCCAGAACGCCCGTGTCTTGAGGGCGGCCTTGGCCTCCCAGTGGAACTGGGTCCTATACACGCGGCTGGCCTGCCGGGCGGCGGCAGCGTTTGCCTCAAGGTCCACCCCCTGCGCCACGCCATCGGGCCTTTGCCCCAGTTCCTCGGGTTTGTTTCTGACAAACAGCAGGGCGAGGGGGATCACACACGCGATCATTCCGCACAAGACCAGCCAGGTGGAACGCCATGAATCGAAGGCAATCACCAAACGACTGGCCAACGTAGACATGAGCAACCCGCCCACGCCCGCCCCCGCCATGACCAGGCCCAAGAACAGCGAGCGGCGGCTGATGAACCAATTGCCGATCAACTGCTGGAGCGGCAGCACGGCGCCCAGGGCAAAACCCAACGCATACACGACCACAAAAAGGTAGAAATGCCAGATCTCGGTGAGTACCGAAAAGAGACCCACACCGACCACCGCCAGCCCCGAGCCGATCAAAATGGCCAGTCGCGGCCCAAAGCGGGCCACAAAAGCCCCAACCAGAGGCGAGGCGATGCCGGTGAGCAGGGCAAAGATGGAAAACACTGCCCCGAACTGGGTCGCGCTCCAGCCCAGATCCTTAGCCATGACCGGCGTCAGCACCGACAGGGCATAGTACGAGCCACCCACCAGCACATAGGCCACAAAGGCTATGACCGTGATCATGTATCCGTAGAATCCCCTGCGCCAAGCCAACATTAGAGGCACCTCATTCAGAGATTTCCCCGACCCATCGGACGACCGAGGATGGACCACAAAACTAGAGTGAAAGGGGCTAGGAATTGCCTGGCTACGACACCCCCCACCCCCACTTTCTGGGCCGGTTCGCGTGATTCCTACCCACCACCGAGGCTTTGGAGCGCCAGCACTCGGTCGCCCTCGGCCAGGGCAGTCGGCATAGAGACGGTCTTTCCCCCTATCATAAAGGTGATGCCGTCCACATTAGACAATATGGCCAGATCGCCGGTCAGCGC
>CAZNQW010000224.1:0-2229 GCA_964575225.1 uncultured Anaerolineaceae bacterium | reverse complement strand
ACACGCGACGGTTGGGCAACGGACGCCCTACGCCTGATCGCCGGTCAGCGCGTCCACCAGGTCGGCCAGAGTCGCGCCCTCGGACAGCTCAACAATCGCCTCGTCGCGCCCGGCATAGTGCCGCACCAGTCCCATAAATCGAACGGTGAGTTTCATACGCAATTTCCATCCACGTGAGTATGGTCAAAGGCCCTGAGAACCGGGTTTCTTGCATTTCCTCAAAGGTTATGCCGGTCCATTATACGCGGGTTCCCATCATTCCGCACGTTGGGCGCAGGCAAGAAACCCGGTTTCTGACGATTACCAACCAAACGCAGGTCCGTTCAGGGGCATCGGACCTCCGATCTGCGGGATTACAGGCCCAGGGCCTCGGCAATGGCCTGATCGAGTTGGTCGAGGTACAGGGAAAAGGGCGTGTTCTGGTAGTCGAGCACGGCCTGGGCTTCGGCCGTGTCGTACCAGTCGCTCCACCAGGGCGTGTCCCGGTAACTAGCGTCCTCAAGGTCCACGTCCAGGATCTCAAAGAGCTTTTCCACATATTCGTGACCGCGCATCTGCCAGGTGGGGCCGCCGGCGACGATCAAGATCTTGTCGGCCGCTTCCTCGCGCTCCACCGAGGCCAGGAGAGCGCTCACCACGTCGGCGCGGGCCACAAACTCCATGCGCTGGTCGCTCATAAAGGGATAGGGATCGGCGGGTTCCAACAGGGCAGGGATGACCACGCCCGAGATGCGCAGGATGGTGTAGGGAATGCCCCCTTCGAGGATCGCCTGTTCCGCAGCGACCTTGCTTTCGCCATAGATATCCAACGGGTTCTGGGGATGATCGATGCCGACCGGTGGCTCGCCGTCCATGGTATTGCCGTACGTGGCCACGGTGGACGAAAAGATCAGCCGGGCCTTGCCGCCCGTGTTCTTGATGCCCTGCACCAGGTTGCGGGTGCCGCCCACGTTGACGGCAAAGGTCTTTTCCCGATCGCGCTCGCTGGCAAAGGGCAACAGCGCTGCCAGGTGCAAGACCAGGTCGACGCCGTCAACAGCGGCCTGCACCGTCGCCGGGTCGGTGATATCGCCCTTGACAAATTCGATTCCCTCCAGTGTCTCCAAAGCGCTGAAATCCATAAAGGGCAGATCAAAGACTCGGACCTGATAGCCGCGGTCCACCAACTTCCGAGTCAGCTCGCCGCCCACGCTCCCGGCGCCGCCGGTAATGAGTATCTTTTTCATACAGTTTTCCCTCCTCAAATTCAGAGATTTCCAGGTGCCGGATGGGTTCTGGTTACGGCCGCGCAGCTTCTTGTGCCACGAGCCGTGGGTACCCAAAAGCGTTCTCTGTGTCCGGCATCCGACCCGTAATCAGATCGACGACCCGACGGCCGGCTTCCGGGGCGGCCATCACGCCGTAGGCATGCCCCACATTCAGATACAACCCCGCAAGGCTCGGAACCGGGCCCAGGATCGGCTTGAGGTCGTGGGGAAAGGCCACCTGACCGGCGCTGGCGTGCACCTGTGGCCCTTTGAGCCGGGCCGCCACCTCTTTCCAAAAAGGCGTCGTGTGCCCCGCGTACGCCAGGGCTTGCGCCGGGAACTCCCAGTCGGGCCGCACCTGCTCGCTGGGCTCCTCGTTGGGCGTCAAAAGGTCCGACCAGCCCACCAGGGCGCCCCCCACTTCGGGCCGCCAGTAGCCATTCGTCGTCCAGTCCACCGTCACCGGAGCCCACTGGGGGATGGGCCACTGGGGATGGACCACCACCTGCTGCAACCGCACCACGTCCAGGGGTAGGTCCAAGCCAACGGTCGCCGCCAGCCGGGCGGCAAAGGCCCCCGCCGCCAGAACCACTGTGCGGCTGGAAATGGTGCCCAGTTCAGTTTCCACCCCGCACACGCCCTGACCATCCAACACGATGCGTGTGGCCCGGGTCCCCAACAGGAACCGGGCTTTGCTACCCAGGGCAAAGCCGTAGGTCACCTCGTGGGGCGACAGCCAGCCATCCTCCGCCCGATAGAGCGCCGCGGTCACCTCAGGCCCGAGATAGGGAAAGCGGTAGCGAGCTTCGGGTCCGTCGAGCAGCTCGACATCGTCCAGGCCGATGCGGCGCTTGTGTTCCACAGCTTGGCCCAGGATCGACAGGCCGTCGGGTTCGCGGCTGGCAAAAAGGTAGCCCTGTGGGTGCAACCCGATCTCATAGCCGGGCAGCCGGATCACCTCGGACATATTTTTAAAGATCTC
>CAZNQW010000223.1:0-6406 GCA_964575225.1 uncultured Anaerolineaceae bacterium | reverse complement strand
CACCCTATCCTACACTCTTTCCCTACACGACGCTCTTCCGATCTCGCTGCTGTTGCCCCGGAAGCGGTAGGTGCCCAGCGACACCCACTGGTTGCTATAGGCCGATTGGTTGACGATGCGCAGCGTATATCCCCCCGCGTGAGAGATCCAGTAGCGCGCTTTGGCCGTGGTGGTAAAGCGGTCCGGGATGTAGACATAGACCTCGTAGCGATTGGCCGCCAGGCCGGGATACCAGCGCGCCCAGTTATAGTTGGGCCGGACCGCGTCGTTGTTCTTGGTCCACAGCAGGTCGCCGTCCCACCCCTCGGCTTCCAGCCGCCAGGCGCTGGCCGTGCCGCCCTTGGAAAACCCGGATCCGCCATTGTCCACGATGACGGTGCCGGTGCTGGGCGGCGGCTCGGGAGCGGCGTCGGCCTTGGCCCACGAGAGCTTGGCCGTGGCGACGCCGGTGTTCTCATAGTACTCCATGCGCACCGGGACGTTACCGCCGGGCAGGTAGAGGGTGCCCGAGTAGGCGTGGGCCGACTGGTCCTTCCAGGTGTCGATGAGCAGGTGTTCGTTGACCCACAGGCGGGCGCCGTCGTCGACGGTGAGGGTGAACCGGTAACTGCCCGCGGCCAGGTTCAGCGCGCGCGTCCACCGCGCAGAGAAGCCGTCGGCACTGATCACACCCGGAGCCGGCGACCCGCTGCCCCACGAAAAGTTGACCTGCCCGTCGTCGCGAACCAGCGCAGGAGCCCCGCCCAGGGTCTTGTTGTTATAGTACTCCCCCCGCCAGTTGGTGATGGCCGTCACCGGCGCCCACGACAGCCGGGCCACCGCGTCGCCGGTGTTTTCATAGAAATCGACTTGGACCAGGTGATGGCCGGCGGTCAGGCTCCGGTCGGCGGTAAAGGTCTTGACCGAGTGGTCGTTCCACTGGTCGATGATCAAGCCGCCGTCGACCCACACCCGGATGCCGTCATCGCTGGTGGCCGAAAACCGATAGGTCCCCGCCGCCAAGTCCAGGTAGCGGGTCCAGCGGGCCGAGAACCGGTCGCTGGCGATGGCCGAGTCGGGCGAGCCCAACCCCCAGTTGTGGTCGAGGTTGGGTTCGGACCGGAGCATCACCGGGGTGCCCGACAGGGTGGTGTTGTTCCAGTAGGAAGCCTGCCAATTCGGATCGGAATGCTGGGGGCTCGGTCCCTGGGCTTGGACGGGTCCCCCTACCAACGACATGAGAAGGACAAAACTCAACAGAATCCCAACTTTCCGAAACATCCTGTACCTCCTTACAATCGTTCCTGTTTCAAAATCCTGCTCGGCGCCACTTTTGGCGCCCTGTCAGCGCTTTTGCGCTCGCCGCTCCCGCTCCAGTCGTCGCCCCCGCGAACGCGGGGGCCCATGGGTTTTGGGCGCAGCATGCCGCGCTCCTACGGTGCAGACGGCAAGCCATTCGTGAAATTCGCGAAATTCGTGGCTGGTCCGTTGCGTCGGCCACCCCGTCGCCCCCGCGAACGCGGGGGCCCACATGCGGCACCAAGGTGCCGCACTCCACATTGGAGCCGTCGCCCGTATACCGCACATGTGAAAAGTACGATCCTCAACACGGACGACTGGAACCCCGTGGATTCTGCAGGCCCTCTTGCCCGGTGCGGCGCGCGACCGAGGCGGGAACCAGGGCCGGCTGGACCAGGACCAACCAGGCGGCCCCTGCCAGCGATAGGGCCAGGATGAGCCACCGCAGCGGTTGCAGCCGGTCGAGGGTCGGCGCCAGGGCCAGCGTCCAGCCCGCCGCGGCGGCCTGCTCCGGCAGGCGGGCCAGTGCCCAGGCCAGTTGAGGTTGGACGGCGCCGTCGGTTTCGCGGGCAGCCGCCCGTTCCAGAGCCCTGCGCGCCGTGGGATCGCCCACCTCGCCCAGTGCCCACGCGGCCTGGCTGCGCACCGCCGGGTCCCCATCCTGCAGGGCGCTCACCAGCGCTCGAGTGGCCGATGGGCTGCCGATCCAGCCCAGAGCCCGAGCCGCGCTGCGCCGGGCCGCCGGGTCGCGGCTATCCAACCGCGCTACCAGGGGCTCGACTGCCGGCTCGCCCACCTCTTCCAGCGCCGCCATGGCCGCGTGCCAGCGGGCCGTGGGCTGCGAATCACTCAGCGCTGCCAACAGGCCTTCCAACGCCGCCGGGGTGCCGATGCGCCCCAGTGCCTGGGCGGCAAAGCCCACCTCCAGGTCCGAACCTGTCATCAACATCGCTCGCAGGGGCTCGACGGCCGCCGGGACCTGCATTCCGCCCAGGGCCCGCGCCGCCCCCAGCCGCACCTGCTGCGACGGGTGATCCAGCGCCACCAGCAGGCCGCCCACTGAACCAGGGTCGTTGATGCGACCCAGGGCGTCGGCAGCCGCCAGACTGACCGCCGGAGCCGGATCTTCCAGCCGCGCCAAGAGGGCATTGCCCACGCCTGGGGCCTGCCCCAACCCGAGTTCGCGGGCTGCCGTCCAGCGCAGCGCCGGATCGGCGCTTTCGAGCTCGGCTAAGGCGCGGGCCACATCCGGTTCGTAGCCCTGCAGCCCCTGAGCCGTCGCGGCCTGAACCCACAGCGGCCGGCCGGGCGCCACCACCAGGTCGTGGGCCTGGGCAGCCTGGGGGAACTGGGCGCCCGCCAGGGGTCGCCACTGCTGCCCGCCATCCAGCGTCACAAAAACCCCGGCGGCGCTGGCGTGGACGGTGGTGCTCCCCAGCAGGTGGTCCAGGCTGACGTACAGCACCTCGGACTCGACCGGGTCGACCTGGAGTGCAGTCACCTGCACCCACTGGCCCGCTGCCAGCCCCAGACCTTCCCGTGCCGCGCTCCAGCTCTTGCCCGCATCGGCGTTTTTTAAGACGCCGTTGAGGGCCGTACCGACATAGAGGGTATCCTCGTTCGCCGCTGCCAGGGCGGTCACCCGATCGGGCACAGGAGCGGTCTTGGTCCAGGCGTCGGGCAAAGGCGCGCCATCGACCTGTTGGATGAAAAAGACGGTGGTCGGTGTGGCGGCAAAGAGGCGCTCGCCGGCCACCGCCAGTCCCACGATCCGCGCCGAGGATAATTCGTCCTGCGGCGCCGAGAGTTCGAGGGGCGTCCCCCCTGCCGCCAGGCGATAGACGCCTCGCCCGTTGGTTCCGGCATAGAGGGTGCCCCGGTCGTCCCACGCCAGGCTGGTGACCGGCAGGCGCTGGGCCACGTAGGCCCACGATTGGCCGCCGTCGTCGGAACGGACCAGGGCGCCGTCCGCCAGCGCCGCGGCGATGCGCCGCCCGCCATCCCCGGCCCAGGTCACCGGGACGCCGCCGTCGGGCAGCGCCAGCGGTTGCCAGTCGGCGCCGCTGTGGGTGCTGCGGAACAGGGCCAGGTCCGAGGCGCCCTCGGGCTGCCAGGCCGTGACCAGAATCGACTCGGGGTCCGCCGGATCGGCCGCCGGGCTGGCCAAGCGGGCCACCTGACCCCAGGCCCACCACACGCTCAAGCCCGTGACGATCAGCAGGACGGCCAAAAGCCGTTGGGTTGTTCTCCTTGTGATTTCTTTGCTATTCATCGGATACCTCCTACTTGCCCTTTGAGAGGACGAGCAGGCTCTCTGTTCCTCTGGGCGCTCGCCCCTCTACCCTTAGGACGGGAGAGGGGGCCGTTTGTTCCCTTTTGCGCCCCACGCTCAGCCGACGGGTTTCCATCGCCGAGCCGATTCTCGGGCGCGGCATGCCACCCACCTACGATGTACACCCGGCATGGGACCTGTACGGGCGACGCATGCGTCGCCCGTACCCATCGCCCCTTGAGGCGTTGGCTGAAACCCAACGGGTCCATTCTAATCGGGCAGCCGCTGCATCCAGAAGCGGATGCGGGCCGGGCCGACATAGTCATAGAACTCGACCGTCAACTTGTGGAATCCGCCTTTTACATAAAAGTCCTTGCAATAGCTGCCACCCCCGTTGTGCCATTCGCGCAGGATGTAGGGCAGCTTGTCGTCCATTTCGACACTGACCCCATCATCCGCCTTGGCGCAGAAGCGGTAGGTGCCGGCCACAAAGTCCGTCTTGCGCACGAACTTGACGCCAAAGTTGTCGGCGGGGACTCCGGGGGCCGGGGCGCCCGTGCCCCAGTCAAAGTTGATGTCGGCCACGTTTCGGATTACGACCGGCGCAGGCTCCAGGTTGCGGTTGGTAAAGAAGCGGGCGCTCCAGGCCGGCGCGCCATCGTTCTGGGTCCACCAGAGCTGGGCCACGGCGTTCCCAGTTCGCTCGTACATCTCCAAGCGGATCGCATGCCGCCCCTTGGGCAAGGTGATGTCGCCGGTATAGGCGCCCAGCCCATCGTGCCACTGGTCGATGATCAATTTGCCGGCCACCCACAGGCGGACGCCATCATCTGCGTTGACAAAAAAGCGATAGGTGCCTTTGGTAAAGTCCAGGCTTCGCGTCCAGCGCACACTGAACTGGTCGGCAGGCACGCCACCCGCGGGGGAACCCTTTCCCCAGTCAAAGTCGATGGCTCGATCGTGGCGAACCAGCACCGGCGTGCCGGACAGGCTACGGTTGTTAAAGTACTCGCCCTTCCAGGCAGGGAAGCTCGGGGAATTGGACCAGTTCAAGCGGACTCTGGCCCCACCGGTGTGCTCAAACATCTCCAGCCGTACGGTGTGGTTGCCCGGGCTGAGGGAGATCTGGCCCATGTAGGTGGCCACGGCGTCGTGCCAGCGGTCGATGATCAGTTGGTTGTCGACCCAAAGCCGAACCCCGTCGTCGATGTCCACCGTGAACTGGGTGACGCCGCCCGAGAAGGAGAGGGTGCGCGTCCACCGCACGCTAAAGTTGTCGGCAGGCAGCCCTGCCCCCGGAGCGGCCGTCCCCCAGTTAAAGTCGAGGTTGGCATCGTTGCGGACCAGAACCGGCGCGCCGCTCAGGTTGATGTTGTTATAGTACTCGCCCTTCCAGCCGGGGTAACTGGTCGCGTTGGACCAGTTCAAGCGGACCCTGGCCCCGCCCGTGTGCTCGAACATCTCCAGCCGCACGGTGTGGTTGCCCGGGCTGAGGGAGATCTGGCCCACGTAGGTGGCCACGGCATCGTGCCAGCGGTCGATGATCAGTTGGTTGTCGACCCACAGTCGGACCCCGTCGTCGATGTCCACCGTGAACTGGGTGACGCCGCCCGAGAAGGAGAGGGTGCGCGTCCACCGCACGCTAAAGTTGTCGGCAGGCAGTCCAGCCGCCGGAGCGGCCGTCCCCCAGTTAAAGTCGAGGTTGGCGTCGTTACGGACCAGCACCGGCGTGCCGCTCAGGTTGATGTTGTTAAAGTACTCGCCCTTCCAGCTCGAGGTGCCGGTGGCCTCTTCCCGCCAAAAGATGGCCACGGCATCACCCGCCCGCTCGTACATCTCGATGCGGAGGGAGTGGGTGCCGGCGGTCATGGCCCGCTCAGCCGAGTAGGTGGTGGCGCTGCTGTCGTGCCATTGGTCGATGAGCAGTTGACCGTCGACCCACAGCCGGACGCCATCGTCAACGCGGACGTTGAAGCGATAGGTCTTGGCCTCGGTCACGATTTGGCGGGTCCAGCGCACGCCAAAGTAGTCGGCGTTGATGCCCGCCATCGGGCTGCCGCCCCCCCAATTAAAGTCGATCTTGGCGTCGGTGCGGACCTGGGGCGTGCCGCTCAGGTTGATGTTGTTATAGTACTCGCCGCGCCAGCCGGTGGTTTGGGCCGACGCGATTTTGAATTCCGATGCCTCCAAGGGCAGGGCAGCCGCTGAGGCTGCATGACCCATGGCTGCCGCCGGGCCTAGCACAAGAACCAGAGCCAGAATCACGGCGCTCAGCCGCCAGATTGCATTCATTTTTCCCTGTATCGTTAACATTTCGACACCTCCTACTGCCGAAAAAACTCAATCGTTGTCGTATTTATTAGACGCTCGATCCCCGTGTGAGGTTCCCGTTCCACTGGCGACCATGTGGATGGCGCTTTGCCTTGGACCGGGTTCACCGGCGATCCTATCTGCAGATCGTTCTACTTTCTGGTCTCCAGTATACGATCTTTGGCACACGGCCGCATCGGCCAAGGGGCCAATTTTCCCTTGGACAGGTGGCCATTGGCCGGGAGGCCAGGGTTGGCGCTGCTGTTTGGTTTCCCGCGCGCCCGGCCCCGACGCAACTCCTACCTGCCCAGTATACTCCATCCCTCGGCCGCCTCGCCTGACGCCCAGGTGTCACTTTCCCCACGGATGCCTGCGTTGGGGAGGCCCCCACACGGCTCTGCGCCGCGTCCTCGGGGGCGGCTTGGGTTCGGGCCGTTCCTTGCCCGCCTGTTGCCCCAGCGGGCAAGTCGTAGGGGCGGGTCTCAGACCCACCCAATAGGCATCAACGTAAGGTCGACAAAAAGGACTTTCTCTGGCAAACTGAGG
>CAZNQW010000222.1:0-6436 GCA_964575225.1 uncultured Anaerolineaceae bacterium | reverse complement strand
CGATGGAATCTCGTGACTGGAGTTCAGACGTGTGCTCTTCCGATCTCCCCAGAACTTCCCGGATCTCGTCCGGTGTCCAGACAAAGAACTTGCCTTCCTCCCCCTCGCTGTCGGCGTCTTGCGTCGAATAAAAGCCACCCGCCGGATCGAGCATTTCTCGCATGACGTAATCGAGGATCTCCTCCGTGATGGTACGGAAGAAATGGTTACCCGTCGCTTGCCAAGTGTGCAGGTACACCCGCGCGAGCTGCGAGTTGTCATAAAGCATCTTCTCAAAGTGGGGCACGAGCCACTGGTCGTCCACCGAATAGCGGTGGAAACCTCCACCCAGTTGGTCGTACATACCGCCGCGGGCCATGGCCTCCAGGGTGCGGGTTATCATCTCCAGGGCCTCGACTTTGTCGGTGCTGTGATGATAGCGCAGCAAGAACTCCAATGCCATGGGCTGGGGGAACTTGGGGGCGCCTCCCCAGCCGCCGTTTGTCCTGTCATAGCTCTGCTGCAGGGCACGGAAAGCCGCGCCGAGGGTGGAGGTGGAAAGATCTGCGACCCTGCCCGAGGAGGCGTTTGACTGCTGCGCAATGGCCTGCGTCAGTTGTTGGCTGCTGCTCAATAGCTCGGCGCGACGGTCCTGCCAGGCATCGACAATGGCCTGGAGCACCTGGGTGAAGGACGGCATGCCGTAGCGCGGACTGGGCGGAAAGTAGGTGCCGCCGTAGAAGGGATGACCCTCGGGCGTGAGAAAAACCGACATGGGCCAGCCGCCACTGCCGGTCAAAGCCTGCACAGCGGTCATATAGATCTGGTCGAGGTCAGGGCGTTCCTCACGGTCCACCTTGATACTCACGAAATGTTGGTTGAGGAGGTCTGCAGCGGCTTGGTCTTCGAACGATTCGTGGGCCATGACGTGGCACCAGTGACAGGCAGAGTAGCCGATGCTGAGAAAGATCGGCTTGTCCTCGCGGCGCGCTTTCGTCAGCGCTGCCTCCCCCCAGGGATACCAATTCACCGGGTTGCTGGCATGTTGGAGCAAATAGGGACTGGTTTCTTGGGCCAGTTGGTTCACTGTGGGCCTCCCTTTCGTGCGGTACGGTCACTAGAAATGAATATCATCAAGATAATCGTATCATTAGAAGGCAAAAGAGTCTGTAATGATGAACCCTGTGTTCCCCGGGGAGCACGAACGGGCGAATGTCCGCTTGGGAGGGACGAAATTCACTGTTCGGCTGGCCGTCCAACACGTACCGGCAGGTCACAGGCGGAGTTCGACGATATCTCCGTCGGAAAGGACATGCTCTCGGCCTACCAACTGGCCATCGTGAACCTGGGACCCCCAGATGCGCGCACTTTTCATTTTCTCAAAGAAATCGAGGTGCACTTGGCGGGCCAGGTCGGACACGGTAGCACCCCTTTCCAGGACAAAGGGGGCAGAAAAGTTGGGCTCTTTGCCCGGGGGTTTGGTATAGACCCGGATGATGTCCAGCCATTTCAGAACAGTCTCTTTGAGGCGCTCCAAATGGTGACCGGTCAGGGCCGAAACGGCTACGCAGGGCCAGTCCACCTCCAAGAGTTCGCAAAAGATCTCGAGAATCTCGGCTAGGTCGTCGCTATCGTATTTGTTGACGACCACCAGCAACGGCTGGAAAAAGAGCCGCCGGGGATCGCCGGTGAACCGCTGCTCGATAAGCTTGGGCACAACTCGTTGCTCTGCCAACAGGTCGACACATTCTTCAATCTGCTGCACAGGGTTGGTTTGGAGATCGACGACCAGTAGGAGCAGGTCCGCCCGGCGCACCAGGTTCATCATCTCGGGATCCACATAATCGGGATTCAAGGGGGGTGTATCGATGAGCTGAATCTGGATGTTTTCGACGGGCATCATCCCCGGCGTGGGCGTCCACGTGGTAAAAGGGGCATCCGAGATTTCGGGTGCGGCATTGGTCAGCCGGGCCACGAGGGAGGACTTGCCCACGTTGGTCGGACCCAGCAGGATGACCTGCCCGGCGCCTTCTTTGTCGATATTGTATGGAGAACTTGTGCCGGACTTTTTTCGGGTTTGGGCCGATTCTTTGAACTTGGATAGCCGTCGCCGCAGATCGGCGCGAAGGTGATCGGTGCCCTTGTGCTTGGGAATCGTGCTGAGCAGATCCTCCAGGCACTCGATCTTTTCTTCGGTTGTGGCGGCTTCGCGATAGCGCCTCTCAGCCGCAAAGTACTCAGGCGGTAGGTTGGTCGGCATGGATCAGCCTACTTGTTTGAACCGAAAGGAATGTCGAAATCGTTTAGGTGATCGTCGTTGGATCCAGGGCGTCGCGCAAGCCATCGCCCAGGAAGTTGATGCTCAACACGGTCAGAACAATCAGCATGCCGGGGAAAATCCACAGCCAGGGCGCCGTTTCGATATAGTTGTAGGCGCCTTCGAGCATATTGCCCCAGGTAGCCGTGGGGGGCTGGACGCCCATTCCCAGAAAGCTGATATAGGCCTCAGAAAGGATGGCCGACGCCACCCCCAGCGTGGCCGAGACAATGATCGGCGCCATTGTGTTGGGTAGGATATGGCGACGTATGATAGATCCGTTCCGGGTACCGATGGTATGGGCGGCGACGATGAATTCGCGTTCCTTGAGGGAGAGAAAGTCGGCCCGGACGATGCGGGCCAGATACATCCAACTGGTCAGCCCGATGATGCCGATGATGATGACCACACTGCCGCTGAAACTGCGGCCCAAGAGTTGAATGGTGGGCACTTTGCCTGCCAGGAATTTGGCCATCACCAGGAGCAGGAAAAGCTGAGGAATGGTAAACATGGCTTCGGTGAATCGCATCAGCAAGCTGTCGATCACCCCCCCGTAATAACCGGACAAAGCCCCAACAAGCACACCTACCACAATGGAAACCAATACTGCGGTCAGGCCGATCAGCAGCGAAATTTGACCACCATAGATCGTGCGGGCCAGGATATCGCGACCTACCGTATCGGTGCCAAAGAGGTGTTCGGCTGAGGGAGGCTGAAGGCGTTTGCTGGTATCGGTGTAGTTGGCATAGCTTTCGGTAAAGAAAATCGCGCCGCCAAAGCAATAGGCGCACAACAGCACGAGCATAATGAGACCTGCCATCGCCATCTTGTGGCGGCGAAAGCGCCGCCACACAAGCTGGCCAATGGTGAGGGGTTCCGTCCGGATTTGACTGGCCAAGTCCATCGTTGCAGATTGTTCGGTCGTTGCCATGGAAAGAACCTCGCAGTTATTCGAAGCGGATGCGCGGATCGAGCCACGCGTAGACAATGTCGGTGAAAAGTTGGAACACGACTACGGCCACCGAGATCAGCATCAAGATACCCATCACCACCGGTACATCGCCGCGCGACACGTGATCCAGAAACAGCCGGCCCATCCCAGGCCAGGCGAAAATCCTTTCAGTCACTAGGGCGCCGCCCAACAACAGGGGAATATCCAGGCCGACAATAGTCACCAGAGGCAGAGAAGCGTTTTTCAGGGCGTGCACAAAAAGGACGGCTCGCTCGCCCAGTCCCTTGGCGCGGGCGGTGCGGATATAATCCTGACTGATCGTCTCCAACATTTGGGAACGGACGTAGCGGCTATAACCCGCCACACTGATGACGGTCATACTGAAAATTGGCAACACCATGTGCAGCACTACCTGGTTGGGCGTTTTACCTACTTGAGGATCGAACATGCCCACCGTTGGCAGATAGGGCAATCCCCAGGCTTTGAACTTGACGGCAAAGAGATACATGCTGACCAGAGCCACGAAAAAGATGGGCAAGGAGTAGCCCACAAAAGACAGAGCGGTTATGAGATGATCGGTCAGTGAGTACTGCTTCAAAGCTGAGAAAATCCCGATCATCAAGGAGAACGTGATGATGATAATCTCGGACGGGATCATCAAGAGTAGGGTATTGGGCAGACGTTCCCAGATGATATCCCACGCCTCCCTGCCACGGCTCACCAACGACTCGCCCAATTCCCCTCGCACCACCCCTTTGCGGTCGCCCGGAGTTTCGGCCACCCCATCGCCATTGAGGTCTACACTCGTCCAGTCGTTCCCTATCAACCAGTAGAGGTATTGCACGTAAATGGGTTTGTCGAGTCCCAGTTGGCGAGAGAGGCGCTCCCGGTCCTCGGGGCGCATTTGGCGACGGCCCCCCATGGTCGAAATCGGATCCCCGCTGGCCCGCATCAGAACAAAGAGCATCACGCTGATAATGAGCAAAAGCGGGATCGCTTGCAGCAATCGCCGGATGATGTAACGGCTCATAGGCTCTTCCTCTCAGTCGATCAGGGCCGGGACGGAGAATTCTCCGTCCCGGCCTGAGAAACACGATAACAGGGTGCTTATTGCAGGTCCCACTCGGCTATGTTGTAGAAGGGGGTGACGCCCGAGAACTTGACACCGGTTAGCCGGGGGCTGACGATCCAGTAGTCTGAATCGTCGTACAAGCCCAAATAGTAAACATTTTCATGCATATACTTGGTGATCTGCTGAAAGACCGCGACGCGTTCTTCACTGTCCACAGTCGTGATCTGCTGTTGGAGAAGCGCGTCAAGCTCCTCGTCACAACCAAAGTAGTTGTACCCATAGGGGTTATCGTCCGTGGGCAATTCAGAACAAAGCCAATACTGCTGGTCCGGATCGGGGAACATGGTCGAATCGGACCATTCCATGACATCCAGATCGCCCAGGGCTGCCGGCGAGCCATCGGACCAGCTTCCGAAGAACAGATCAGAGTCATAGTTATAGATCTGGAGATCGATACCAATGTCGCGAAGCGACTGCTGGGTCACAGCCTGGATGTCCTGGCGGATTTCGCGAGTTGTGGTGCCGTGGGTCAAGGTGAGCTTGACGCCATCCTTCTCACGGATGCCATCGCCATCGGTATCGATCCAGCCGGCTTCGTCCAATAAAGCCTTGGCTGCTTCGGGATCATAGGTCCAGGGCTCGATGTCCGGCGACACGTATCCATAGGCCGCGATGGGATCCCACATCGTCTCAATTGTTTTGGTCAAGCCAAACAAGAGATCGTTGACGATGGCTTCCCGGTCGATGCCCATGGCGATGGCCTGGCGCACCTTGACGTCGCGGACGGCCGGGCTCGCCATGTCGCGGAGGTTAAAGTACCAACCTTCGACGTAACCGGAACTCTGAACCATGATGTCCAGATTGCCGGCTTCCAGGATGGGAACATCGGACAGAGGTGGGAAGGTGCCCAGCAATGCATCGCCAGCCACCAGGGCCGCAGTCTGCGAGGCGTCGTCGGGTACGAACTGGAAGTACACCTCATCCAGTTTGGCCTCTCCGTCAAAATAGTTCGGGTTTTTGACAAAGCGCAGATAGCTGCCCGATTCCCACTCGGCCGCGACAAAGGGCCCGCAACCGACCGTCGGTACACGGTTCCATTCGGCCGTGTCGATCGAACCTTCGGCCTCGAACACCGGCTCCAGAATATGCTTGGGCAGGACGCCCCGCCAGTAAAGGGCTTCCCATGGAGCAAATGGCTCGTCAAAGTTCATGACCACTGTGCGCTCATCGGGTGCTTCTACGCCAGCCAGGTAATCGTAGGGATATTGGCTCGCAACCGAGTTGGCGGTGTTCATGATCATCTCGTAGGTAAAGACGAAATCCTCAGCCGTGATAGGGGTTCCATCCGACCAGATGATATCGTCGCGGAGGTTCATGGTGATGGTCAGCCCATCCTCAGAGACACCGCCATTTCCTACACTGGGGATCTCTGTGACCAGTTTGGGGAAGGGCAGGTTTTGGTCATCATACTCCCAGGCCCAGCAATGCCAGAGTTGCTGCATGATGACGGAGAACCACATGTTGCTGTATAGCCAGTTCAGGCTATCGGGTTCCTGCGTCCAGGCAAAGGTGACGATCTTGCTTTGCGGAGCAGCGGTGGGAGTAACGACCTTCTCAACCTCTACCTCCACCACCTCGGTGACCACCTTTTCGACAACCTGGGACTCTCCCTCGACAATCACCGTTTCCTTGACCACTTTTTCAACCACTTGGGGTTCGGGCGTGGCTCCACAGGCCACCACCGACGCACCAATCATCGTCAGGACGATCAACACGGCCAAAAACTGCCCGATCTTGTGCTTCATATCTCCTCCTTTTTCATTGAGAAAACCATTGGACTCGTAATGTGGATGAGACCACGCGAGCGGCTTGAACTGCCTGTCCCACAGCAGCCTCGCCCGATCACGTCACCTTCCGGTACCCGATCTCCGCATGGCCCTTGTCGGGGGATAGCCATCGCCTCCTTTCCAAAATCTGAAACTGGGTCCAGCCCAACGTTGGACACTAAAGGTCACGGGATTCTCCCTGGATGCGGAGTGGGCAAGCCCACCCTACAGGCAAGGCCTAAGATGACACCAGTTCTGACTCTGCTTCCTGCATGATTTCCTGGAGATGG
>CAZNQW010000221.1:0-6491 GCA_964575225.1 uncultured Anaerolineaceae bacterium | reverse complement strand
CAAATGGGCTTCGTGGGCGGCGTCATAGATCTCTTTAATGTCGCTGCGGGGGTAGGTATCCAGGTTCATCTCCATCTGGCGCACGCGACTGGCCAGTTGCGTGTTGCGCTGGGCCAGTTTTTCCACTTCGGTTGTGCCCTGCCGGATGAGAACGTCGATCTCTTTGAGGTCGCTCTGGATCTGACGATATTCCTCCTGACTTTCCTGGATCAAGACCCGCAGTTGATCGATGCCCGACGATCCCTTTTTGCCTTCTGTCATGGTCTCCCTCGTACACCTTTGAGCTATGGGTGTGCAATTTTCCAAACTGATCTCACTGTGGAACTTGGCGGCACCAAGCGTGACACGATCTCGATTTCACACCGGCTTCAGCCAATATCTTGAAGGTGAATCCAGCCCCGGCGAAGGGCATAGATGGCAGCCTGAGTTCGATCGTTCACCGCCAATTTGCGAAGGATACTCGTCATGTGGTTTTTGACCGTTTGCTGGCTGATTTTCAGGTCGAACGCGATCTCTTTGTTGCTTTTTCCCTGGGCGATGTGTTGTAGGATCTCCATCTCGCGCAGTGAAAGGGGCATAAGGAGCGATCCATATTCGTCACCGGCATTGAGGTCGGCCTGCTCGAACTCTTTGAGAAGCCATTCTCCAACCTGAGGTTTTTCCAAGACGCGGTCTTCCACCACATAGCTTCCCTGGTGAACAAGCCGGATCGCTTCGATGAGCCGGCGTGGGCTTACGTCTTTGGGAAAGTAGGCCGATGCACCTGCCCGAATGGCATGAAACACCTGTTGGTCGTCATGGTAGGCGGTGAGCATGATAATGCCGATTTCCAGCATCGTGTCTTTGAGGGTACGAGCCACCTGAAGGCCGTTCATGCTCGGCAGATTGATGTCCAGCAACATCACATTGGGCACTACACTTTGGGCCACTTCAAGCGCTTCCGCACCGTCTTCGACCTCGGCGATGACCTCCAGATCGTCCTCGTTTTCCAGGACGCGACGTAACCCCTGGCGAAAGACTGGATGATCGTCGACCAGCATGACCGTGATCCTCTGCATAGGCTCCTACCTCCCGCTGCCGGTACTGAGCCAACCCGTTGACCGATGCGGACTGCTCTGAACGCCCTCAATTGAATGAACGCCTCCAGTATACCATAGATTGGCTTTCCTTACAACTCTTAGGGATCGCTTCTGGCGATTACTTTGTAAACACATAGGTTTTTGCGTCCTTTGGTGCGAGTCCATGCATAGTCGGTGCAACGGATTTTCTCAAGTTGAGGATGGGCGTCGAGTTGGACATAAGTCGGCCCAAAGGCGGGGAAAAAGACGGCATAGCGGGCTCCTTGCTCAACGATCCATTCGGCCAGCTTGTCCGCGTCGGTCATGAAGGGGATTACTTTGGGCGAGATCAGTCCTGCCATATCCAACAGGGGGCGATCGCTCAGATAGCCCACGGCGCCGATGTCGTGAACGGCGATGAGATCCCCCGGCTCGGTGTTCTCGTTCAGCCAGTGGGCTGTGGCAACTAGCTCGCCTTCGATATAGCCCACATCCTGCACATAGGTATTGGCTCCCACGATCCAGAAACCGAGAGTCCCGAGTGCCACGGCGGGAATCACTGCGCGGCTGATGACTCGGATCAAGAGTTGGGGAGAATTGGGGCGTATCAGTCTACTCGTCCCCCAAAAGCCATAGAGGAACAACAGGGGGATCGAGGGGATGCTATAGCGGCCATGCTGATACCCCATGGGCAGGCGGAGGGCATATCCCGTCAAAAAGATCAACCACCAAGCCATGGGGACCAGCGCCGACCAGCGGCGCTCTCGGATCAATCGGTAGGCAGCATAAAGGAATCCAGGCATCAAGAGAGCCTGCGCTCCTACCAGAGTAGGCTTCAAGATCCGCCAAAAGGGCAAGGGCAGGTCCAGAGCGATCGCATATTCGGTTTGCTTGGCATAGTAGGTGTTGGGCCAGAACGAACCCGAGACCCTCAGGTTAAAGGCGACATAGGGGGCCAGGACCAGCCCAAGGCTGAGAAGGGATACCCCGGCAGCCACAAGCCGCATTTTGAGTGCGCCGCGCAGGGTGGACAGTGGGAAAAGAAACATCGCGGCGATGACCAATCCCGCCAGGACAATGCCCTCTGGTCGGGTCAGGGTGAGGACACCGCCCATCAGGCCAATGCCCACGGCACCGACCATCGTCTGTTCGACCTGGAGCGTGACCGGGCCCGCTGCCGACGTGCGTTCGGCGAGTTGGCCGGCATAATAGTCAAGCAGTGCCAGTGAGAGAGCCGTAAACAGCATGGTCTCCATACCCGAGATTGATGCCCAGACCAGATGAAACTCGATAGCACAGAGCAGGCCTGTCAGGAAGGCGGGCCAGGGCCGCGCAAGGGGCAGTCTCGCAGCCAGGCGGTAGGCGAACCAGGCGCTGGCGGCTAGCGACAGGGCGCCCATCGCATAGGCCCAGGCCCGATAATCGACGCCGAGCAGATAGCCGACGGATAGGAGAAAACTCCATGCCGGAGACGTTGAGCCGGCGCTGGGCTCGCCGGGCCGATAGGCGAGCTGCCCTGTGGTTGCCAGATTCCGGGCATACGTCTGATGGATCCAGGCGTCGTCCAGGGGAAAGCTGAGGGGGTATTGGCTCCCGCCGATCAGGAGATATCCCCCGGCGCCCAAAAGCGCACAGGCAAGGAGAATCAAGGCCACTGCCCCTTTGGGCAGCCTTTTCTCGGGGGAAGGTTCGGCTGTCTTGACCGGGCTCATGGAACCTCCGTCTGAATAATCTCGTGAATCTGGATTTGCTCCTTGCCGGGGTTCCCCTTCCAACGGACTGCCAGCCGGTCCGCGACCATCGAGCCAGCATACAGCTCGTCGAGGGTACGGGGTCGCGAACCGTCGAGCAGCAGGTAGCGTGCGCCATAGCGGTCGGCCACCGTCAGCACTGTCGTCAGCGGCTCATTGGGGATCATGATGGCTGGCTGGGCCGTGTGCCAATAGTAGCTGGCCGGGTTGCCTACCATGACAAGGCTTTGTTGTGCCTGTTGGTCCTTGAGCCAGTCGGCGGCATCCTGATAGGCTGTGTCTCGCTGATTCCACGGGTCGCCAAGTACATTATCATACAGGAGAAAAAGGGTGACCATCAGGCAAACCGTCACCAGTCCGGCGCTAAACACGGGCCATGCCCGGTTCAGGCGCCAGTGGGGCAGGCGCCGCACAGCCCATCGAAGTACGAGTTCCAAGCCGGGGCCTGCAGTAGCGTACACAAAGGGCAGCACTGCCGATGCCGAGTGGAACAGGGCACCGCGGGGACCTGGGAACGTAAAGAAAAGGGTCATCACCAGAAACAGCAGGGGAAGGTAGATCCCGCAGGGCCACAAGATCCGCTTGTCGCAGAGCCGCCAGGCGCCCAACGCCGAAAAGGGAAGCAGGATGATGCCAAAGACTTCGGCCCACAACCGCCCCGTGTTGGTGAGCAGGGCGTCCCGTTTGGAGGTCAGGATTTCTCCCCAGCCCCAGGCAAGGTAGGCTTCAAGGGTGGGCGTGCGATCATAGGCGAATAGGTCATCGTAGGTCGTAAGCAGGATGGTAGCGGTGCCGGCTGTGTTCAGCGGCCTGCCCATGACGGCCAGATTGCGGGCAAACCAGGGGCCCATCACCAGCAGATAGCCAACCATCGCCAGGGCAAGGCTGGCAGCGGAACTCGTCACTCGCTCTTTTCGGTTGGGTTGGGCGCTGATACATACAGGGAAAATGGCAAACAGGAGGACAACGCCCACCAACAACAGGCCATCGGCGCGCGTTAGGTGGGCGATGCCCGCTCCCAGCCCGGCCAGGGCAAACCAGATTGCCTTTTGATCGCGCAGCCCTCGCCCCGCAGCCCACAGACATAGGCCGCCCCCCAAGGCAAAGGGCGTAAAGGTCTCGGGCAACACAAGGACGTGGGCATAGGCGCCCGGGAACAAGGCCAGGAGTCCCGCCAGGAGAGCATGCTTTCGCTCTCGCGTCAGATCCCAGGCGATCAGGTAGGCGCCGGGCGCCAATAACGCCGACAGCAAGACAAAGGGCATTTGCATGGCTTGGAAGGAAGGGCCCAAAAGAACCAGACCCAACCAGCCGATGAGGGAGGCCAGGGGCATCCAATAGGTAAATCCGGGATGAGGCACAGTATCGGGTGTGTCCAGATAGTTCCAGATAAAGGGTTCCTGGAACCCTTCGCCACGGTAAAGCTGTTCGGCGCCCACGGCATAGTAATAGGCGTCGGCATACCCGGGCTGCTGCAAGAGCAGCGAGGTAAAAAACCGAACCGCGATGGCAGCCAATGTCAGCAGGATAAGGATCCGTCCGTGCTCGCGCATGGTCCTGGCTTTCTCTGAGTTGAGCTTCATGGACAGTAAATCCGCGACTTTTCTCTGATGGTGGTCGGCGCTTATCCTCCTAAAGATACACCAAATGGCCTAAAATGTCCAGAAATCATATCGGGAAAATGAGGTTAGGAGCCACTGCCACCATCGGGCGTGTACAAGGGGGTCCGGAAATGTCCAATCGTTTTTCGATCTGTGGGTCGTTGCGTCGGCGGCCTGTGTCAGGATGGAGGACTATTGCCAGGCATGGGCCGCCATCCCGAGTCTAGCTGCGGATTGCATTCTGACGGCAGAAAACGCGCTCCCACCCCAAACGCCCCACTGTGCGAAATGCCTTCAAGATCTCGGTTTTCGAGATTTTGGAGGCGCCTCGTTGGCGGTTTTCAAAGATGATGGGCACCTCTCCGATTTGCCACCCCTGCCGCTGGCAGCGATAGAGCATCTCGATGAGAAACGAGTATCCATTGGACACAATGGCGTCCAGATCGATCGATTCCAGTACGGCCCGCCGGTAGCCGCGAAACCCGGCCGTGGCATCTCCCGCTTGCAGGCCAAGCACGGTGCGGGCGACCAGGTTGGCGCCGCGGCTCAGGGCCTTGCGCGGGACGGTGCAGTATCGCGTGTCGCCGCCTGGCACATAGCGGGAGCCGATCACCACGTCATACTGGTTCAGGCCTGCCAGTATATCCGGGATGTAGCGCGGGTGATGGGAGAAATCGGCGTCCATCGTCACGATCTGTTTTGTGCCTTGGGATAAGGCCAGTTGGATCCCGGCGATGTGCGCGGTCCCCAATCCAAGTTTTCCTGAGCGGTGAATCACCTTGAGAGTGGGGAATTTCAGGGTCAGCTCATCGAGAATGGGACCGGTGCCGTCGGGTGAGTTGTCGTCCACGACGATCAGATGCGAGCCCAATCCGAGCCCAGCAATGCTCTCGACCAAAAGGGCAATGTTCTCGCGCTCGTTGTAGGTGGGTACGACGATTGCATGAGTTTCCAAACCAAACCATCCAGATTCTGGGTTAGCGCTGATTATAGCCGCGATCAGATAGCAGTGCAAATCAACTGGGCCGGGAATTCCCCGGCCTGTTTCACTCATTGCCAGACATGCTCGAGAACTGGTCCCATTCCCCTGGGATTTGTTGTGTGTCGGGGGCTGTGGTATAATGGCCATCGTTGAGAATCAGGCTGGAAGGATTGGAATGAGGTACTTGCGGGTCGGCATCCATGCAGGCTTGAGCAACCAAGGACACGATGAAGCGAGCCGCAGCTCTGCCAGGAGCTGTGGAGGGCCTACTGCGCTGTGCAGCAGGCCCTCTTTTTGATCGGGGCTCTGGTAAAATCATGGAGGACGGGATATGAATGAGGTCAAGCTTCTCTATCATCTGCAATCCACAGACAGCGAGTGGCAAGAGAGGAATCAACAGCTCGCCGATGTTGTGTCCCAACTGGGAGAAACGGACGAACTGCTGTCGGCTCGCGAGTCTGTGACCGAGGTGGAAGAGGCCTTGGACGACTTGAGAAGCAAGATGCGCGTCCGAGAGTTGGACATTGCTGCGGTGAATGACAAGCTCGCAAAAAACCAGGATCGTCTGTATGGCTCCAAAGTGCGGAGTCCCAAGGAACTTGCCAGCTTGCAAGAGGAAGCGGCAGCCTTCCGCCGCCGCCGATCTGAACTCGAGGACGGTCAGTTGGATCTGATGATTACTATCGAAGCCGCCGAAGCGGACTTGGAGGAGCGGCGCACGCGTCTCAGTCAGCTCGAGGCCTCGTGGCGCGCCGACCAGGCTTCCCTTCAGGCAGAAAAGGAACACCTGGAAGCTCGTTTGGTCGAGCTGGAACAAGAGTGCGCCGATCAGCGTGCACGGATCGGTAGCCAGAACCTGGCCCTTTACGATGAGCTAAAGGCCGACTTGGGCGGCATTGCAGTGGCTCGGCTGAAACAGGATATTTGCCAGTTCTGTCGGGTCAACGTCCCCACGGGCGTCGCTCACGCCGTGCAGCGCGGCGAGGGGATTCACTATTGCCCCACCTGTGGTCGCCTCCTGGCGCCCTGAAGGTGGGAAATGGGTGCCTTGCCCCACCGATCATTTCAGCATCTCCTGCCCCACAAAGTCGCGGTAGGG
>CAZNQW010000220.1:0-6536 GCA_964575225.1 uncultured Anaerolineaceae bacterium | reverse complement strand
GCCGTGGGGATCCTGACCCTATGCGCGGGCGTTTGTGCATGGTCCGGCGCTAAGGCCCTGGGCGCCCACGTCACGGCGGGGCAACTGGCGCTTGTGCTTCCGGCGGCGATCGGGGCCGGGGGCGTGGCCTTTGCCGTCAAGCTTCTACAGTTTACGCAAGAGCACCGGGCATGGCTCTACGCCCTCGAGCGGGCAACCGGGCTTGACCTAGACGGCGACGGCACAACTGG
Organism: uncultured Anaerolineaceae bacterium; assembly: GCA_964575225.1. Taxonomy (GTDB): domain Bacteria; phylum Chloroflexota; class Anaerolineae; order JAAYZQ01; family JAAYZQ01; genus CAZNQW01. The sequence continues at coordinate 6,306 of CAZNQW010000220.1, read as the reverse complement.
CGAGCCCCCAGGGGCCCAGGCGCAACCCAAGCCGACTATAGACGGGGCTCTAGTGCGGGGCATAGATGGCAGTATGCACCGGCTAGACGTGGCACTGAGCCCCCCCGAGATGCAAGCCATAAAGCGCCACATGCTGACCGCGGGCGCCTTTGGCGTTAGGGCAGTAAACACAATCCTACAGGATGAAACTCGGGCTAGCCTGCTAAGGTCCGAGCTCTACCGCCTGGGGATCCTCGAGCAACCCAAGCCCAGGACTGCCACGCGGCTTACTGACCCGGGCAAGCGGGCCGTTATGCGATGGGCGGCATAGCTTCCTATACCCGGGCTTCTAGCAACTGGTGGGCTTGCATAGGGCAGGCCCTACGCTAACCTAAGGCAACCGAAAGGGGCGAGCAATGGAGCTGTTGAAGTGGGAACCGGGAACCGTGCATGTAGTATTGACCGTGGAAGACGTGGCCCTGCTATCTGAAGGGCTCGAGCCCGAAGCCTTCCTAGAGCAGGGGGCCACAGATGGCCGCTATACCGCGGCCTGTGCAATGCAAGCGGCCTTTGCCGCTATGTTTCACGCACTCAGGCTACAGGACCGCGTGATTGACAGCATCATGGCAGATTGCGCGGCCCGAGCTCAGGCTACGCAAGGGGGCACAGAATGAGCAAGAGAGTATACCGCAACGCGGCCGCAGTCATACGGGCGGCGGCCCGCAAGATCGGCGGGCGGGCCATTACCTACGACGGCGCCCCCGCCTTGCATATAGCCGAACGCGGCACCGACGGGCAAATTGTGAACACCTACCTAACCCCTGAGCGGGCGGCCGATGCTGCCGGGCTTGTCTATAGACCCAATGAGGAGCAAGGGACATGCTAGACATACCGACGGCGACACTTGCCGACCTGGGGCGCCTGATAGCCGCCCGCACTGGCGACACAAACGCGGCCGCGATTGCCCGAAGCACGGCGCCACAACTGCGCTTCGATGCGATCATGGCCGACCTTGCCCGGGATCCTGAGCGGCGGGCGGCCTTCACGGCGGCCGAGCTACGGGCGCTTGTGGAGCGCATTGCAGATCCGGCCCGCCGGCGATCGGCCGAGGCCGTGCTAGACCTCGAGCAAAGGGGCAAGCAATGACCCCGAGATTGTGGCGTATGCCCAGGGCGTGGCCGAGGCCGCCGGCCTTGTGCTTGGGGAATTGCTTATGGATTCCCAAGAGCGGGCCCTTGGCTATCGCGATCATAAGCTAGGCCCGCCCCGCAACCCCTGAGCCCGGGCCGTTATGCGCCCTATGGTATGCAGCACTGAGCCCCCCCACCTTGCCGCGGGGGGCTCTTGCTTTGCGGGGCCTGTAGCTACACAGCACACAGCACACACAAGACGCGGGCGCAATCCTGGGAAGCCCACAGAAGGCCACAGGACGCGCTACACGGGCCGTAGCGCGTTTTTGCCCCAGGGGTCCGAGTATTCTTGCCTAGAATCGCTTCTGGGGCCCTGTAGAGCGATGAATACACCCCGCGGGCCTGTGTTGACAACACTCCGGGCGCCCTGTAGGATGGCAGTATGCACACAATCGCCATAGCCAATCAGAAGGGGGGCGTAGGCAAGACCACGACGGCCCACAACCTGGGGGCGGCGCTTGCCGAGCGGGGGCACCGGGTCTTGCTTGTGGATCTTGACCCACAGGGAAGCCTTACCATTGCCGCGGGCGTAGCGGCTGAAGGGCGATCTATGGCCGAAGTGATGGCCGGCGCCTTGCCCCTTCGGGACATCGTTACCGACCTCGGGGGCGGCTTGTGGCTTGCCCCTTCTGACATTGCCCTGAGCGAAGCCGAGCTAGCCCTAATCTCTAAGATCGGCCGCGAGAACGTGCTAAGGCGGGCGCTTGCCGACGTGGGCGCCGACTATGTGCTGATAGATTGCCCGCCTTCCCTGGGGATCCTGACCGTAAACGCCCTAACGGCGGCTCGGGGCATAGTGATACCCACAACGGCCGAATACTTGGCCTTGCGGGGCCTGGGGGCCTTCCTGGGCACCGTGGGGGCGATCCGGCAAGAGCTTAACCCCGGGCTTACCGTCTTGGGGGTCCTAGTGACCTTCTACGATGGTCGGCTATTGCACGCTCAGGAAGTCATAGCGGCAATGGAAGCCCAGGGCTTGCCCGTCTTGTCAATGCAGATCCGGCGATCTGTGAGGCTTGCCGAGGCCGCCCTAGCCCACGCCCCGATTATGACCTACGATCCGAGCAACCCGGCGGCCGAGGCTTACCGGGCATTAGCACAGGAGCTAGACCAATGAGCAAACGCAAGAGCCTAACCCCTGAGGACGCCCCACTATCGCCGGCGCCCGGGCTCTTTGAGCCAACCGAACCGCCCGCCCGGGACCCCAAGCCCGCCGGCGGCCGCCGAAAGCGCAATGAAGCCGAGTATGCCCGGCGCTATGGCAAGCCGACAACCTACCGGCTACCTGTAGAGCTCAGGGACCGGCTACGGGACATAGCCAAGGCCGAGGGCGTGGGGCTCAGTGACCTAGCCGAGCTAGCCCTAGCCCTCTTTGTGACTGAATACGACGCGGGCAAGGTCGGCATACCCAAGCGGCTACGCCCGGCACAATACGTGATAGACTTTGACGCCCTAGAGCGGTAGGACCTCGAGCACCCCCCTACCCCAACCCCACCACGCCCAACCCCGGCATTGTGTACACCCCGTTTACCCTTGCTTGCCAGTGTATACACTTGACATACAAAGGAATACAGCTATACTAGTACATAGAAGCGTGAGTATAGGAAGCTAACCGCACAGGAGACATAGCCATGACAACCGCGATATTGCCGAGTGTCACAAGCCACAACCCGCTAGCCCTGCTAATGCCCGACAATCCGAGCAAGGATCACAAGCACCGCATAGCCCGCTTCTGTGACTGGCTCGAGACTGAGGGCGGCGCCTGGAATGAGCCCGACCTTGTGGCCTACCGGGACCACCTACAGGCCCAGGGCCACGCGCCCGCAACCGTAAGCGCCCACCTTAGCACGGTAAGGGCCCGTTACCGGGACCTGACCACCGGCCCCGCGGCTAATGAGCTCAGGCGGGCCACCTATGCCCACATAGACCCCGACCTGGGCCCCGCCGACGCTAAGGCGATTGTAGACGAGCACATGACCCGGCTAACCAATACCCTAGACCCCAAGGCGGCGCCCGTAGCTCAGACGAAGGTACAGGACGCGGCCGACAGTGACCACCTACGCTTGACAAAGGCCCAGGCCGACGCCTTGCTAGCCGCCCCGGGCTTGGGATCCTTGCAAGCCCTGCGAGATACCGCCGTTATAGCCCTGCTTCTGTGTACTGGGATCCGTGAAGCCGAGCTTGTGGCGCTTGACGTGGCCGACCTACGGCAAACCGTGGGCGGGGAACTGGCACTTGAGGTCAAGCACGGCAAGGGCGATAAGCGGCGCCTTGTGCCGTATGGGGATCTTGACTGGGCCCTGGCGATTGTAGAGACTTGGCTAGCCGCGGCGGGGATCCAAGACGGGGCCGTATTCCGGGGCTTCTGGCGTGGGGGTCGGAAGGTCCGGCCCGATCGGCTTACTACCCGAGCCGTGGGGCTCATTCTGGAAGCCTACCCAATCAGCATTGGGGGTGAGCTACGCACCGTCAAGCCCCACGATTGCCGCCGCACCTATGCCCGGCGGCTTTACGAAGCGGGCATGGATGTTGTGGCCTTGCAACAGAACCTAGGCCATGCCGACCTGAAGACCACCTTGCACTATGTAGGCGCCCTGGGCATGGACAAGCGGCGGGCGCCGGCAGTCTATAGCTTCGATCTGGGGACCCTGGCCAACGTGATTGCCTGAGCTCGAGCGGGGCGGCTTGTCTGACAAGAGGGGCCGCCCCACGCGGGCGCGGGGTAGATGTTTGATCGATCCGCAAATTTGCGGATCGATAGGCCGCCCCACGCGGGCGCGGGGTAGATATTGTCAGATTCTGCCATCTGGCAGAAATCGACAATATCTAACCTCGGGGGCGTGGGGTAGACGAGATGCAAATTTGCAGGTCTTGACCCGCGACGGGCCGCCCCACGCGGGCGCGGGGTAGATGCTCGAGACATGACAGATTGGGCATGCTGAGCCCCCAAACGGGGGCCCGAGCACTAGCTAGAAAGTGACGTATAGGAAGCTAAGCGGGGCCTAATGCCATTCTACCAAGCGACAACTTGGGCCACCATGCCCCAAGACACGACCGGCCCCGCGGCCGAGCTAGAGCCAACCCAGGACCTACCCGAGGCCAACCCGGCGCCCTTCCTGGCGACAACTTGCCCCGTATGCGGGCAATGGAAGCCCCGCCGATGGTCCTTATGCTATGACTGCCTGCATACCTACGGGGGCAAGGCTTCGGGATGGCCTGAGTGGGCCCGGGAAGCCGTAAACGCTAACCGCCGGGAACGTTACGCAAACGAGCAAACCCGCCGGCATGAGCTCTACCTAGGCGACTTTGAAACCCCGGGCGCTATGCGGGCGTGGCTCAGTAAGCGGGGGCTAGACGCCCGCGGCGATGAGCCCCTAAGCTATGTTGCCGATGGCCTGGGCCTTGTGCCGTTACCGTTTGCGCCATACACCGACAAGCCCATGAACCGCCTATATAGCAAGGTCGGGGAAGACGCCCCGGGGCGCGTCTACTACCGGGACAGGCATTGCAAGCGGGCGGCCCAGGATGGTACAGGCTGGTATGAGCCGACGGGCAACTATACAGCCGAAGCAATGAACCGGGCTTACAGGCGATCTAACGGGATCCGGCCCATAAGGACGCCCCAACCGCCCACCACGAAGGCCCAGGACGCCACAGGGGCGGCGATTGCCGAGCACAAGCCCAAGAGCCGCCACTATGACGCCCACAATCCGAACTTGCCCGCCGGCTGGTGGGGCTCGGGCTCTTGGCTCAGGCAGGGGGCCGAGCCAACCGAACCGCGGGGGCGGCTCTTAACCTTGCTAGCATCGGCCGAGCTCTTAGACCTCGAGAATCAGGAACTAGCCCGGCAGGTATGGGAAGGGGTACGCGATCGGCTAACCGACAGGCAGGCGGCCGTTATGGTAGGATGGCTACAGGGCGAAACCTTGGCCGCGATCGGGCGGCGCCTGGGCATTGGGCGCAAGACGGCGGCCGAGCACTGCCACAGGGCGCTAGAGATGGCCCAGGGCATAGCGGCCGAGCTCTTACAGATTGCCCCGGCTCAGACCCAGACAACCGGGCCCGTTTTTGTCCCTAATCAGTAGAGCACAGGGAAGCACCCATAGCGGTATACCATAGACACACAGAAGGGGGGATCCAATGACCCGACAGACCCGACAGACCAAGAGCACCATGCTTACTTTTCGAGTGACCGAAGCCGAGGCCGAGGCAATCCGCAAGACCGCCGAAGCCTTGGGGCGATCTGCGGCCGACGTGATCCGACGGGCGGCCCTGGGCGTGGCTCAGACGCTACAGGCCGAGGCGCAACAGGACCGGCGCCCCAAGGCTACGGCAAGCTAACGACTTAGGCCAGGCGTTCTATTCTTTCTTGCGCTTTGGCACCTACGGGGGTATAATCGGGACAGTCATACTAGATGCAGGGGCAACCGGCGAACCGCTACGGCGGGGGGGCCACCTGCTAGGGCAATCACAAGGGCGCATTGAGAAGGCATGGCCATACTGGGCCATACCTGAGCATACCCAATACCCGCACTTGTGACGCCCCGGCAGGATTGCCCGGGGCGTTTTTGTATTCCTACTCAGGAAGGGAAGGGGGTCCGACCATGCAAGCGACGGTAGAAGAAAGCAAGATCCGCACTCTACCCGCCGTCCGGGTAACGCGATCTGAGCGGCAAGCCCTCGAGATTGAGGCCGGGCGCTTGGGGCTATCCCTGAGTGACTACACCCGGCAGGCAATCCGGGCTTACGCAACTTTGACGAAAGGGGGCCTTGGCTTTGTCTATGAGGGACAACCCATGCAGGGCCTATAAACGGGCCCGCCCCCAGTGGGCGAACACTGAGGGCGGCGGGCGAACAATCACGCGGGCGCATGTATGTTCTGGCCTTAGTATAGCACAGTTTCGGGCAAGTCAAACGCAAAATGCCGCAAAATGCCCCCGAACGTGTAGCACACAGGTTACAGGGGGCCCGCCGTGCCTACGCCCTTAACCCAATGGCGGCAAAGGTGGACGGCCGCGGGCATCCCGACCATACCCGTAAAGGGCAAGGCGGCCGCCTGTGAGGCTTGGCAGCTCAGGCCGACGGCCGAGCAATGGCAAGAGGTCGGCCACGACTGGCCCGGCAATATCGCGGTAGT
>CAZNQW010000219.1:0-6600 GCA_964575225.1 uncultured Anaerolineaceae bacterium | reverse complement strand
CGGGACCTAAGGCGGCGCGCTATGGTTTCGTGAGCCAGACTCTGGGCGAGCCCAGAGGATCCCCCGGTTGGCAAACCGGAGGATCACAGGCAGTGGTGGAAACACCCCTGCCCCCCGAAGTCCCGCCGCAAGCGGGATGGACTTGGAAAGGAGAACAATGCACGCGCAAGTTTCGTCTTGCTCGCCATGTTCTCCATTGGCGAGCTTTTTTTGTGGAAAGGACCTGGCGGGGCCAGGGATGGGACGATGATTCAAGTACGCAGTCTGTCGGTCCACTATGGAGAGATACCGGTGTTGCACGAGGTCTCGCTGGAGGTCAAGGCGGGCGAGTGCGTGCTGATCACCGGACCGTCGGGCTGCGGCAAGAGCACCCTGGCCCGGACCTTGAGCGGACTGATCCCCCACGCCATCGACGCCCGGATGGAGGGGCAGGTCGAGGTGGCGGGGCTGGATACGCGGGCAGAGACGCTGCCCGCGTTGGCCCAGCGGGTGGGCATGGTGTTCCAGAACCCGGCGACCCAGCTCTTTCACCTGCGGGTGGAGGACGAAGTGGCCTTTGGGCCGCGGAATTTGGGTTGGGACGAGGCCGAGGTGCAGGAACGGGTGGACTGGGCGCTGGCAGCCACAGGGCTGACCAAGCTGCGAGAGCGAAAGCCATCCGACCTGTCGGGGGGCCAGAAGCAGTGCCTGGCCATTGCCGCGGTGCTGGCCATGCGGCCCCAGGTGCTGGTGTTGGACGAACCGACGGCCTCGCTGGACGTGCCCAGCACGCAGCGGGTGATGGACGCCCTGGCGGGCCTCAAGCGGCAGGGGATGACGATCGTGTTGGTGGAGCACCGGCTGGCTGAGGCGGCTCACCTGGCCGACCGGTTGGTGGTGATGGACGACGGGCGGATTGTGGCCGAAGGAGACCCCACCGAACTGCTGGGCGACCGGGCCCTGCGGCGGCGATTGGGATTGCGCCGACCGGCCGAAGAGCAGCCGACGCCCTGGGCCCAGTTGATCCGGCGCAACGGGCACCGGACCAACCCGGCCCAGCCGCTGCTGGCGCTGGAGGGGGTGTCGGCGGGCTATGGCAAGCGGGCGGTGATCCAGGGGGTCGATCTGGCTATCTACCCGGGCGATTTTGTGGCATTGGTGGGCGACAACGGCGCGGGCAAGTCGACCCTGGCCCTGACGGCGGCGGGGCTGCTCAAGCCGTTGCAGGGCAAAGTGCGGTTTGAGGGGGGCAAGCGGCCGCGTCCTGGGTTGGACGTGACGATGCTCTTTCAGAATCCGGCCGAGCAGTTGTTCACCGACAGCGTGGAGGAAGAGGTCTCCTTTGGGCCGCGGAACTATGGGCGCTACGATGCCGAAGGGCACCGGCAGACGCTGGAGGGGGCCGACCTGGGGGATCTGCGGGAGCGGCGACCCCTGGCCCTGTCGGTGGGGCAACAGCAGCGGACGGCGCTGGCGGCCTGCCTGGCGCTGCGGCCTCGGTTGCTCATCCTGGACGAGCCGACGCTGGGGCAGGATTGGGGCCACCTGTCGCGGCTGATGGCGTTTCTGATGCGCTTGAACCAGGAGGGCACGGCCATCCTGCTGATTTCGCACGATTACAAGTTGGTGCACCACTTTGCCCGGCGGGCGGTGTTGATGGAACAGGGACGGGTAACGGTGGATGGTTATCTGGATGAAACCCAGCGGCCCGTCCGGCAGAAACCGAGTATGAAAGAAACGGGAGAGGAAGAGAAGGATGAAGTTTTCCACACGTGAACTGGTGACCATGGCCGTTTTTGGCACCCTGTGGGGCATCTCTGAGATGAGCCTGGGGACGGTGCTCAAGTCGCTGAATGTGCCCCTGAGTGGCGTGGTCCTGTCGACGATTGGCTTGATCGTCATTCTGGTGGGACGGGTGTTTGTGCCGCGGCGGGGCTCGACGCTGTTCATCGGCGTCATTGCCATGTTGCTCAAGCTGTTCAGCCTGGGCGGAGTGGTCATCGGCCCCATGATCGGCATTTTGAGCGAGGCGATCATCGCCGAGGTGGCCCTATCGGCGATGGGACGGCCCAGGCGGGCCTCGTTCTTGGTGGCCGGTGGGTTGGTGGGCTTGTGGCCGCTGGTGCAGCCCTTTATCACCAACCCGCTGCTCTTTGGGCGGACGCTGTTCACCGTCTGGCTGGATCTGCTCGATTTGGGCACTCGGCTTTTTGGCCTGGACGGCAACGCCGTGGTGGCGATCGTGGTCGCTCTGGTGGCGTTGCATGTTGCCGTCGGTGTAGTGGCGGGCTGGTTTGCCTGGGGCGTGGGTCGCTTGTTGCAAGCGCGGCTGGGCAAGACTCCGGCTGCTTCTAATCTGTAATTCCCATTCTGAATGAGTAGGAGATTGACGATGAAGAAGACACGTTGGGGATTGTTGCTGTTGTTGGTGCTGGTGATGGTATGTGGGGCGTGCGGCGGCGCGGCGCCCGAGGCCAGCCAGGGAACGTTGGTGGTGGGCGACGGGACCACGTCCAAGACCTACACCGTGGCCGATCTGGAAAAGCTGCCGGTGAGCGAGTCGGTCTTTAACGAAGTGACATACAAGGGCGTGTCGCTGACGGCCCTGTTGGGCGACGCCGGGTTCGATGCCGGAGCCCTCAAGGCGGTCAAGGCCGTGGCGGCCGATGGCTATAGCGTCAACTATGACCCGGCGGCGTTCCAGCGGGATGATGTACTGGTGGCCTATGCTACGGCGGAGGGGTCGCTGACGGCAGAGGATGGGGTCCTGCGCATGGTGCTGCCGGGGGAAGAGGGCAAGCTGAACGTGCGCATGTTGACCGAGCTGAAGGTCGTGCCATGATCGAGGCGCAGACCTGGCAGGGGGTAGTGGCCAAGAAACCGCGGGGCCGATTGGGCACCAAGGGCCATCTGGCGGTATTTCTATGGTCGCTGGCGATGGTGATGTTGGTGCCGGCAGAGCGGGTGCATTGGGCCGCCCTGCTGTGCCTGGCGGTGGCGGTGGCCGTCTATCCCTTGTCCCTGAAGCGGGTGCTACGCCCGCGCTGGCTGTTGCTGTTGGCGCTGCTGGCGCTGCCACCCGTGTTCCTGCTGGGCACGGTGGACGCGTCGGTGTGGGGCATTGGCGTGTCGACCGAGGGTCTGCAGGCGGGCATGCAGATCGCCCTACGCTTTGTGGTGGTGATGGCCGCAGTCGATGGTTTTGCGTCGGCGGTGGATATTGCGGCGGTAGCCGGTTTGCTGGAGCGCTTTGGCTTGCAGGGGCTGGGCTTTTGCCTGGGGGTAGCGATGAACCTGCTGCCGGCGCTGCAAGAGTCGGCCACCAACGCCTGGCGGAGCCTGTGGATGCGGGGCGGATTGCGGCAGCGGCGGTGGCGGGGGCTGCAATTGCTGTTGGTGACGGTGGTGAGCAATGCCCTGCGCCGGGCGGAAGAGATTGCCCTGGCAGCCGAGTCGCGGGCTTTTACGCCCGAGCGCGCTCGGCCCATGCCGATCCGGACGGGGCAATGGGACTGGCTGGCGACGGCTCTGGCTTCTTTGACGCTTCTAGCCTTGTGCTTTGTCGGGTAGTTGTGGCATAATGGCTGCAGAAATGCGTGATAGGTGATGGTGGCATGAAAATCCCTCTGGTGACGTTCGTGGGCCGCTCGGGCTCGGGCAAGACCACCCTGTTGGTCAAATTGATCGCGGAACTGACCGCTCGCGGCTATCGGATCGCGACGATCAAACATCACTCCCACTCGAACTTTGAGATCGACCAACCGGGCAAAGATAGCTGGCGCCACGTGCAGGCGGGCAGCCGCCACACGATCATCTCGGCCCCGGCCAAAATGGCCTCCATCCGGTTCTTGGATCAGGAATTGTCGTTGGAAGAAGCCGCCTTTGGTATCTCGGGCGTCGATCTGATCCTAGTGGAAGGCTACAAGCAGGCCAAGGTGCCCACCATCGAAGTAGTGCGGGCGGCCAATAGCCCGGATCTGGTCGGGCAGCCGGCCTACCGCATTGCGGTGATGACCGATATGGACCTGGACGTCGATGTGCCGCGCTACTCGCTGGACGATGTCCAGGGGGTAGCCGACTTGATCGAGGAACGCTTTTTGCGGGCGCCGGTCTCCCGGGGTCGGGTCCACATCGCGGGTCAATCGCTGGCTCGAAGGGCGGGTGATGGATCGACCCGGATCTCGTACGACGAGGCCCTGGCCCAAACCCTGGAAAAGGTTTCGCCCTTGGACGCCGAAGAAGTGGACCTGGCGCAGTCCAGTGGACGGGTGGTGGCCCGCGATCTGGGCGCCCTGGTCGACTCGCCGTCGGTGGATGCCTCGCTGAAGGACGGGTATGCCATTCGCTCCGATGACATTGCCGAGGCGAGTCCGAAGAGCCCCGTTCGGCTTCAGCTCCAAGGCCTGGCGGCAGCCGGTGAGGCCTGGAGTGGCACTGTGCAATCGGGAATGGCGGTGCGCATTCTCACCGGGGCGCCCATTCCCCAGGGAGCCGAAGCCGTCATCTCGGAAGAGTTCACCCGTCACGATGGTCAGACGATCACGGTGGCCAACGATGCTGAGCCGGGCCGGAACATTCTGCTCAAAGGCAGCGATGTGGCCATTGGGCAAAAGATCGTGGCGGCGGGCGAACTGCTGCGACCGACTCAGGTGGGCCTGCTGGCGGCGGCGGGCTATGCCCGCGTGCCGGTCATTCGGCGTCCCCGGGTGGCGATCCTGGCTACGGGCGATGAGGTCGTGGCCCCCGGCAACCCGCTGGCCGAAGGAAAGCTCTATGCCAGCAACTTGGTGACTCTGGCGGCCTGGTGCACCCAGTATGGGATGGAGGTGACCACGGCTGTGGTTCAGGATTGTGAGGACCAGATTCGCGCCGAACTGCTGGCCTGCCTCGAAAACCACGACGCCATCCTCACCAGCGGCGGGGCCTGGACCGGCGATCGGGACCTTGTGGTCCGCATCCTGGACGAGTTGGGTTGGCAAAAGGTTTATCATCGAGTGCGCATTGGGCCGGGTAAGGCGGTGGGCTTTGGGCTGTGGCAGGGCAAGTTGGTCTTTTGCCTGCCGGGGGGGCCGCCCTCCAACCACATGGCCTTTCTGCAACTGGCCCTGCCGGGCCTTCACCGGCTGGAGGGCCGTACCCGGCCTGGCCTGCCGGTGGCGGTGGCGCGGTTGGGCGAGCCGATCCGGGGACAGATGGACTGGACCCAGTTTGTGCATGGCCGCCTGGAAATGAATGGCGCGGGGCCGGTGTTCTATCCGATGCGCATGAAGAGCCGCCTGCAGGAGATGGCCCAGATGGAGGCCCTGGTCCGGGTCCCCGAAGGCACCGAGTGGCTCCCTGCGGGAATTATGATTCCAGTCCAGGTGCTGGCGTCCGGTCACACCTGGGGAGGCTAAGGGGATGGCCAATATTCCTGTCATCAATATTGTGGGCAAGTCCAAGTCGGGCCGCACAACCCTCGTGGAGAAGCTGATCCGCGAGCTGAAGCAGCGGGGGCACCGGGTGGGCACCATCAAGCACCATTCCCACCCCGGTTTTGAGGTGGACAAGCCGGGCAAGGATACCTGGCGGCACGCCCAGGCCGGCAGCGATCACGTGGTCATTTCCGCACCCGACAAGATCGCCTCCATCCGCCTGGTGGAGAGCGAGCCCGATTTGTACGAAATTGCGGCCACGATGACGGACGTGGATGTGATTCTGACCGAGGGCTACCTGCGCTCGGGCCAGTATCGGATCGAAGTGGTGCGGGCCGAGCGGAGTCGGGAACCCGTTTGCCAGCCCGAGGAACTCCTGGCCCTTGCCACTGATTTCGAGCTGTCCTATGGCGTCCCCCGCTTCGATCTGAACGATGCCGCCGGCATGGCCGACCTGATCGAAGGGTTGATGTAGCCATGGAGGAAAAGGTGGGCGAGACCACCCCAGTGAGTGGGGTGATCCTGGCGGGTGGCGCCAGTCGCCGTATGGGGCGGAACAAGGCCCTTCTTGAGTTGGAGGGCCGGCCCTTGATTGAAGTAGTGGCCGCTCGGCTGCGCCCGGTGGTCGACGAACTGATCGTGGTCGCCGACGACATCGAGCGCTACGCCCCCTACGGCGACCGCTGCGTGCCCGACGTCTATCCCGGGGTGGGTACGCTGGGGGGCATCCACGCCGGATTGATGGCTGCTTCCCACGACCTGGCCCTGATCGTGGCCTGCGATATGCCCTTTCTGGATCCGGCCGTCTTGGCCTGGTTCGTCGATGCGGCAAGCCGCACCAACGGGACGGGGCGTGCCGATCTGGTCATTCTAAAGCATGAGGCAGGCGTGGAGCCCCTTCATGCCGTCTATCGCAAGAGCTGCCTGCCGGCCATCCAGGCCACCATCGAAAGCGGCGAGCGCTGCGCCTTTGCCTTCTACGATGAGATTCGGGTTCGTTACGTCCGCCCGTCCGAGATCGCCCCGCTGGATCCCGATTTTCTTTCCTTTCGCAACGTCAACACCCCCGGCCAATGGCACAGCGTATTGCAACAACTGGAATCCCCTTGCTAACACGGCTGATGCCAGGTCGGTGACTCAATCTGATTGACTGCACGTCGAGATCGGAAGAGCGTCGTGTAGGGAAAGAGTGTAGGATAGGGTGGTG
>CAZNQW010000218.1:0-6646 GCA_964575225.1 uncultured Anaerolineaceae bacterium | reverse complement strand
GGTCCCTTTGGGGCCCGATCTTGCCCACAAGGAGACGGAATTGCAACAGTCTCCTCCCGCGGGGGCGACGTTCGTCAATGGACGCACCGTTCGCCAAATTCCATCAATCAAGAGGCCACGCCACAAGCCCTGCCTGGCTCAGGCAGGGCTTCAGTGACAAGCCAGACTGGTTCAAGCTTACATAGGTGTGAACGTGCGGGGTTTGATTCTGCGTCCCGGCATGATGGCCACCCCGCTGCGGAGGATCCCAAAGGCCCTCTCGAACTGACCTCGAGAATAAGACCCCACCTTGCCTTTGGGATCGTGCACCCACACCGTCTGACCGTCGTACCCCCGCACCACCACCGAGTGCTCGGCGTTCATGACAGTCACCAGCTTGCCCTGGGGTGTGGTCCATTTCCACACAGGCACCTGGTCTCGCCCGCCGTCGGGCACGATGACGATGGGCACGCGGCGACGGTCGATGGCGGCATAGACGGCCGCGGGCTCGTCAAACAGCTCTGCCGCGAGCCCGATGCGAACCGCCACCTCGGCAATGGTGGGCGCGTGGATGCCATAGCCCCACTGTCCCCTCTCGGCGCGTTCCGGATGCTCTTTCAGCCCATCGCGATAGAGCTGCCAGCCCCGAAAGTTGCCGGGGAAGGCGAGGTTGGGATCGGTCCAGACCACGTAGCCGTCCTCGTAGAGTGGCTGGCGCTCGTCGATGGGCATGAGCCTGAGCAGCGCCTCTTCGGCCAATTCTTGGCCAAAATACTCGGCGGCCATTCGCAGCGCGGCGATTTCGCAAGTGAGCGTATGGCGCTGGTAGCGAAAGGGGACGGACAACAGGCGCCGATCTCGGGCGGCTCCGGCGGCGGCCGCCGGAGCCAAAATAGAGGCAGCAGCCACTGCGCTGGCCTGAAGGAATTGGCGGCGTGTGATACCAGGGCGCGGGCCGGGCCATTGGCTATCGCAGAGGGTCGATTCGTTGATTTCGGTCGACATGGGGCTATTGTATCATGGTGACAGTGGGGATGTCAAGGAAAGATGTCACATTTGTGGTTCGCTTGCCGGTCGATCCAGCAGAGCCTCCAGCCAGCGGCGGGTCTCTTGCGGCGATTCCAGGCGCAAGTCGGCCTGGGTCTCCCGGGTCTGGGGCGCCACCACCACGGCAAGGCCCCCTCGCGCCTGGATGACGCCAAAGGCCTCTTCGTCCTTGTCGTCATCGCCCAAGTAGAGGGGCAAAGCCCCAGGCCAGGGATCGCGATCCAACAGGTAGGCGACCGTCTTGCCCTTGTGCGCCAGCCGGGGGCCCACCTCCAGGAATTTGTGGCCGCCCAGCAGGCGGAACGCTTCCCATTCGGCCTCCCGCCAGGTCCGATCCACGATCTGCCGAGCCTTGGCTAGCACCCGTTCGGTTTCGCCTTCGTCGGCAAAGCGGGCGTGCAGAGCCAGGGCCCAGCCCTTGTCCTCCAGGAAAAACCCTTCCCGCCCGGCGATCAGCCCAGCCCAACAAGGCCCGAGATCGTCGAGCACGGGGCGCACGCGCCCATAGTCGAGACGGTCGACCCGAGCGCCCTCGGGCGTTTGCAATTCGACGCCATAGGTTCCCGCCAGCAGCACGCCGGGCACAGGGACCAACTTTTGCACGTGGCTCAACCGCCGCCCACTGACAATGGCCACACGAAAAGCAGGATGCCCGGCCAACCGGGCGATCAGATCCGCCAGAGCCGGGTCTGGATAGACGTCCTCGGGGGTAGGGGCGAAATCGGCCAACGTGCCATCATAGTCCAGGAACAACCGCAGGCGCTCGGCCTGAGCCAGGCGCTCTTCCGGTCCGGGGGGAAGACTCGGCATCATCTGCCTCCCGGTCGGCCAAGCAAAGGTTCGATATCGCGGCGGAAAATGGCCTGCCAAGTGTAGCCCTGCCGCACCCGGCGGCGCAGGCGGTGGACGGCGCTTTCCTTGGTCCAAGCCAGGATGCGGCCCGCCAGGCGGTCGGGTTCCTCCTCCAGGTCGAACAGGATCACATCTTGGCCGCCGATCTCTACGGCCGCCGGCACCTCGGTGCATACCACGGGAATGCCCACCAACCCGGCTTCCAGCACCGGCATGGCAAACCCCTCCCGATGGCTGGGCATGAACATCAGGTCGCTGACGCGGAACAGGTCACCGACCACGTCGGCGCCGACGAAATAGGGCTCATCGGGGTCGCTGCCCGATTCAAACACGAAACGCATCTCCTCAACCACGTCCAGCTCGCTGCGCAGCGCCTGCAACGAGCGGAAATAGGCCATGCTGCCGGCGTCGTGGGGGTCGGGCGGGCCGGTGAGGATCAACCTGAGGCGGCAACCGCGCGCCTTGAGCGCCGCCACCACCCGTAGGGCGTACTCGATGTTCTTGGCCTGGGTGACCCGAACCGGCATCAGCAGGTTCAGATCCGGTCCCATGAGGTGCAGCCGATCCACAAGGGCAGCCCCTTCTGCCGACAAGCCCAACAGCTTCTGGGGATCGACGCCGTTGTAGATGACGTGGATCTCGTGTTCCGGGCAGCCAAATAGCTCGGCCAGTTCCTGTTGCCGGCGCTGGGACACGACGACGTAGGTCACATCGGGGCGCTTGGTGCGCAGCAGATCCCAAGGGTAGCCAGCATGCACTTTGGAGCGAGAACTGGGACTGGTCCAGGTGAAATCGTGGCACCAGGCAATGCAGTGAGGCGCCCGCGCCTGATCCAGCAGGCGGTCGAGGGCCGCAGTCAGGGCCAGGTTGAAATGCTTGGTCCAGACATTGTGGACGATGAGATGATCGAAAGAACTCAGAATGGGCCCCAACGTCTCGGTCAGGCGAGCGCACACGGCCTCGAAATCGGAGGGCACCTGATCGTTTTCCAATGGGGCGCCCATGCGGGCAATCTCGGCGTGCTGCGAATCGATCTCGGGCACCAGGCTCAGATCCACCCCCTCGGGCAACGCCTCGGCCTCCCCGCGCCCGGCGACGACGGTCACCGGATAGCCTGCCTGTCGCAGAATCTGGGCGTGGGCCCGGATCACGGCTTCGACGCCGCCGACGACCGGCGGGGCGCTATAGTGCAAAATGGCAATACGCGTACGATTTGAGGACATGGTCTCCCTCACAAATCCAGATCGGCGATGGTTTGCAGTTGGCCGCACAGCCAGGCCGAGATATCCTCCTGCTCCACGGCCCACTGTAACCGCCCCGCCCGCTCCGCGCGCTCCTCAGCAGGCATGGTCAGCGCCTGGTGCAGCGCTTCGGCCGTGGCATAGACGTCGCACGGCGAGATGACGATGGCGCCCGGCTCCAACTGCTGGCGCGCGCCCGTTCGCTCCGATAGGACGAGCACACCATCGTGCTGATTGACGATCGGACCCTCCTTGGCCACCAGGTTCATGCCATCGGCAATCGAATTCACCAGCAGGACGTCGTAGAGCTGCATGGCAGCCACGGCCCGGGGATAGCTCTCGCCGACCATCACCCGCACCGGCTCCCAGTCGCTCGTCCCATAGGTGGCGTTGACCCGACCGGCGGTGGACATCAGATCGTCCAAATAATGCCGGTACTCCTCCACATCCAACCGGGAGGGCACCAGCAAGGCCAGGAACTGAACCCGGCCCCGGTGCTCGGGGTGCAGCGCCAGCATCTCCTCAAAGGCCAAAAAGCCACGGACGATGTTCTTGCTCGGCTCGATGCGGTCAATGCGCAGCACTAACTTGCGATCGCCCACCAGGTCGTGGATCTCGCGGCGGTACTCGGCCACCTCATCCGCTTGGGTCAGGTCTCTGAGGGCCTGGACGTCGATAGAGATGGGAAAACTGCGCACGTGGGTGGCATGATTCCGATACCACACCCAATTGCGGCGGACGTTCACCGAAGCGCGGGGCAGAAAAGACTCGCAGGTGCGGAGAAAGCTCTGGCCATCCTCGTGCGTCTGAAAGCCCAACACATCGACGGCGCACAGGCCATCGAGGATTTCCTGGCGCATGGTGGGAGGCAGGATTCGCCAGTACTCGGGCCCAGGCCACGGGATGTGGACAAAGTGCAGGATCGTGGGGCGTTCCCGCCGGCGCAGGGCCGACCGCACCCGCCGAGCCACCAGGTAAAGATGATAGTCCTGCAGCATGACCAAAGTAGAGCGAGAGACTGCCCGCACCTGGCGGACAATGGCCTGAGCAAAGAGGGCATTGACGGCCTTGTAGCCATCCTCCCAGGCCTGCCAGGTGGCGCGATCGATGACCGGCGCCCGCGACACATCCCACATGGAATGCTGCAGGAACCACAACAGGGGGTTGGAAATCACATTATAATAGCCCTCATAGGCCGCCGGGTCGGGCGAAAGAAATTGCACGCCCACCTCGGTGGCGCCGTCGAGAGCCACACGACCCCGCTGCCAACGGGCGTCGGCATCGGTACGGGCGCAGGCGATCCAGGTAGCGTCTTTTGCCTGGCGACAGAGATCGGTCAAGGCCGTCACCAGCCCGCCACCCCCCCGCTGGATCTGAAGATCATCCCCCTCGCCCTGGACAAAGGTCACAGGGGCGCGATTGGCGGCGATAATCAGTGCCCGATTGGCCAGAATCTCGGTCTGCAATTCCGCACAGCGTTGCGGCGAGCTTGGATCCCGTTCCATCATCCTCCTCCAGCAGGCCGATCCTGCTCGGCGCGGCTGGCCTGAATGGCCAGATCGATAAAGACGGCTGCCGTCCAGCCAAAAGCCTCAGCAGCGGTCAGGGGCGGCTCGCCCGTTTCGGCGTGATAATACTCGTAGATGCCGGGTTGGCCCATGATCAAATGCAGCGTTTTCTCCGTTAGTTCGTCGGCCAGAGCGTCTTGGCCCACCTGCCGGAGGGCCTCGATGAAAATATAGTTGATGTTGGCCCAGATGGGGCCGCGCCACATCCGCTCTGGATCATAGTGGGGATCGTTACGGGCTGTGGAGGGAAGGACATAGGATCCCCAGAACTGGGCCGGATCAGTCAGGTGGGCGATCAGCCGGTCGCGGATTTCATCGGGCAGTTGGCCGGTCCACAGGGGGTAGAGGCTGAAAGGGGTGTTCACCGGAATGGGCTGGTTGTCGTGCATAGCTCGGAACAAGCCTGCTTCCTCGTCCCAAAAATCCTGGATCATGCGGCGCACAATGGCCGCCGCGCGCTTTCGCCACATCGCCGCTTCGGTTTCCATGCCCAATGCTTCGGCCATCATGGCCAAAGAGCCCATTTGCACACACAGATAGGTGTTCAAATCGGGCGATTCGACCGGCAGCCCATAATCCCACAATGGGCTATCGTCCAGACCCGAGGAGTAGGGATGGTTGTATTGGGCCAGGCCATCGGCGTCGTCGTCGTTCATGCTAAACCACCAGGCGTTCCATCGCACCAACGGCACATAGATCTCTTGCAGGAAATCGAGGTCAGGATCCATCTCGTGCAGCTTGAGCGCCGCCCAGGCCATGATGGGCGGCTTGGTGACCTCTGCGCGCAAGGGGTGCTCGATGTCGGCCACCACCGCTTCGTCGTACACCGCATCGGGAATCATGCCGTCGGGCAACTGGCAGGCGAGCATGGTCCGTAGTTGATTGCGGGCCAGGTTCGGATCCACGTGGCGAAAGGCCAGGGTGTGAAAGCAGGCATCCCAGTTCCAAACCCCGACGTACTGCACCTTGGAGGGCATCATCGCCTCGTGGGCCACCCGTCCCAAAGGCGCGACCAGGTTGTTGCTCATCACCCACCAGGCATAGTAATAGTGATCCCGGAAACGCTCGGCCACCGGTGGCACGCGAGAGAACCAATCGCTCCAGCGTTCCCGGACCGCCGCCAGCGTCTGGGAAAAGGGGACTGCCTGACCGTCCAGTTGAAGGTCGTTGCGGATGTTGAGGTGAATGGCCACATCCTCGCCGCCGTCCACCACAAATTCGACCGCATAGGCCTCCCGCTCCAGCCCCAGTTCGTTTCGGAGGACGCGGCCATTGGTGCGATAGGCCAGATTGCGCACTCCCATCAGGCTGCCGCCATCATCGCCCTGCTGCCACATCTGGGTGCTGACGCGAAAGTGGAGCCCGGCGGGCACGTTTGGCGGCATTCCTATCGCCACCGTATCGTGCCGATAGAAGGCCATGGAAAAGGTGCCCAGCCGCGTTTCGAACAGGAGCACGTGGGGGTAGGTGGTAAGGTGATAGGGAAGCGGCATCCCCTCACCGTCCACAAAGCAGAGGTCCTGAATATAGGGCGGTCGGAAGCGGTAGGTATCCAGCCCGGGCTGGATGGCCGTCAGGCGTTCGGCGAGCTTGATGTACAATTGGCTCTTGTCGGGAACCTTGAACACCAGCAGGCGCGAGCCCCGGTCGCTAAAGGGCACCCTCGTTATGTCGATCTGATCCTGGAGTCGATTGAGGTATTCATTTTGGGTCATACCCCTATCATACCAGATTCAGGGCGAGGGCGCAAGGGCACCGTCGCCAAGGTCCAGGGCTGGTGCAAAGTCGGCCAAGCCGTTTAGCCGAGTCTCGATGCTCGCCGCCCCCGTCTCGGTGGCAGGCTGTCAGGGCTTTGATCCGATTCAATCTTTGCCCAAAGGCATCAACTTGAGGATGACATGGCGGAAGGCAGAACCCACCTACTTCTATCACGTCCAACGCGATCCCTGCCTGTAGAGC
>CAZNQW010000217.1:0-6648 GCA_964575225.1 uncultured Anaerolineaceae bacterium | reverse complement strand
GGCCTTCGAGGAGCCCTCGGCCTTCTGGCGCGCCCGGTGACCACCCCCTCGCAGCAGATAGCCGCACCCGAACGCGACCTTTCGTAGCAAAAACGGACCGTACGTCAAGGCACCCGATCCCAAAATCCCCATAGATATCAAAAAGCGGGCGGTGAGCGATTTACTCACCACCCGCGCTGACGTACTGCTGCCTATCCACACACTGTGCTACCGCGTTCCAAAAAAGAGATCCAACCACTCCTCTCGAGGCGAGTCAAGCCCGGGGAGGCCCGTTGCCGGCTGCTCCACCACAGAGGGCTCGCCTAGCGAGCCGCCAAAGAATACGACAAGCCTCTCGCCGGGGCGGGTCATGCCCCTGCGCCGCGCCCACGCCTCCACCGCTTCGGGAGAGGAGGCAAAGTCCAACTCCCCTTCCAGATTTCCGATCTGGGCCTTCTCAGCTTGGATCTCCGTCTCCAAAAGCCGGAGTTCCTCTTGGCGCTGCCGGCTCACCCCCACCTGACGCCCGAAATCGACGATCAAGTACATAAACAGGATGGCCATCAACAATAGGGCTATTTGACTGATGATTGACGCCTTTGGTTCTTTGAACGCGGTCATGGGATCCTCACGACATCCAGTCTACCGCACATTGAGGGAATTGTCAAATCTACACAGATCTACCCAGTTTGTCTCGCCATTTGAAGGCATCCCAAGGGCAGCTCTATGCGTGCGGATAGCCATTGTGCCTAGCCGGGACAGAAAAAACCAGCCCGCGGGCTGGTTCTTTGGTGCCGAAGGTGGGATTTGAACCCACACGGGAGTACTCCCACTGCGCCCTGAACGCAGCGCGTCTGCCGGTTCCGCCACTTCGGCATGCGGGCAACACTTTACCACTACTCGGAATTTTTGTCAAACTCGCCCTGGCTTGTGATCTGGGGCAATTCTGTCTCCACATACCACTGAGCGACGTTTCGAAACCGATCGCCGGGAAGCAGGATCGGGGGGATTTGCACATCGTGTACCGAGACATCGGCTGCATAGGTATAGATCGGATGGTAGATCAACAGAGACGGCACCTGTTCGGCAAAGATCTGCTGAAACGAGCTGTACAAGGCCGCAAGTTGCTGAGGATCGGTGGTCCGGCGCGCTTCTTCCATGAGCACATCGGCGTCTCGGTCATTGAATCCGGAAAAGTTCTGGCCGGCACCCGTGGCTTGTGTTGAATGCCACAGAGGATAGGGATCGGGATCTGCCGTCTGAGCGATGTTGACGAGGACCATATCAAAGTTGCGGCTTCGGACAAAGGTAGACACCGATCCACTGCTCGTTGGGCGCACAGTCGCCTGGATGCCAAGAGCGCTCCATTGACCCACCATCTCTTCAGCCATCGCCTTCATCGCCGGATCGTCATCGCTCACGAGGAGCGAAAAGGCCAACTCGATCCCCTCGTTATCTCGCACCAGGTTGCCATTGGTATCCACCCAACCGGCAGCATCGAGCAAACCCACAGCTCGCTCGGGATCGTGGATATACTGCCGCACCGTCGGATCATACGCCCACAGAAAGGAAACAATGGGGCTGTGGGCCACAAGCCCCTGCCCGTTCAGGGCTTTGTCGATGAGAGCCTGGCGATCCAGGCCCATCAACAGAGCCTGGCGTACCTCTTGCACCTGAAAAAAGGGCAGCGTTTCACGCGTCAGGTTCAAGAGGGCCGTCCCATACCCCGCCGTCGGCGCGGTGTAGAACTGGAGGTTGGGAAGGTCGCCAAGGCTTGAAAGATCGTTGGCCTCCTCCAGATGAAAGCCCTGGATGTCCCCCGCCCGAAAGGCAGAAAGAAGGTCCGACTCGCTGGCATATAGCCAGAACTCGAGCTGGCCCAGATAGCACTCACCACCCCAATACGTCTCATTGGGAACCAGCGTCACCTGCTCGGACGAAACACCCGTGACCTTGAACCTACCGGTTCCAATGGGATGGGCCGTTGAGAACTCGTCGGTGGGCAGATCGGCGGCAGGCACGTCGCTCAGCAAATGGGCAGGCAAGATGCCAATGGAGGTATAGTACAAAAACGAGGGAAAGGGTTCTTCCAAAGTGAGGCGGATCGAAAAACTATCCAGCTTTTCGGCGACAACAGTCTGCCACAGGGCTTGCAACGCCGGTGGACCCTGGTAGTCAGGGTCCTGAAGAGCCTGAACGGTAAAGGCCACATCATCCGCCGTAAAGGGAGCGCCATCGTGCCAGGTGACATCTGGCCGCAACCGAAACTCGTAGACGGTCCCGTCCTCCGAGACTTCCCAATCGAGGGCCAGGCTTTTGGTGATCTGGCCGGTCTCGTCCAGGGTTGTCAGTCCGTCAAAGACCAAAGAGCCAAGGGTCTGCTCAAAGGGGTTGGTTTCGACCATGCGCGGCGAGAGGATCGGGTTGATCCGCTCGACATAGCCCACAATCCCCTCAATGTAGATGCCACCCTGAACAGGCACCGGGGTGGATTCGACTTCAGCGACCGTGGTCTCTGGGGTGGAAGCCAACTGAAAGAGGACCACAAAGACGAGGGCAATGCCAACCAGGGCCAGCAGCGCCTGCCAGATAATGTGTCGAGTCACACAAATCCTCGAACGTGAAAGGGTGCCCCCATAGCCGATGGCTTGTCGGCACCCTTACGGTTCGCTGTATCCCGCGCCCGCATCAGGCGACGAGAACACTCACAAGCGAAATCACAAAAAACGCCACAGCCAGGCCTACAGTGACGTTGAACAGCGTCCTTTCGACGCCACGGCGGGTCCGATACACACCACCGCCATCGCCGCCGAAAATGCCACCAAGCCCGCTCTGTCCTTTTGCCTGAACCAGAATCACCACGACCAGGGAGATGGAAATGATGATCTGGATGACCTGCATATAGGGAATAAAGGTTTCCACTCTTTTCCTCCAACTGGTTCCAACTGAAAACTCGTTCTCGTTCCTGAGGAACAAGAACAAAGCGATTATACCACGTTCCCGAGTCCATGGCAAATGTCCACGGGCGTTTCTCGCCCCCCGTCACCAGGTGGATGAGCTAAGGCCCCCAGGCGATCTGCTCGTGGAGCCAATCGACGGCCAGCCCTTCCCCACCCAAGTCAAATAGTTTGCGCCGATCCGATCCGTCTGGGTTGACCGCCCAAACGGCCCAGATTCCTCCGCGATCGGAGACAAACGCAATAGAGCGTCCATCAGGTGACCAGGTTGGCAACCCATCGTTAGCCGAGTCATGGGTCAGCCGCACAAACCCTGTGCCGTCGCTGTTTACGACATAGATCTCCCAATTGCCATCGCGGTTCGACATGAAGGCAACCCGGTCGCCATAGGCGGCTGGGGCGGTGTCCTCCGGATGGTCGGTGAGCTGCTGCGGCGGCTGGGGACCCGGATCGCTGGAAATGCTAAGCAGGCCACACTGGGCCGAACCACTCTCATAGTGACAGCCGGCGTACACAATACGGCCATCCCCTGTCCAGGCAGGGGACTCGCCCCGTACATCATCGGAACCCGTGTTTAACACACGATCCTGTGCTTTGCTGCCGTCGTGGGGTATCTGATCGATGATGTAAATGCGCGACTGTTTGTCGCTGTGGCGCGAGGAACTGAACACCGCACTCCGACTGTCGGGCGACCATGCGGGCAAGCTGTCTTCGACATATTTGGTCACTTCGCCCAAAAGGGTACCATCCGGCTGAACGAGAAACAGGTTGAGGTGCTCGTGGCGCTCGCCATTCACCATCAACCATTGACCATTGGGGCTCCAGGCGGGTTGATGCATCTGCTCGGCCACAACGGTGCGCTGCGAACCATCGACGGCAGCCACCACGGTATCATACTTGGCCGATTGGCCGTTCCACACCGGAAAAGCGATCCGCCCACTGAGGGGAGATGGAGGCCCACTTGATTCGGCCAGCGGAGTGGCCTCGTCTACGGCCGTTTCCCCCGCTTCAGCGGTAGACAGCGCCGCGACGGCAGGCGGTTCTCCCCCGCCACAGATGCGTGCTACCTCCAGGGCTAAGGGGTGGTTGGGGTCCCGAGCCAAAGCCTCGTTTACATAGATGATGGCATCTGTACAACGCCCGCGCTGCTGGTTAATGTCCGACAAAAGGGCAAAGGTCTCGGCGTTGATGGCCCCAGCCGACAGCGCCTGTTCCAGGTACGACGCGGCCTGTTCCATATCTCCCGAGCGGTAGTAGGCTTCTCCCAAGCCGGAATAGGTCATGGGTTTGCGGCGCAGCACCCAGGCATCGGTCAGCGCCTGAACGGCTGACTCGTATTCCTCTGCCCGGAGGAGCTGCAATCCCAGTTCGTAATGACGAAGCCAAAGGTCAGGTTGCAGATTGACCGCCCGGCGACACTCACCCACGGCCTCGTCGAGGGCATCCAGCGTATCATAAAGCCGGGCTCGAATGCGGTGGGATTCTGCACTGTTGACATCGAGGGCAAGAGCTCTTTCAACTTCGGCCTCGGACTTGGCGAGGTCGCCGTTGAGCAGGTAGGCCAGCGCCAGGGCCGAACGAGCATCGGCGCTGTTCGGATCCAGTCGAACTGCATTCTCGGCGGCAGCCAGGCCCTGCACCCTATCGCCAACCTCCAGGTAGGCTTGCGCCAACAAGGCAGCCGCCTCGGCGTGGGTCGGATCGATGGACACAGCCCGTTGGGCGTGCAGCAAAGCCTGGGCCGGCAGGCTATCCCACAGCAGCACCCGGGTCCATTCGATCTCGGGATCGGGATCGTCGGGCTTTTGTTGGGTCAAATCCTCCAAGATCTCGATCGCCTGCTCGAACTTGCTGCGCAAAGCCAGGTCACGCCCTTGGGCAAGAAGCCCCTCATACTCATCCACCTCAGTGGAAAGAGGCGCGGGCGTTTCGACGATGGACACCGCCGCGGCTGCAATAGATGGAGGTGTAGCCGTGGGCAAGGGACTGGACTCGATAGCGGTCGCGGCAGGGGTCGCGGCATCCTGACCCGCAAGCCAACTGGGCTTGGCGAAATAGATCACGAGGCTCACGATCACCAGAGGTATCAACAAGGCCGCCGGCGCCAGACCGTCAAACCACCGTCGCCTGGTTGTTGTCGGATTCGAGCTCAAGGGCGCGGAACCGGCACCTTCCACGGCATGCTCGGCCTTTTGACGCAGACGACGCTGGCCTGGCTCCCCCAGGGCTCCCTCTTGGGCTGTGTGTACCACGTCCTCCGGCGTTTCCGCGCCCTCTTTTGAATCAGTCGGACTCATCTCTTTCTCCACACTCACGAATCGCTTGGCCCTGTCGGCACCTTTCTACATCAGGGCAAGCTCCCTCCTATCCAAGAGTACTGTCATTGGTCCAGATTGTCAAACCACGGCATGTGCCAAACGGGGACATCGCCAAGGCGCGACAAAGAGTCCCCAGGGATTGTACCACAGACCGGAAGCTACGTGCCTGACGCCCAGGCACCTCTTTCCCTACGGAATTCTAGAGTTCGCCTGCCCGCGAGAATCAGGACCCCTTGCCCTTGCCAGAATGTCCATCAGTCCCACACAAATCACCACACCATCTTGAGCCAGACAAAGACGTCCGATCAGCCTCAAGCTCCCGGCACTTGATTAGACGCCTATACAGCCTGTTGGGTTCCCAAACCCCCGATCTTGCCGGTCGACACCAATCCCCTTGGGATGGATTGTACTCGCCACCGCAATGCCCGTTTGCTGGCTTCTTGCTTTTCGTGTATAATTCAATACGGCAAGTTGGGCCTCTGGCGCGAGTTGCACTGTATGCGTTGCGTTCGACGTCATCTGTGGTATAATGGCTCGCTGTACACGCCTTCTATTATGGCAAACCTTTGGAAAGTCTGACGGAAACTCTCAAGCGAGGTCAAATCGGTGTTTAGTCCACTAGATTTCATTCTGGGGCTGTTCTCTCAAGATATTGGCATTGATCTGGGCACAGCCAATACGCTCGTCAACGTCCACGGCAAAGGCATCGTCATCAACGAACCATCGGTAGTGGCGATTGACAAAAGATCAAAAAAGGTTCTGGCCATCGGCCTGGACGCCAAAGATATGGTGGGGCGCACGCCATCGACGATTGTGGCCATTCGCCCCCTCCGGGATGGCGTCATCAGCGACTTTGACGTCACAGAGAAAATGCTGCACTACTTTATCAAAAAGGTTCACGACAAGACCTTTTTGCCTGTCCCTCGCCCGCGCGTGGTCGTCGGTATCCCATCGGGGGTGACGGAGGTAGAGAAGCGAGCCGTGCACGACGCCACCATTTCGGCCGGCGCCCGCGACGCCTACCTGATCGAAGAGCCCATGGCTGCGGCCATGGGCGCCGGGCTCCCCATCACCGAATCGGTGGGAAGTATGGTGATAGACATCGGGGGCGGCACGACCGAAGTGGCCGTGATTGCGTTGGGTGGCATCGTCGTCAGCCGCAGCCTGCGCGTGGCCGGCGACGAGATGGATGAAGACATCATCCAGTATTGTCGCCAAAAATACAACTTGCTCATTGGAGAGCGCATGGCCGAACGGGTCAAGATGACCATCGGTTCGGCCTATCCCCTACCCCAAGAAAAGACGATCACCGTCAAGGGGCGGAACCTGATCACCGGCCTGCCAGAGTCGATCGAGGTCAGCAGCGTTGAAATCCGCGAGGCGCTTGCCAATTC
>CAZNQW010000216.1:0-6668 GCA_964575225.1 uncultured Anaerolineaceae bacterium | reverse complement strand
CTTAGAGGAGGAAATTCACACGATGGGCTTCTTGGACAAGTTGCGAGCAAAGAAACCTTCGCCACGGGTGGTCTTTATCGGCCTGGATGGCACTCCCTTTACCTTCATGCAGCGCCTGATTGCCGAGGGGCGAGCCCCCAATGCGGCCCGCCTGGCCCAACAGGGCAGCCTGCTGCGCATGGATTCGGTGTGGCCCTGGGTGTCGTCGGTGGCCTGGAGCAGTATGATGACTGGCGTCAACCCTGGCAAGCACGACATCTATGGCTTCATCGAGCGAGAACCGGCCACCTACAAGCAGTTTATCCCTACCTCTCGCCACATGAAGGCCAAGACCTTGTGGGAAGTGCTCAGCGACGCCGGTAAGCGGGTGATCGTCGTCAACGTGCCGGTGACCTACCCGCCCCGTCCAGTGAACGGCATCCTGGTCGGCTGCTTTTTAAGCCCTTCGCTGGAAAAGGCCGTGTACCCGCCCTCGTACCTGCCCACCCTCCAATCCCTGGGTTATATCGTGGACGCCGATCCCTGGAAGGCGCGCGAGTCCAAAGACATGGCCTTGCAGGAGGTCAACGCCGCCCTCGATGCCCGGATTCGGACCCTGTTCCACCTGCTGGAGCAGGAACAGTGGGACTATTTGCACCTGCACATCATGGAGACCGACCGCCTGCATCACTTTCTCTGGCAGCAGATGGCCGAGGAGGATCCCACCTATGCCCCGGCCTTCTATGACTTTTACCGGCGCATCGACGACATGCTGGGCAAGCTGGCCTCCCAATTGGACGAGGATACGACCTTGATGTGGATGGCCGATCATGGCTTTTGCACCATCAAAAAAGAGGTGTACGTCAACCGCTGGTTGATGGACCAGGGTTGGCTCAAACTGCGAACGGTGCCGCCCGATCGCAATAAGGGGCTGGACGAGATCGATCCCAGCTCCGTGGCCTATAGCCTGGACCCCGGACGGGTGTTCATCCGCGCTCGGGGCCGGGAAAAGGATGGCATTGTCGCCCCCGGCGCCGAGTATGAGAACCTGCGGGACGAAATCGCCGCCGCGGCGCTGGAACTGCGCGATCCCGATGACGGTGAGCCGATCTTCCAGGCTGTTTTCAGGCGGGAGGAACTGTATCATGGCCCCTATCTGGAAAACGCAGCCGATCTGATCCTGGCCCCGTACGATGGCTACGATCCCAAAGGTCCTCTCTACAAGGAAACCCTGACCTACAAGGGGGACCAGTTGGTGGGCATGCACACCTTTGACGACGCGATGCTGTACGTGGGCGGTCACTCTATCCCTGCCACCCGGTTCTCGGTGCTCAACGTGATGCCCACTATTCTGGACCTGCTTCAAGTACCCCATCCCCCAGGCCTGGATGGGCAATCGCTCCTCTAGCCGTTTTTGTCCAAGCCCCCAAGGAAACCGTGGGCCGAAAATGCCCACGGTTTCCTTGGCGTGCCCATTGGGCTGCTCGGGCTATCGGGCGCTCCCCTCTTCGAGTCCAGACAAATTACCTAATAGTCGGGGTTCTCTTGTTTTCTCATAGGATGCGACGGTGCACCGCGCATGTTTTTTAGCATTCTGCACATGGAAAGCAAATGAAAACGATACTCGGTAAATTTTATAAAACCTTTTACACGCTGGGGAAACTAACAGTACCAATATCCCATTGTGCTCCCCTGGTCCACACGGTATAATAGCGCGAGAGCATGGCGACACGAACTGGAGATGAGGATAGAAGGATCATGCAGAGGCTGCGGTTTTGGTGGATTATAGCTCTGGTGCTGATTAGTGCACCGAGCCTGGGTGTACTGGCCGATCCGGGCAATGGGTCAGATTCGGGCACGCCCGGCGAGTTCGCTTTGGGCTATTTCGACCCCACAGAGCAGGTGGAATATCTCTCTTACCCCCAAGAGGCGCCCTTGGTAGCTCTTGTGGAGTCCGTGACCGGGGATTTGGAGACAGACGTTATCCGGCTTATCAATATAGAACGCGAGGCCGCTGGCCTTCTACCGGTAAAGGCCAATGCCATCCTGGCTACCATTGCCTTGGCCCATAGCACCTTCATGCGGGATCAGAGCTGCTTTCTCCACCAGTGCATCACCGAGCCCACAGTACCCGACCGGGCGCTGGCTGCCGGATACGGCCCCTATGGCTGGGGAGCCCCCTTTGTGGGCGAGATCATTGCCGCCGGTTTTGTGGACGCTGCCACCATGGTACAGGCCTGGATGGACAGCCCAGGCCATCGGGACATCATCCTCGATGGGCAATTACGCGAAGTGGGCGCCGGTTTTGTGACGGGTGGGTATTATGGCACCTACTGGACGGTCGACTTTGGCAGCCAGCCCAACGTCCTACCCGTATCCATTAATTTTGGTGACGTCGAGACTCAGAGCTGCCAGGTGTCCCTGTACCTGACCAACGAGACCGTCTCTGACTGGGGCGGCATCGACTTTGCACCCAATATCATGGTTGCCAACGATCCAGCCTTTACCGAGGCGCAATGGGAAGCCTACTCGAGCCAAAAACCCTGGACCCTGCCGGCAGGCAACGGCATCAAAACCTTCTATGTGAAATATCGGGACGACAATGGCGATGTCGTCACTTCCTCAGCCGATATTCTGCTCAATGAGCCGATTGAAAACGATCTGGTGGTAAGCACCAATTTCCTCTCGTTTATCTATAAACTGGGCGAGGGGTTTACCACGAATCCCAGCAGACTCGTACAGGTCGACAACACCACTGGCGACGTTCCCATTCGTTGGACGGCAAGTAGCTCAGACCCCTGGATTTCTCTGGATGCGACCGAGGGCACCACACCCGGATCGGTACTCCTCTCGATCAGTGACTTTCGAACCGATACCATCGGCACAACTCAAACGACGGTGACCATCACGTCGCCCGATGCACCGGACAGCATTGAACAGGTCACGGTGATCATCCAAGCTGTGGAACAAGTCCACCGGGTATTTCTCCCCTGCATTGCCCGGAATCGTTAGTCTGATCTTCATCCAATCAAAAGAGGCCTCCCCCAGAAGTGAAGGCCTCTTTTGATATTGGGTATTTCCAGGCGGAGGGCAGCCCGTTCAAGATTGGGCTGCCGCTCGGCTCCCTTTGGCCGTCAACGACCACACTTGCCCAGGCCCCGTAATGGAACAGATTTTGTTCGTACAGGATGAGCAATGCCCGCCCTCGCAGCCGACCTCCACCCGGCGCAAATAGCCCAGCCGGGCCAGATCCTCCAGCATCGCTTCCAACATGGTCTCAGAGATGGAAAAATGCTGAAGCAGATCCCGTGTGCTGTGAATGCCCCCACGGGCCACGTACTGCAACAACTCTTTGAGCATGATTAGAGCACCCCGTTGCCGATTTGGAAAGTCAGGATCCCTGCGCTCAAGGAAAGGACCAGCAGCATGACCACGCTAAAGGCCGTCCATCCCCAGCTCTTGGATTCCTGCTTGATGGCTGCCACGGTGGCCGCACAGGGGACAAACAGCATCTGCACCACCAGAAAGGCCAGGGCCGCCGCGGGGCTGAGGACACCGGCCAATGCCGATTGAAGGCCCGCTTCGCCCGCGGCCCCTCCGAACAGGATGCCCATGGTGGCAATCGAGTTTTCCTTGGCCACAAAGCTGCTCAGCAGCGCCACCACCATCTCCCAGCTCAGCCCCATCAAAGAACCGAGGGGCGCCAGAGCCTTGCCCACGTCGGCCAGGTAGCTGGTCTGAATCTCGCCGTGGGGCAGCGTCGAAAGGATCCAGATCAGGACTGACATGACCAGGATCAAGGTACCTGCCTTTGTGAGGAACTCGCTGATGTTCTGCCAGACCTGGATGCCGATGGTCCGTAGGTTGGGTTTGTGATAAAGGGGCAACTCCATGATAAAGGCCGACCGTTCGCCCTTGAGAACCCATTGGTTGAGCAGCACGCCCATCACGGCCAAGATGGCCAGGGCGAAAATCACCAGGCCCCAGGCCACCAGCATGGCCGCTTTTCCGAAAAAGATGGGAGCAATAAACACAACCACCGTCATGCGCGCCGCGCAAGGAACCAGGGGTGCCAGCAGGATCGTCAACAAGCGCCCTCGGTGCGAATCGATGATGCGCGTGCCCATCACGGCGGGCACATTGCAGCCGAACCCCAGAAACAGGGGCATAAAACTCTTGCCGTGCAGCCCCATCAGGTGCATGAAGCGGTCCATCACATAGGCGCCTCGCGCCATGTAGCCCATGTCCTCCAGCACCGCCAGGACGGCGAAAAAGATGACCAGGATGGGCAAAAACGTCACGACCGTCCCCACACCGCCCAAGATCCCATCGATCACCAGGCCGCTAATCCAGGCCGGCGCGCCGGCCAGTCCGATGGATGCCGCTTGGGCCAACCCACCGACGACATAGACATCCAAGAACTGCTGGAGAGGCTGGCCAATGGCAAAGGTCAGCCAATACACCACCCCCAACACGGTCGCCAAAATGGCCAGCCCCCACAGGGGATGAGTGGCCCAGCGATCCAGCCGCTCGGTGCGAGTGATCTGCCCGGCACGGGGACGGGTAACTGCGGCGCGGATCATGCGCCCCACCCAATCATAGCGGCCGCTGGCCACGGCCAAGACGGCATCCTCGTGGTCCATCAGAACATCGTGGACCTTCTCCCAGCACTCGGGCGGCAGGCACCGGGATTGTATCATCTCGGTAATCTCCCGGTCGCCTTCCAGTAGCTTGAGTGCCACCCACTCGCTGGGGTAGGGCGGCGGCGTGTGGGGGGCCACGAGTTCGTGAATCTCGGTCAGCACCTCTCGATGGTCCGCCCGGATCTCGGGCACATTCGGCTCGCAGACCAGTTCCCCAGATACCACGCGGTCCACCGTCTCGACCAGTTCCCGCACTCCCTGATTCTTGGCCGCCGACATGCTGACGACGGGGACGCCCAAGGCTGCCTCGAGCACCCTGGGCTCGACGCTCACGCCCTCTCCCTCGGCTACGTCCACCATGTTCAGTCCCAGCACCACCTGTTTGGCCAGGGGGAACAATTCGGCCACCAGGTACAAGTTGCGCTCCAGCGATGCGGCGTTCACCACGGCAACCACCACGTCGGGACGTTCTTGAATGATATAGTTGCGGGCAATGATCTCTTCCGGCGAATTGGCCGTCAAACTGTAGGTGCCAGGCAAATCCACCAGATGGATCGTCCGATTCTGGCTACGATAGGTGCCGGTCTTTTGTTCCACGGTCTTGCCCGGCCAGTTGCCCACGTGCTGGCTGAGCCCGGTCAGCAGATTAAAGACCGTGGACTTGCCCACGTTGGGTTGGCCTGCCAACGCCACGGTCAGGGTGACCTCTCCTTCGAGCACCGATACTGCTTGCTGCGCTCCTTGCTGCGTCGCCTGCGGGTTTACCGCGGACGACGACTGCGCCTCAATGGCCATTGTCCTCCCTC
Organism: uncultured Anaerolineaceae bacterium; assembly: GCA_964575225.1. Lineage (GTDB taxonomy): Bacteria > Chloroflexota > Anaerolineae > JAAYZQ01 > JAAYZQ01 > CAZNQW01. The sequence continues at coordinate 1,240 of CAZNQW010000216.1, read as the reverse complement.
GCCAACCGGTCGATCAAAATCCGCTCTGCCTCACAGCGGCCCAAGGCCACGCGCGTATCGCGCACGCTGACAATGATCGGGCCCCGCCCAAAGTTCTGTACGACCTTCAGGTGGGTTCCCGGTGTGAACCCCAACGAAACCAAGCGGCTTAAAAAGTTGTGCCCGCCCAGCATTTCGCGGATCTGAACCGACTCGCCGCTGGGTATGGCGCTCAGGTTATCGTGATCGCCGATCGCCACGTCATGGCTATGATGTCTCCACATTCGCTTCAATCCAATCACCTCGAACGAAAATTCAAAACGTGCGGCTCCGCGGTGGTCACAAGCCCTCCGGCCTGTTTCGACTGCGGCGCCCGGCAAGCAGCGCAGTATCCGGTGAGCTCGATTTGGCCACCGGTGATGGCAAATCCGTAACGGTTTCCGGCCTCTTGAGCGGCATTCACAAACGCGCCGCCGTCGACCTCAAACACCTGCCCACAACCCAGGCAGACCAGATGGGCGTGCTCCATTCGATCGGTGAGTTCATAATGGTGACGATTCTCGTCCAGGTGCAGCTCCTGGACCAGACCACTCTCTTTGAGGAGGGCAATCGTCCGGTACACCGTAGCCAGGCTGAGAGTCTCATCCCGCCGCCGGCCGAGGTCATGGAGTTCATAGGCATCCAGATGACGGCGAGTCTGGGCCAAAATATCGAGGATCAGCTTGCGCTGGGGTGTGATCCGTTTGCCCGCGGCCCGCAACAGCCGGACACCGGTGGTCGTCCTTTCGTTCATACGTCCCTCAACTTGCCTTTTATATGCGAATGATTCTCATTTGCATATACTAACATTCTACCCCAGTTCCCGGTTCCTGTCAAGACTCAATTTGGGGTTGGGGGGAGGGGAATAGAGATTTGACTGAGTAGCGAGGTAGTGATAAAATTCAGCAGGCTCTTTAACAATTGAGGATTGCGGGTTCGCATATGATCGGCAGATATCGAGTCAGGTTCCACGTTTGAGGTACTTGGCCCGTACTGAGACTACGGACTGAGAAAGGAGAAGCCTTGCAGTCGAAAGCCAACCCTTCGAAGACACAGGTGTCAATGCCGGCTAGAATATTCTCATCCTTACCATGCAACCACATCATTCTATGGGAAGATGCTGGGAAGCGTAGAAAAGAACGCCTACCGCAGGATGTGAGGTGTAATGCCAAGCGGCAATACACATCTCACTTCTCAGAAAGGATGCGTGAAAGGGGCATAA
>CAZNQW010000215.1:0-6704 GCA_964575225.1 uncultured Anaerolineaceae bacterium | reverse complement strand
ACGAAGCGGCCCCGGTCCAAGAGTTCCGCGAGGACGAACTGACCACCCTGGGCACGCGGCCCCGTTGAGACGGCCGGGTTGCAGGCGAAACGTTGCCAACGATCATGTTCTAGTTTGGAGGTTGGAATGACAGAAGCACAGATGATCCCCATCTATATTATGGGCAAAAGGTACATGGTGCCCGATGCGCTGACCATCATGAGCGCCCTGGAGTATGCGGGCTACAAGCTGATCCGCGGCGTGGGCTGCCGGGCGGCCTTTTGCGGGGCCTGCGCCACCGTGTATCGCATCGAGGGCGATCCCAAGCTACACATCGGACTGGCCTGTGGGACCCAGGTGCAGTCGGGCATGCACCTGACTCAGATTCCCTTTTACCCAGCCGAGCGGGCCCAGTATCGACTGGACGAGTTGGAGCCGACCTTTGCCACAATGGTCCGGCTCTATCCCCAGCTCCTCAAATGTTTGGGCTGCGGCACCTGCACCAAGAGCTGCCCGCAGGACCTTCAGGTCAAGGATTATATGGCGGCAGCCATGCGCGGCGACATTGCCCGCGTCGCCGACCTCTCTTTTGACTGCATCATGTGCGGCATGTGCGTGTCGCGCTGCCCTGCCGAAGAAGCCCAACCGAACATCGCCATTCTGGCCCGCAGGCTCTATGGCCGCTACCTGGCGCCCCGCGCCCAGCACCTGGCCGAGCGGGTTGCCGAGATCCAGGCCGGAACATTCGACCAAGAGATGGCCGCCATCAAGGCCCTGCCCGAGGCAGAGCTGCGCCAGCGCTACAACACCCGAGACATCGAGCCAGAATAGAGGAGCACACACATGGACGGTTATACTCCTGCGATGCGGGAATCCATCAAATTGGTCGAGGCCACCCGGCCTGCCCGGCTGCACGAAACGTGGCCCATGCTATCACCTGCCGACAAGCAAGAGATCTTGCGCAGATTCCACCCCGACTATATTCCCGAAGGGATGCGGGAGATCCGCGTGGGCCCGGCCCAGGGCATGCGCACCCCCCTCGAACTGGCCGATCTAATTGAAGGGCACAGCCGGTTGCGCCACGACAAGATCGATCTGGAATCGATCGACTATGACACCGACGTGTTGATCATTGGCGCGGGGGGCGCCGGGTCGGCGGCGGCGCTGCTGGCGCGGGAACAGGGCGCCCGGGTGATCATCGCCACCAAATTGCGCCACGGCGACGCCAACACCATGATGGCCCAGGGTGGCATCCAGGCCGCCGACAAGCCCAGCGACAACCCCGTCATCCACTATCTGGATGTGATGGGCGGCGGTCACTTTACCAACGATCCCGATCTGGTCGAGGCCCTGGTGCGCGACGCGCCCGAGGCCATCGCCTGGCTGGAAAGCCTGGGCTGCATGTTCGACAAAGACCCCGACGGCACCCTGCTCACCATCCACGGCGGCGGCACCAGCCGCAAGCGTATGCACTCGGCCCGCGACTATTCCGGCGCCGAGATCATGCGCACCCTCCGCGACGAGGTCCGCTCCTATCCCGAGGACATCACCGTCCTGGAATTTGCCCCAGCCGTCGAACTGATCAAGGACGACAAGGGTCAGGCTGCCGGCGCGGTGCTGCTGAATCTGGAAACGGGCGAACACTGCGTGGTGCGGGCCAAGACCACCATCATCGCCACCGGCGGCAGCGGGCGACTGCACTACCAGGGCTTTGCCACCACCAACCACTATGGCGCCACCGGCGACGGCGTGATCCTGGCCTACCGCGCCGGGGCCCGATTGTCCTTCCTCGATACCATGCAGTACCACCCCACCGGCGCCGCCTATCCGGCCCAGATTGTGGGCCTGCTGGTAACGGAAAAGGTGCGCGGTCTGGGCGCCCAGGTGTGCAACATCGACGGCAACCAGTTCGTCTATCCCCGCGAAACGCGCGACGTGGAGGCCAGCGCCATCATCCGCGAGTGTCGAGAGCGGCAGAAGGGCATCGTGACGCCCACCGGCTTTACCGGCGTGTGGCTCGATTCGCCCATGATCGATCTGATCCATGGCCCCGGAACCATCGAGAAGGAACTGCCGGCGATGGTGCGCCAGTTTGCCCGCTTTGGCGTCGACATCATCCACGACCCGATGCTGGTCTATCCCACCCTCCATTATCAAAACGGCGGCGTCCACCTGAAACCCGACGGGGCCACCACTGTGCCCAATCTGTACGGCGCGGGCGAGATCAGCGGCGGCGTTCACGGCCGCAACCGGCTGATGGGCAACTCGCTGCTGGAGGTGACGGTTTATGGGCGGCGGGCCGGGCGGGCCGCGGGCCAGCGGGCCAAAGAGGTCCAGTTGGGCAAGCTCACGCTGAACCACGTCGAGGCGTGGGAGAACGCCTTGGTCGCGGCGGGCGTCGAGACCGAGATCGAATCGCCGCTGTTGCTGCCCGACTATACCCGTCACGAACATTAGGGCGTCGCGCTAAAGCCCTGCATCCTTAGGGGCACCCCTTGTGGGTGCCCCGTTTTTACTTGCGGCAGTAGGGCACCCCCATCCCTCCCGTCATGCCCGCGCGGGCGGGCATCCATGGGCCCCCGCTTCCGCGAGGGCGACGGCCATGGCACATCCACGTACCTGTTCCGCCCCCGAGGACGATGGGATGTTGGGCCGCGTCACGCCCATCGGCCAGATTGCCCCTCGCGGCGCCCCATCGCTGTGCTCTACCCGCAGGGCCCCATCCACCGAGAGGACTGCCCTTTTGCGGCGCAGGGCATTTGTGGGGATGCCCGCGCACCCCCACACCCCCGCGCCGGGGACCTGCGGCCCCCGGTCCCCCGCAATCCAAGGCGTTGCCCCGCCGAGATCCGGTTGCGCGGGAGGCGATGCGACTCGGTCGGTCTCGGTAGGCCTGACCCCATTGGCTGGCGCCAAATTCGTGCGATTCGTGGCTGACCTTGGGGGCGCCCCGTTTTTAATTGCGACGGTCGGGGTGCCCCCATCCCTCCCGTCGCCCGCGCAGGCGGGCATCCATGGGCCCCCGCTTCCGCGAGGGCGACGGGATTGGACGGCTGCTTACGTCCTTTTCATACCCCGGTCGGGCAGGAAACCAGGTTCTTTCGACTGCTTGCAATTCTGTTATAGATGGGGTACAATCAACGCCAGTGGGTACCCCGTAATTGCACGGGGTATTGGTTTGTAATACTCAGGGAACGGATTTTACGCGTCGTGCATCGAGAAACCAAGTCGAGCAAACCACGGACAGTGCTCATGATCGCCCCAACCTCGTTCTTCTCAGACTATGGGTGCTCTGTGCGCATCCTGGAAGAGACGCGCATCCTGCAGAGCCACGGGAACAAAGTGACGGTCTGCACCTATCGCAACGGCCAGGATCTGCCCGGCGTCGCCATCGTCCGCACAGCCAGCATCCCTTTCCGCGAGCACTATGAGGTGGGCTCGTCGCTCCACAAGGTGGCCTTTGACTTTCTGCTATTCTGGACCGTGCTGTACCGGGCGATCCGGCACCGCCCCGACGTCATCCACGCCCACATGCACGAAGGCGCGCTCATCGGGCTGGTTGTCGGCGGGTTGTTGCGCATCCCGATGGTCTTTGATTTCCAGGGCAGCATGACCAGCGAGATGCTGGACCACAAATTTCTGACCAAAGGCCGTCCGTTTTACCGATTGCTCCGCTGGCTGGAGGAGAGGATCGATCGGCGCGCGCGCGTGATCCTGACCAGCTCGGAAAACGCCCGGCGCCTGCTGACCGAGGAATTTGGCTGCCGCCCCGAGCGCGTCCGGCCCCTGGTCGACTGTGTGGACGCCGACCGGTTTCGCCCTCCCTCAGAGGGCGAGCAGGAGGCTCTGGCGGCGCGGCGGGCCTCGCTGCGTATTCCTGCCGGACGCAAGATCGTGGTCTACCTGGGGCTGCTGGCCCCCTACCAGGGCACCGACGCCCTTCTGGAGGCGGCCGCCAAGATCGTCCAGGAGCGTCCAGACGTCCATTTTTTGATCATGGGCTTTCCCTCGGTCGACCACTATCGAGCCGTGGCCCGCGAGCGGGGACTGGCAGCCCACACCACCTTCACGGGCAAAATTCCCTACCATCAAGCGCGGGACTATCTCGCGTTGGGCGATGTGGCCGTCGCCCCCAAGCTATCGGCGACGGAAGGTAGCGGCAAGATCCTGAATTATATGGCCATGGGGTTGCCCACCGTGGCCTTTGACACGCCCGTCAGTCGCGAGTACCTGGGCGAGAAGGGGATCTATGCCCAGGCGGGCGACGCCGAGTCGCTGGCCCTGGCCCTCCTGCACACCCTGGCGATGGAGCCCGAAGGTTCGCGCGCGCTGAGTCGGGAGTTGCGGCGTGCCGCCGTCGAGGACTATTCCTGGGAGCGCGCCGTGCACACCATCCTACTTGCGTACAAAACCGTTTGCCAGGCCCGTTCAAACGTGCTATAATGCGCCGTCTGGGCCAACCCATACGCTGGACCGGTGAATGTTTCGACGATTTGTAGAACTGTATCATTATCGTGAATTGATTCGCAACCTAGTTGCCCGGGATCTTAAGGTACGATACAAGAACTCGGTGCTGGGGGTCTTGTGGTCCCTGCTGAACCCCTTGATGATGACCCTGGTGTTCACCATCGTGTTCAGCCTGATGCTCCCCAATAACATCGAGAACTTTCCGGTCTTTTTCATGTGCGGGTTTCTTTCGTGGAACTTTTTCTCCTCTTCGGTGACGGGTGCCACGAGTTCGATCGTGAGCAATTCTACCCTCATCAAAAAGGTCTATTTCCCCAGGGAGATCCTTCCCCTGTCTCAGGTGCTGGCCAATCTGGTGAATTTCCTGCTGGCGCTGCTGGTGCTGTTCGCCATGATGGTCGCATTCGGCTTCCCCTTCAAGGCGGCGTTGCTGATGCTGCCCTTTACCATCCTGGTGCAGGTGATGTTCACCCTGGGGATCGCCTTTATCCTGGCTGCCGCCAACGTCTTTTATCGCGACACCCAGCACATCATGCAGATCGTGTTGCAGGCCTGGTTCTTCCTGACCCCGATCTTTTATCCGATTACAGTTTTGCCCAAGAGTCAGGTGATTTTGGGCATGACCCTCGATATCCAACTGTGGTCCCGCCGCCTGAACCCCATGGCGTCTCTGGTCGCATCGTACCAGGATATCCTGTACCATGGCGTTCCCACCGGCCTGGACTTTTTTCTGCGAACGGCCGTTCAGTGCTTGATCATCCTGTTCCTGGGCTACCTGTTTTTCTGCCGCTTGAGCCCCAGGTTTGGTGAAGAAGCCTGAGTTCCCGCCGCTCGCGTCGATCCTACTCCGGGTCCTGATCGATAGCCTATCGACCCGGCGCACCACTCGACGGCGCAACACGCCGAGAGAATTTGGAAAGTATTGAGATGCAAAGACCCAAGAAAACCATGATTATCGGCCTGGATGGCGTGCCCTTGGACATCATCCAGCATTGGGTGGACCAGGGCTACCTGCCCACCATCCAGAAACTGATGGAACGGGGGACCACGGGCCACCTACGCTCGACGATCCCTCCCACCTCGGGACCCTCGTGGTCCTCCTTTGTGACCGGCATGAACCCGGGCAAGACCGGGATCTATGATTTTCTGTACCGCAAGGAGGGCTCCTACAGCTTTCCACCGGTCAACACCTCTCTGCGTGGTGGAACCAGCATCTGGCGGTACCTCAGCGATGGGGGCTATCACGTGGGCGTGCTGAACCTCCCCCTATCCTACCCCGTCGAAAAGATCAACGGCTACATGGTCAGCGGCTGGCTCACGCCCTATGCCGCCCACGACTTTATCCATCCGCCCGAGTTGGCCGGCGAGCTGGAGCAGGTGGTCGGCAACTATCGCATCTATCCGACCGAGACCTTTACCGAGAGCCGAAAAGAGAGCTTTATGGAGGCCAGTTACAGCCTGCTGGACATGCGCACGCGGACGGCGCTGCATCTGTTGGAAACCAGACCGTGGGACGTGTTCATGGCGGTCTTTTTCGACACCGACCGCGTCCTCCATCAGCTCTGGCACTATCTCGACCCAGAGCACCCGTGGCGCACCGACCACGAGAACAAGGAAGGGCTGGTCCGCGACTATTTCGTCAAGGTGGATGAGAGCGTGGGCCGCCTGTTGGCCCACACCGACGACGACACCCTGGTGTTTCTGCTGTCGGACCACGGCATGGGCAAAGCCAACAACTTTATCGTGCTCAATAACTGGCTGATGGACACCGGCATGATCTGCCTGAAAAAGGATCCGTGGACGCGGGTCAAGCAGCTCATGTTCCGCAGCGGCTTTACCCTGCGCAACGTCCACCAGATCCTCGACCGCCTCCGGTTGGCCAAACAGGCCGAGTACGTGGCCGGCTATTTTGTGGATCACCTGATCAAGATGGTCTTTCTCTCCTTCCTGGACGTCGATTGGAGCCGGTCCAAGGCCTATTCCTTTGGGCGACACCTGGGCTCCATTTATGTAAATCTGAAGGGGCGAGAACCCCACGGCATCGTCGAACCGGGCGCCGAGTATGAGGCGGTGCGCGACGAGATCGAACGCCGTGCTTACGAGTTCCGCGATCCCAAGACGGGCCGGCCCCTCATCGGTGAGGTGATCCGCCGCGAAGAGGTCTACGACGGCCCTTACGTAGACCGCGCCCCCGACCTGATCCTCCGGCCCAAGGAGCCATCGGATATCTTTTTCGGCTTGGCCGATTTTGGCCACCG
>CAZNQW010000214.1:0-6732 GCA_964575225.1 uncultured Anaerolineaceae bacterium | reverse complement strand
CAAGACTACAACACTCACAACGATAATCACTAGTTACGATAGAAACTGCTTCAGGCTCGGGTCGCGGTGAATGATCTTTGGCAGTGTCACGCCTCCTCATCTTCGAACCGATACCCCACGCCCCGAACAGTGACAATGAACTGCTCGTCGCCCAGTTTCTGCCGGATGTGACCGATGTGAACGTCCACCACCCGCTCTTCTCCATAAAAGTCATAGCCCCACACATGTTGGAGGAGTTGCTCGCGACTGAGAACTCTGCCGCGGTGCTCGGCCAGGATTCTGAGCAGGTCGAACTCGGTGGGGGTGAGTTCCACCAGCTCGTTGTTGGTCCATACCTGACGGCTGCCCGCGTCGATACGTACATGGCGAAAGGCCAGCGTCGTGCTCTCACCTGGGCCGACGCCATCACGAAGGCGTCGCAGGGCGGCCTTGACGCGGGCAACCAGCTCGCGCGGGCTAAAGGGTTTGGTCAGATAGTCATCAGCCCCTACCGACAGGCCGACGATCTTGTCTGTCTCCTCCGATTTGGCCGTGAGCATGATGACGTACACATCCGACTCGCGCCGTAGGCGGGTAAGGACTTCCAGGCCATCCATGCCCGGGAGCATGATGTCCAGGATGACCAGGTCGGGCCTGAAGGCGCGCGCCGCCGTGAGGGCGGCGGGGCCATCCATGGAGGTGTAAACCTCATACCCTTCCTGGCGCAGGTATGCGCTCACCAGGTCGAGGATGCTCTGTTCGTCATCGACGATGAGGATCTTGGTATCTGGCATAGTTCTCCCCTCCAGAGGTGTCTGGGCCGTGGGCCATTCCCATCCCATCACACATCTGCTTTCGATGGTATACGACGAGGAGTAGATTGTCAAATCATGGATAGAATATCTGGCATGCCCTCCCAAGAAAAGACCTCAAAGACTGGGGCCCAACAGACTCCCGCACAGGTGATATCGGCTCCAGGTGCGATGTGCGAGAACCTCCTGTTCCGGAGCCGGTCCGATAGGGTCGTCAAGCCTGGTCAGTATGGAGGCAATCGATCTTGCGTTTACCCTGGCTCGACGACGGTCGGGTACCCACGACCCGGTCAACACTCACGCTTCGACGCAGGGTCCTCTGAAAGAAGGCCATGCTGCATCGCCAGGGCCACGGCGTGGGCGCGGAACTGGGCGCCATTGCCGGAAGAGAAATCATAGATGATCGGTTTGCTCGATGCGGCCAACTTGCGGCAGGCGTTGCTGGCAGGCGTGACGACGACGCGAGACACCGGGTCGGCGGACGAAATCATGTTCGACGTCAAGCGGGCCATCACCAGGGGCCTGATTCCTGGTCCCAAGCACTACGTCGCCGGTCGGCTCATCGTGCCCACCGGCGGTCACGTCCACTATTTGCCGGGCCTGGCAAATCAGGCAGACAACTCCTATGGTTTTCGCCGGGCGGTACGGCAGGAATTGCGCGCCGGCGCCGACTTTATCAAGCTGGCCAACAATAGCTCGGACTTGACCCAAGAGGAGCTGAATGCTGCCGTGGACGAAGCTCACAGGCACGGCAAGAAGGTCGTATGTCATACCTCCAAACCGCATGCACAGCGAATGGCCATCGACGCCGGTGTCGATGCTTTTGAACACGGTACGCCGACGGAAGAGGAGATCGATCTGGCGATTGAGCGGGGTTCCCAGCGGTTGCTGTGGTTCTCGCCGCTTCATGCGCCAAGCGGACGCCGATCGGAGCCGATCCGCCGGACCCAGGCAAGTCCGGTAGCCCGGCAATCCAGGTCGCGCCCTGGTCGGGGCCGTACGGCCCGTCACAAGACAGCGTATCAGCGGGCGAGCATCCCCCTCAAGAGTCCCGCACCACCAGCGGCAGCCAAATTCGAACTCTGCTCTCTGCTCCGCACCAGAACCCAGCGCAGAGGGCATGGCCGGCATGTTGATCCCAGCCCACCAGGGGCTGGCCTATCGTCCCATCCAGGCTGTACGGGGCTCCCGCGGCGCGCCCGCCGCCGCCGGCCATGACCCAGCGCTCAAGGGTGGTCGCCGCCGGCGCGGCGAGGACGGCGCCGACCAGGGCCAGGCATCCCAGCAGAGCCAGGACGAGGACTGTGCGCGTGTAGCTGCCCATTGTCTCCTCCCCCTGCCGTTACGGGTACATCCAGATGCGGACGCGGATCTCGGGACACTCGCCATCGGTGTTGTTGCGATGCACCTGAATCGCGCTCGTCGTCAGGTTGAGCCAGTAGACGCCATAGCTGTCCGGGACGTCCACGTCACCACCCAAGCCCCAATTGTGGCGGCCGTACGTGGCATGTTTGCAGGCCAGGTCAACCACGTACTTGTCGGCGTCTCGCCCCAGGTTGTGGGTGAGGTTGAGCGTGCTATTGGGGCTGATGGCCCGCCAGCCACTGTCGTAGGCCGGCCTGGGAAAGGCCGCGATCCCAGCGCCTCCCTGGGTCACGTCGCCACTCTCGTCGATATTAAAGATCAGGGCATCGTCGCGATTGCGCACCTCAAAATCCGCATCTTCGCCATCGCCGTTCTGATCGAGGTCAATGCGGACGCCATCGTTCGCCAGGATATGGATGTCGCTGCTCGGGTAGACCGGATCGGAGGAAATGCGCCCATCGTCGCCTAACAGCGTGTCCGCGTTGCCGGCGAGGATCAGGTCGGCCGCTGCGTCCACGCCACGGGCGTACACCGCTGCCCCATCGGCCGAGTCGGTGCGCGCATAGAGGCCATAAGTCGTGCCGGTGGTGGCGCTGGCGTAGGCCATCACTCCGCGCCCGTCGGTGGCCCTGCTCTGGCTGTACAGACCATAAGAGTATCCGGTGGTGGCACGATTCACCAGGTGGAGGGCATCCCAGGACGCCATCTCGCCCTCGATCCGTGCGCCTGGACGGAGGCTCAGGGCATACGGTACGGGCAGGATCTCCTGGCAGCCAACCTCTGTGCCCTCCACTTCGATCCCGAGCCAGAGTCCCTCGCCAAGGACCAGAGCGTGGCTGACGGACACCTCGACGGAGAAGAGGCCGTTGGCGACCTCCACGCCGGGCATCGCGATCGGTCCACCGGCAGCCACCGTGCAGGCTGCGTCGTCGTAGAGTTGGAAGGTCATGTCGCGCGTGCCGCTCACCGGCGCGCCGTCCTCGCGCAGCAGGCCCTGATAGGTGAACTTGCTGCCCACGATCCCTTCGATGGCCATGGTCCCTTGCGGCTGCCCTCGCTCCTCCGGATCCTGGGCGAACCCAGGCCCTATGACCAAGATCAGCAGCAGCCCCAGACTGCAAACGCCTAATAGCATCCGTCTGTGTCCCATCTCGCATCTCCTTTTTTTACTGGAAAACAAGGGCTCGCCGGTTCTCGTCCTGCAGATCACCTCCTTCCGCTGGGACGGCTGTAAAGATGTCTGTAAAATGTTGTAGGTAGAGGGTTCATTCTACCGCGCGGGGCGTTCTTGCCACGCCAACTCACTCATTCAACTGGGCTCTGGGTCTGTGGTATTTCGCGAGGCCACAATTCGGGGTGCCACCACTGACACCAGTATATCAAAGCGTGGGGGGCGGGTCAAGGGTCCGATTTTTCTTTCAAATAGACCTATTGCGATCTTGGCCAATATGTGATATACTTGATTTTGCAGGTGCAGGTCTTGCGAAAGTGGCGGTATCGCTTTGGGTCCCTTGGTACTATCTGTTCACTACCCTGAGGTGGAGACCCGGATGTTTACCAGTGGGAAAGGCGTAAACACTGCTGTTCGTTGTCCTCATCGTATCACATAGCTTCGCTGTAACTACCACGCCCATAGCATAGAAACCAGATAGCCAGCCTACCGTGCTCTACATCAGTCCCAGGCCGGGCTTATTCCTTCAGCCGTTGTGTGGTTGCCGGATAAGAACCATGGAGGTTGGGTATGGCCGCAGGGACATTTGACCTTGTCGACGGTGTTCCGTTCCCCACCAAGCTCGCCATTGGCCAGTTCGAGCTGGTTGTCCACGAAATCACCCACCCTGGTCGTTGGGATGCCGAAAACCAGGAGTGGGCCGGAGTTTCGGGCACAGCTTGGACACGCATCGACTGTGGTGGCCTGGCGTACTTGGTGCCCGGTCCGCTCGAATTGGAGGGGTCTGCCTACCTGGTCACCAGCCTCGAAGTGGTGACCGTGGTCACCTCGCCCGAGACGCAGATCGGCTTTGAGGATGCCTATCGCCTGAAGCCGGACGTACGCATCGGCGAGCGCTTCGATTTGCGGTTGGCCGTCCCACACCACAAGCTCCAGGCCCTCACGCAGGCCAAGGGAGGGCTGGTCGCGGCGCTGAAAAAGGGCGCGCTGGGCGGCGACATCCTGGTGAGCTTTGAGGACGCGAGAATCAAACCGCTGTCCAGAACCCGAGGCCGGATCGTGGGCGGCATAGCCACCTATCCGACCGTTCCAGCACTGCCCAAAATCATTCGCCTGCCCTGTCACGGATTTACACTTCTCATCGATTCGCTGGAACTGACCCCAAGGGGCGCGACGGCCACGATCACGGTGCAACTCCCACCAGACCTCGCGTCGGCGCAGAACTGCGGTCCGGCGACGCTCGATCTGGGCAAAACGCCGATCTCGCCCGCCTGCCAGGTATACAAAGAGATGCCCAACGAGCCCTTTGGTCCATGGCTGATCGAGCCGGGACTGGTCGTGTCAGGCACCGGCTTCACATTGGACCTCAGCACGGCCAAGAGCCCGGGAGGCCGGCCGGCGGACTGGACAGGCCTCATTCTCAAGGTGGGCAAAGCTACCGGACAGGGAATGACTCCCGAGCACTCGAACACGGGCTACCTGACCGGCGAGTATGCCTTTTTCGCCGCAGTTGTCAGCAAAACCGGGGTTCAGGCTCAGCTCGATCTCGCGGCGCCGTTCACCTTCCACCCGCCCAATCCCGAAGGCTATACTGTGCAGGTGAATGGTGGCCGCCTCACGGTGATCGATGGGCAGATCGTGGATGGCGAGCTGGGGCCCGGTCAGATCGAGCTGCCGCTGATTGCGGCCTGCCAGGGGGCGCCGGGAGCCGTCCTGTCTGTCATCTTTACCAAGCTCACGGTCGAAAAGGATCTCGATCTGTGGGGCGAGGTGACGGGCAGTGGGGCCGGGTTGGCGTGGGGCGAGCTGACGCGGGCCGGCAACGAGATCGTGGCCTGGAGGGTCGAGGCGAGGAGGGGATTTGTCTACCTGCCCGCCGGACCCATCGCCTCATTCAGCCCGGACATGGGGACGGGGTTCCAGGCGATTTCTGTGTCCAGCATCCCCGCTGTGACGGTGCCGCTTCTCCGGTCGCTGGGGTTGAGCGGTGTGACACTGTGGGAGATGGACCAGCTATCGATCTTTTCGCCCGATGGGCCGCAGGGCACCCAAACGCCCTATGATCTGCCGCTGGCCCAAAGCTGGCTGCGCGTAGGAAGCCATGGCATGGACGGTGAGCTCCGGATCGTGACCGAGCTGTCAACCGAGCTGGGCAATCCAGCCCGCCCTGGCTATGTGGGCAACCGTTCGTTCTCAGCCGTGCTTTTCGGGCAGGACAAGGATCACCTACTGGCTCAATTCGTCTCCAGCGCGGTGTACGATGCAGATTTCTCAGGCCGTCTCAAGATCCCAGAACCGTGCAATATCCCCCAACTCGAGTTCGCACACATGGTGACCACCTCTACGGCCCATCTGGTGGGCGGCGATATCAGCCTCGAGACCGAGAAGGAGCTTGAATACTGGAAGTTGAAGCTGGTGCCCACCGGCGATCCAACGCAAGCAGGGGTGGTCAGCGCGCGCACAGGGCGCCTGGTGTTTACAGCGGCCGGCATCGATGAAGAAATCCACTTTGAGCTGCCCTTCGCGCTGACCTGGGGCGAGATGCTGGCCGACGGCAACTTGAAGAACCTGTTCTTCGATTTCAATACCACAGGCCAGTTGTTCGACGGGCTCAAGTTCGCGCCGCACCACCTCATCCTCTCAACCTGGGTGCCGGGTAGGACCGATGGGTTCTTGGCTGTCTCTGGGACCGTTCATCTGAACTTTTTTGGCGCCCACTTTATCAACGTACACGACGCGCGCCACGACCCGGTGCCTGACGCGGCGAGCGACCCGGCGTATCCGGTGTACCGCGGCCGGAAGGTGACCGTGTCCAAGGCAGGTGAAGCCGGGCCCGAGCCCACCGACCTGACGCTGTACGGCGATTGGTACGACACGGCGGGCAACCCGTTGGCCATCTTGCATTTCCCCGACCTGACGATGGGCTACTACGAAAAGGCACAGGACGGGTTCATCGGCACAGGCACGGCACAGATGGGCTTCTTGCACTCTGACAAGCTCGACGGCACGGTAGAGATCCATCGCGATAGCACCGACATCCGCCTTAGCTCCACGACTCAGCACGACTTGGACGTGGGCCTGGTCGGGCGACTGGGCAGCCTGGGCAGCATCAGCGGATGCATCCGGATCGAGGGACCGCGGATGGAACGCATCTCAATGCACGGTTGCCTGGAGGCGAGCGTGGGGGTAGGCACCGCTATCTTGGAGCCCAAGGCCGGCGTGTCCGTCGAAGTGGCGATCAACGTCACGCCCAACTCGTTCGATTTTATGGCCGACGGCGAGTTGAGCCTTAGCTTGGCGGGGAGCGCGGTAGACCTGTCGGCCTCGGTGCATCTATTGCACGACTATCTAAGAATCTATCCGTAAAATGCCAGGTTGAAGACAATGTCGGCACATGCCAGTTGG
>CAZNQW010000213.1:0-6758 GCA_964575225.1 uncultured Anaerolineaceae bacterium | reverse complement strand
CCTATCCTACACTCTTTCCCTACACGACGCTCTTCCGATCTGGACGCGGCCTTGGAAAAATTGGTCATCGATCGGCCGACGATGCCCACGCGCCGGCCATACTTGCGGGCCGTGTCGACCACCTGCTGGATGCGCGAAATGTTGGAGGCAAAGGTGGCCACGATGATGCGGCCTGGGGCGCGGGCAAAGACCCGGTCAAAGGTCTCGGCAACCACTTGCTCCGAGGGGGTCTGTCCATCGGTTTCCGCATTGGTCGAGTCGGAAAGCAGCACGTGGACGCCGCGGCCGCCCAGCTCGGCCAGCCGGGCAAAGTCGGTCAGGCGGCCGTCCACCGGCGTCTGGTCGAACTTGAAATCGCCCGAATGGACCACCAAACCCACCGGTGTGGTGATGGCCAACCCGACCCCATCGGGAATGGAATGGCAGACCCGGAAGGACTCGACGGTAAAGGGCTCCAGATCGATGACGTCACCTGGGGTAATCACGCGCAGTTCGGCGCCCTGTAGCAGATGGGCCTCTTTCAGGCGGACCTGGACCAAGCCCAAGGTCAGGCGGGTCGCATAGATGGGGGCCTTGACCTCGGCCATCAGATAGGGCAGGGCGCCAATGTGGTCTTCGTGCCCGTGGGTGATAAAGATGGCCTTGACCTTGTCCTTGCGCTCGAACACGTAAGTCATATCGGGGATGACGATGTCAATGCCCAGCATGTCGCTGTCGGGAAACATCAGGCCGCAGTCGACGATGAGCAATTGCTCGTCGTACTCGAGGATCAGCATGTTCTTGCCGATATGTCCAATGCCCCCCAAAGGGATGATCTTGAGGAATTCTTGGGACAAAGGGTGCTCCTTCTCGTTCAGGTTATCGGGCGGCGGATGGACGCCAGGATCGACGATTGCGCTTTAGAACAGGCTGAGCTGTTGGGCATCGGGTATGTCCGGTTCCTCTTCTTGGACGTCGTCCAACTTGGCCAGTAGGTCGGGGATCTTGAGAATGTCCTCTTCGACCAGGGTGCGCCAGCGGGGTTGGTGCAACGCCGCCGCCGGGTGGAACATGGGATAGTAGATCACGTTGCCCATCCGCTTGGGTTGGCCGTGGATGCGCGAAATGGACGCGCCGGGAAAGTAGCGCTGCATGGAAAAACGCCCCAGGGTGACGATCAGCCGCGGGTGGATCAGCTCGATCTGCCGGTCCAGGTAGGGCCGGCAGGCGGCAATCTCTTCCGGCTGGGGGTCGCGGTTTCCGGGCGGGCGGCACTTGACGACGTTGGTGATGTAGACCTGCTCGCGCGTCAGGTGGATCTGCGCCAGCAGCTCCTCCAGGTACTTGCCCGCGGCGCCCACAAAAGGTCGGCCCTGACGGTCCTCGTGAAACCCTGGGCCTTCGCCGATGAACATGATTTCGGCCGTCTCGAGACCCTCGCCGGGCACCGCCTGGGTGCGGCCTTGGGCCAGAATGCACTTTTGGCAGGTTTGGATTTCGTGATAGAGGTCGGTTAGTCCAGACAATCGTTTGCTCCTCTCTCCGGGGCGCCCTCAGACTTGCCAACTGGGGGGCAGGTTGCGGCGAATTTCAATGTCTTGAAAGGTGCAGCTTTCGCGGGCCCCCACCTGGCGCGCCCAGGCAGCCATCCGCGCGATGCCTTCCTCCAGGCTCACAAAGGTCGTTTGTTGAAAAAGGCTCCGCGCTTTGCTGTGGTCGGAGTAGGCGTGCTTGACCTCGTTGCGCGCGTCCAGGTGGCGGATGTTTGGTTCTTGGCCCAAGGCCTGGGCCACCGCCTCAGCCAGGAATTGCACGGTATAGGCTTGATCCGCGCCGATGTTGACGACCTGACCATAAGCCGCCGGGATGTTCACGCTGTTGGCAATGTGCGGGGCCACGTCATCGATGTAGCTAAAGGCGCGGCTTTGCAGCCCATCCCCAAAGATGGTCATGGGCTGGCCCTGCATCACCTGGTTCATAAAGATGCCGATGACGTTGCGGTACCGATCGCCGATGTTCTGGTTTTCGCCATACACATTGTGGGGGCGAAAGACGATCGAGTTCAGGCCAAACATCTCGTGGGCCGACCGCAAATCCAGCTCGACCGAATATTTAGAGATGCCGTAGGGGTCTTCGGGTTGGGGGGGCAGGTCTTCGTGCATAGGCAGTTGGTTGGCGCCATAGACGGCAATCGACGAGGTAAACACAAAACAGCGGATCGAATGTCGGACGCTTTCGTTGATCAGGTTGACGCTGCCGATGAGGTTGTTGGTGTAATTGAATCGCCGGATAAAGTGAGACAACCCCTCGGCGGCATAGGCCGCCAGATGGTAGACATAATCAAAGGAATGCTCGTCAAAAAGGCGCTGGACCAATGCGGCGTCGGTGACGCTGCCCTGAACAAAAGCCGCTCCGTCGGGTACCTGATCGCGGAATCCGCCGCTCAGGTCGTCCAACACCACGACCTGATGGCCCAGGGCCAGGCAGTGGCGGGCCACGTGCGAGCCGATGAACCCGGCTCCCCCTGTGATCAAGGATTTCATTCGATACCTCTTTCTTTCTGGCAGGGATCCCAAGGGCGGCGACCGCCATCGACAAGGGTCCCTGCCCTGCGGGCAGGTGTCACCCGGTCCCCTTGGCCGTCGGTTGGGCAGGTTTCTCGCGCCTCAGCCTCGTTGATTCCGGTCATGCTGGGGTGTAGGGCCATTCTACCTCAAATGGGGCATTTTGTCTAACCGCTTTGGGTTTCAGTGTCGGCCCCGGTGGGGGCCCCGGTGGGGGCCCCGGTGGGGACCGCGGTCAGGCGGGCGAGCCGGGCATTCAATTCAACGCCCAGCCGGCAGAGCCGAGCCTGGACCTCACGGTTTGCCAGACTCGGGGTGGCCATGATATAGGCATCCTCGTCGTTATCGGCATAGTAGGCTTTGTTGCGGGCCACGATCTCAAAGCCGCACTTAAGGTACAAATTCTGCGCTGCCAGGTTGGACACGCGAACCTCGAGGGTGGCGCGTGCGGCGCCCAGCGCGAGGCCCTGTTCCAGCAGGGCCAGCAGGAGCAGCTCGCCCAGGCCCAGGCCCCGCCAGTTCGGATGGACGGCGATGGTGGCCACGTGGGCTTCGTCGACCAGCAGCCAGAATCCTCCATAGGCCACGACCGTGGGCGTCTCGGTCCCTCCTAGGGAGGGTCGGGCCAGGTTCCGTGCCAGGGCCCCGGGGGCCCGGACGACCCGCATGGTGCTGTGGGCGTTTTGGGTGATCTCAAAGCGATAGGCCTGGCGCGACCAGGGCGCCGAGAAGGAAGCTCGCTCAATTTCCATGACCTGGTCCAGATCGGCCAGTATCATGGGTTCGACGCAAAAGGCAAGGGGATCGGCCATTTAGGGGTTCTTGAGGTAGATGGGCGCCAGGCTCGCCGCATTGTCCGACTGGCCCCGCTCCAGCCGTTCCCAGGCCATCTCGGCCAGGTGGGCGGGTCGCCGGAGGGAAAACGCGGGCGAGGCGATGACCACCGAGAGCCCAAATCGTTCGCGCAGATAGCTGCGTTCCTTGTCCTCGAGTTCGCCGCAAACCAGGACGGGTTCTTTTTCCTTGTCGCACAGGGCCGCCAGGGTAGTCAATTGATAGGATTCGTCCAGGTGCCATTGTCCCCGTTGGGCTTTGTAGCGGGCGGCGCAGATGCGACCACGCCCGGCCTGTACTACAGCCCAGATGGGCAGGTTTTGGTTCTGGTGGGGCCTGGCTACCACGTCCAGGGTGGGGACGCCGACCATGGGGATGGACAGGGCGGTCGCCAGGCCTTTGGCCACGGCTAACCCAATCCGCAGGCCGGTAAAAGAGCCCGGCCCCAGGCTGACGGCCAATCCGGTCAGTCGGGTGGGGCTGAGCTGCTGTTGGTCCATCATCTGAGCCAGGCGCGGCATCAGTTCGACGGTGTGATTGTTGGCCGAATACCAGGATTCCTCGGTGCGGATGCAGCCGTTCACCTCATCATAGAGGGCCAGGCCGGCCATGCGGGTGGCCGTATCGACAGCGAGAAGCATAGAGAACTCCTTTCAGACCCCAAAGGCTTTCTGGCGAAACCCTACCAGCAGCTCCTCATAGCGCTTGCCACGCGCTGTAAGCAGGATGGTCCGCTTGCTGGCATCCAGGTGGCGCAGTTGGAGCCAAAGGTGCTCTTTGGGAAGAAGAGGTGTCACCCGTTCGGCCCATTCAATGAGGCAGACGCCATCCCCGTGCACATATTCCTCCAGCCCCAGGTCCAGGGCTTCGTCCAGGGGATTGCCGAGTCGGTAGAGATCGATGTGATAGAACGGCGGCGCCGGAGAGGGGGGGTGATATTCTGCCACCAGGGCAAAGGTGGGGCTGGTGATCGGTTCGGTAACGCCCATCCCCAGACCGATGCCTTGCGCCAGACAGGTCTTGCCGCTGCCCAGATCTCCTTCCAGGCACAGCAGATCGCCAGCCTGAAGCAAAGCGCCCAGGCGGGCGCCCAAGCGGCGAGTCTGTTCCGGGCTATGGCTGATCAGATCCAGCGTGTGTGCGTTCAGGATGGGCATGGTTTTGTGTCCTTGGCCCGGTATTATACACCGATTGCGATGAAATCACAAGCACTTGACCGGAATTGACCTTGGTGGTATGATGGGGCGCGTTTGACCGCTGAGGAGATGACATGCGTTGTTTGGTGCTTTCGGACGTCCATAGCAATCTCGAAGCTCTGCAAGCCGTGTTGGACGACGCCGGATCGGTGGATGAGATCTGGTGTCTGGGCGACGTGGTGGGCTATGGCCCCGATCCCAATGCCTGTGTCGAGTTGCTGCGTGAAAGGGTGACGGTATGGATCGCCGGCAATCACGATTGGGGGACGTTGGGCAAATTGGATCTCCGGGATTTTAACCCCGACGCCCGCGACGCCAACTTGTGGAACCGCCGGCAACTTTCCGCCGAGAATCTGGCTTTTCTCCAGACTTTGCCGGAAACTTGGGTGGAAGGGCCGTTTACCCTGGTCCACGGCAGTCCTCGCCACCCGATCTGGGAGTACATCGTGCACTGTTCCACGGCCCAAAGCTGCGCCCCTTTCTTTCACACTCCCTTTTGCCTGGTGGGCCACACGCACACCCCGGTCACCTTTCAATTGGGTGAGAACAACGGCGAGCTGACGTGCGAATCGGTGCCCATCGTATTGAGCCAGCGGTTCGAGATGGGTACGGATCGCCTCATCCTCAATCCGGGGAGTGTGGGACAGCCCCGGGATGGAGAGCCGCGCGCCAGTTACCTGATCCTCGATCCCGATTCCCTCACTGTGGAATATCGCCGGGTGGCCTATCCGGTGAAGGTGACCCAGGCCAAGATGATGGATCGCGATCTGCCGATGCGGCTGATCATGCGCCTGGCCTATGGCTGGTAGCAGAACGGTGTGAGGGAGCCTGCAATTGTGAACTCTGCCCAACAGGACAAGGCCATCGAACTGGGGCACCCCAGTTATGTGTGGAGGTTTGGCCAGGAGCGGCGATTGGATCTGATTCGCAGCTACGTGGCTTTGGAGGATCGGTCCATCCTGGACGTGGGTTGTGGCCTGGGGATGTACGTGCGGGCCCTGAGGCGCTTTAGCCAGGACGTGCATGGGGTGGATATTGACGAAGAAAAAGTGGCCCAGGCCAGCCTGGAACTGCCCAACATTCGGGTGGCGCCCGCCGAAGAGCTGCCCTATCCCGACGGTCACTTTGACGTCGTCCTGTCGCACGAGGTCATCGAGCACGTGGACGACGATCGCAAGGCGTTGGCCGAAGCAGTGCGGGTGCTCAAGCTACCCGACCCGTCGCAGGGCGTGGCGGGCGGGCGGTTGGTGATCTTTGCGCCCAATCGTCTGTACCCGTTCGAGACGCATGGCGCCTATTGGAAGGGCCAGTATCACTTTGGGAACATTCCGTTGGTCAACTATCTCCCCGATCGATGGCGGAATGCCTTTTGCCCCCATGTCAGGACCTACCGTTCGAAGGAGCTACGCCGGTTGCTGGAGGGTCTGCCGGTTCGAATCGTAGCCCATCGGCAGATCTTTCCCGGCTATGACAAGGTGGTCCGCCGCTATCCAACTTGGGGCGGGGCCCTGCGCCGGCTCACCTACTTTTTCGAACAGACGCCTTTGCGCGCCTTTGGCCTCTCCCACTTGATGGTGGTGGAAAGAATCTAGCGGGGTGGGCGCTGTGCTGCCAAGGCCGCGCAGCGGTTTGCTTGCTTGGGTTGTCTGTGCTATAATCAGGATTCGCGAGGAGGGGTAGCATAGCTCGGCCTAATGCGCGCGTCTCGAAAACGCGTGAGCAGAAATGCTCCGTGGGTTCGAATCCCACCCCCTCCGCCTGGGGCCTTTCCCGAGCCAGGTCTCCGCATCAAGATCGGGGTAGCTGGCGTCGCATAATGGCGGATGCAATTTGACATTTCGTTTGAATGTCAGTATACTAAGCCGCCATGTGACCCTGGAAGCGCTTGGGCCCGGGGGGCCGTACGCGAGCCACCCTAGCTCAGCAGGCAGAGCAAGCGCCTTGTAAGCGCTGGGTCGTCGGTTCGAATCCGACGGGTGGCTTCTGGATTCACAATTAGAGGCGTTGCGTGCCCACGTAGCTCAGTCGGCAGAGCACTCCCTTGGTAAGGGCGAGGTCATGGGTTCAAATCCCATCGTGGGCTTTCCATTTTTGGGGCGATCATCAAGATGACGACCAGGAGGTTCGAGTATGGCGAAGCAGAAATTTGACCGAACCAAGCCACACGTAAACGTGGGCACAATTG
>CAZNQW010000212.1:0-6770 GCA_964575225.1 uncultured Anaerolineaceae bacterium | reverse complement strand
ACGTCGGCGCCACCGTGGGCATAGACCAACAACTCGGTCGCGTAATCATAGTTGACAAAGGCGGCCATCCAGGCAAACCGCACGGTGAACAGGGACAGGAACACCAGGCTCGTTGCCAGGACCGTCGCCAAGGCATAGCGGAGCCCCAACCGCCGGTAGGCCAGCCCGGTCAGCACGATCAGAAGCAATGTGACAAATAGCGCCGTGAACCAGCTCCCCGTCTCCTGTAACTTGGCGAGGGATAGCCCTTGAAGGGGCTGCAACTTGATCAGGGTGTACAACCCAAACAGCGTCACCGGCAGCAAGAGGGCAAAGACCATCCCCCCGCGCCGCCATACCTCCCGCCAACCGACGCGCTCCAGGATCTCGCCGGTGAACTTGGCCGTGATCACCAGCAGGGGCAGGGTCGGATGTACGACGAGCCAGGGCATCTTTTCCCCGGTCCAGCCATAGATGAACAGGCTGCTGATAACCCACAGGACAAGAAAGGCGGTAAAGCGCCGATTCGATTCGTCCAGGAGCCAGTCCGGCGCGCGAGACACGGGCTCGTCCTCTTCTCCTGCCTCACGGCTGGGCCACAGGCCGCGGATGATATAATACACTGTGGCTGCCAGGCCGAAAAGAAAGGGAACAAACTCGTACATGATCAGCACAAGGAAGTAGTAATACCAGGGTTGCCCCCCGCGCTCGACCTCTTGTTGGGCCAGCCAGTAGCTGATCGATCCAAAGATGCCGGTTCCCAACCCCACGGGGTTGGTAAAGAAGGTGGTAAACAGCAGGGCATAGATCACGAACATAATGAGGATGGCGATCAGCCAGTGCCGCCGGTTTAGCGATCGGACGGCCTCCTCGATGCTGCTCGGCTCGGGATGCCGCGAGTGGATCAGGCTTGAGCCAAGCAACACAGCCGGGATCGATCCGCCCACCACGGTCAAGAGGGCAAGACCCATCTTGAGCGCTCCCGAGACGCCCTGGGCCCCTTCCACAGCCTCAGCCGAAGGACGGCCCAACAGGTAGGCGCCCACCAGCAATAAAACGCTAACCACTCCGCTGCCGATATAAAGCAGGTTCTGTTTCTGTGCGCTGGCCTTTTCCCACAAATAGACCTGGAGGATGAACAACGCGCCGATGTAGCCAAAGATGTAGGCATTCTCTTTGGTCGCCAGCGACAGCATCAACACGGCCGCGCCCAAATAAAACCATTTGGGATTGCGGCTTTCGAGGAAATGGAACAGTGCGGCAATCAACAGCACAGTCCAAACAGTGATATAGATGTCGTTGCGGATATAGCGCGAGTAATAGAGAAACGAGGGAGAGATCAGCAACAGGATCGAGGCGATCATCGTCCCGGTGCGTCCCAACCAGCGGCGCAGCAGCAACGGGCTCATCACCATGAACACCCCAAAGAGGGCGGGCACGATCCGGGCCGTAAAGTCGTTGTCGCCAAAGAGGAAATAGATCAGCGCATTGGCGTGAAACAGAAACGGCCCGTGCATCATCGGGTTGTGCGTGTAGCCGCCCCCTTCGTACAGATAAAAGGAGTACAGGGCGTGCAGGCTCTCATCGTGGCTCATGGCCCGCGCTCCCAGATCCCAGAAGCGGCTGGCAACGGCCAACAAAAAGAGGACGAAATAGATCGCCTTTTCCCAACTGGGTTTCAGGAGTTCGGACAAGGAGCGATCCAGCAACGACGGTTTTTCCACAGGTTCCATAATCCACGTACCCTCATCAAGTGCTATGAATGAAAACCCTTGGCCTGGCTAGGGCTCGCTGGCAACCCAGAGCACCACCTCTTGATCCACGATGGGCAGGGTACCCTCAGTAAACAACAACCAACGGATTAGATCCTGTCCCCACAACCCCCAGGGCAGCCAGTGGGTGCGCAATGGGTAGCCCTGCCCGCGAAAGGTCTCGCCAATGGGCAGGTCTTGCGCCGCCAGGGTCACGGCTGCGACCGTGTCGGGGGGCTCTGCCAGGCTCTGCACCAAAGACAGGTTCTTCAAGTCGCGCAGATACCAGGCCACCACCGGACCCGTGTCGGCCGACAGCGTAATCGGCAGCGTGTGAACATCGCCAGACTGGTCCCAGGACAGTCTCTCAACCTGGGCGACGAAGGCCTTGATCTCGGGCGCGGTGCCTTGGAGCAGCATCAACTCGCGGGCATCGGCCGCATGATCGACGTTCACACCCCACGTTGCCTGCAAGCCAAACATCCCCAGGCTCAAGACGGCGATCAGCCAGCCTGCCGCCAACACCAGGTCCCGCCCTCGCCAGATCCAGGCCAGCGCTCCCAGGGCGAGCACCAGGCCTAGGCCCACCATAGCCAGGACCCAGTATGTGGTGGTCGTATAGAGGGCGATATCGCCGACCATGACCGTGGAGGCAGGGCTTGCCTTGCCGTAGGCCGTCACTTGAAGGTAGATAAAGACCAAAAGGCCGAGCCCCACAGCAGCGACCAGGGAACCCAGGGACCAGAGATCCCGCCCGGTCACCCAGCGTACGGCACGTTCCACGCCCTGCCCGGCCAGCAGTGCCAGGGGCACGACCACCAGCAGCACGTGGCCCGCAGGCCGGTGCCCGGCGACGGCAATCAGGAGGATTGCCAGAAGGACCCACAGAGCCAGAACCGTCGTATGGGGGAACCTGGATACCGGTTCTCCAGGCCGGTTCCATTGGGGATCTCGGCGGCGGACGAACCCGATTGCCATTCCTTCGACCAACCCCAAGAGCACGATCAGCGGCTCGTAGCGAAGGAGCAGGAGGAATGGATAGATAAGCGGTGGTCCTCCGGGGTTCGGTCCAAAGCCCTGGACCCAGGCGCCGATCAGGTCGGCGGCGTGGCCCAGTCCAGCCGGATGCAATACCAGCGTGGTCGCGGCCAATCCCAGGGTCGCGCCCATCACCATCCCTGCCCGAGGGAGCAACCCTTTGTCCTCCCGGGCTTCGTGCCAGGCGTCGGTCAGCGCCGCCCAGCCCCCTTCCATCCCCTGCAGCCCCTTGGCGGCAATCAGGAACAGGAGCACGAGGCCCAGGATCAGGAGCAGTGTATAGAAGGCGGGCCCGCTGGTCAACCCCAGGCCGAGCCCGGCCGCCGCCAGATACAGGGAAACGGGTCGGCGCCCGTCCATATACCCGATCAGGCCCACAACCAGCGCCAGACTGCAGGCCGCCACCAGGATGGAGCCATCGAGGCTCCGAGAGTAGAACACCGCAGAGGGTGACACGGCCAGAAACAGCGAGGCCGCCAGGGCGCCGCCACGGCCCAATCGGTGGCGCAATCCCAGGGGCAGCAGCGCCAACAAAACGCCTGCCAACACCGGCAGCCAACGGGCCATGGCGTCACCGGCGCCGAACAGGGTAAAGCCCACCACATTGCCGGTAAACAACGCCGGCAAGGTGCCCGCCGGGGCGACGTCGATGGCGCCCTGGGCAAAACGGTGGGCCGCCAGCGCCTGCACGGCCTCCCCTTCGGAAAGGGGGCGCGCCCCCAATTGGAGCCATCGCAGCGCTGCCGCCAGCAGGGCCAGGGCGCCGTAGGCCGCGCGCTCCACCGTCACGATCACTTTGGGGGGTGCCTCTTCCCACTCCCCTTCCAGAAAAGTCAACTCATCAGCCATTTGCTTCCACTCGCCTGATCTCGGATTGTCCTTTTACCTGCGGACCTGATAGATCTTCACACTTCCTTGCTGATAAACCACATCCATGAACCGGGCAAACTTTTCCAGCGCCCGTGGGTCGTACTCGCTGCGTTCCAGCGGGCCCACATAGACGTAGGTCACATCGTATTTGTCGAGGAGCGCTTTCGCCTCTCCCACGTCAAAACCATTATAGATGGCGTCGATATCGGGTTCGCGGCTGCTCTGTATCTCGTAGCTGCCACGCCACTGACCCTCATGGCCGGCCCAGCCCAGCAACGTTGGCAGCCCGGTGAGGGCCGACACCCGGCCCTCGTACACGTAGGAGCTGCCGCCCTTGCCCGGTTTTTCCAGGATCACCGGCGCCGGACCGCCCACCGGTACGTTCTCATTTAGCCAGGCAATGGCCGCATAATCGTCGGGTTGGGCCGTTTGCAGGTAGGCTGTGCCGTCCAGGCGCGGGGCGTTGGCGAAATCCTCGGCGCGGCGGATGTTGCCCAACACAGGATAGACCATAGCCATGGCCAACAGCAGCCAAAACCCTCCCAGGGCCACCGAGCGCAGCCAACCTTTGCCGCGGCTCAGCCAAAAGACGGCAAAGGCAGCGGCAATGGCCATCAACACCCAGGCCTGGAAATAGAATTTAAAGATGGTGTTCATCCGCACCCGAAAGTTGTCGACCAGGTACACAAACTCGACGCTCAGGGTGAGGAGCAATCCCACCACAGCCAGAATCAGGACAAAGCGGACGCTGGCGTGATGCCTGTCGCCGCTTTTCGTGGAGGGCCGGGCCGAGAACTGGAGCAGGACAACCCCTAGTGAGGCCATCAGGGCCACCACCAAAGGCATCACCCAGGTGCGCAGCTTGACCATGGCCAACTGGGCCAGCACTGTGGGCCACGAGGATTCGCCCACGATCTCGTACACGGCGGGAATGCGGCGGATGCCTTCCAGCATCTCGCGCCCTCCCGGGGTCAGCAGCAGCGCCGCAGCAATCAGCCCCATGAGGACGGTGGGCAGGAGGATAAACGCGGCCAGCCAGCCGGCCCAAGGGCTCAACCATTTTCGCGCTGCCACATCCTTCCGCAACTGCAAGAGGAGCGCCAGCAACAGGCCGGCGATGGCCACCAGGAACGGGCCAAACATCACAAAGTACTGACGGAATCGCGTGCCCACGTAGAGTGTGGGCAGCACGCCGCCTGCTTGCGTTTGAAAGCCGATGTAGAAAGGCAGGTAGAGAAGCAATCCCAGCACCCCGGCCGACAGGCCGGTCACGCCCACGTCTCGCAGAAACGCCCAATCCCACCGTCGCCGGCGCTCCCAGAGGGCCACCCCGTAGGCGGCCACGAACACCAGCCAATAGATGGGTACGTCCCATGTGTTCAACAGGCCGAGGGCTCCCAGGCACAGCGGCACCAGCAGGGGCAGCCGCCTGATGGGGTCCCACCATCGCCCTTCCTCCCAGGGCTCCTCCGCCCGCGCCAGCCCCTCCAGCAGGACGTTCAACGTCAGAGCCAGCGCCAGCAACACAAAGGGCAATCCCAGAACGTGGGGGTGCATATCGCCCAGCAAAAAGCTAAATCCCGGGAATTCGTCAATGGGCTGTATGCCCATCGAGTTTCCCTGAGGGTCCAGGTCGTGGATCACCCGCGAGGCGCGCCACCACCACCAACCGCTGCGGGTGGGCATCCAACTGGCGGCCTCTCCGGCGGCAAAGGGTCCGTTGATGTCCTGGATGTCCAGCCAGCGCCAGAATCCTTCGGGCAGCAGCCGGGCGCTGTACAGCACCTCCAAAAAGCCTTCCAGGTTGCCCATGACGGCCACCAACACAGAGCCCAGCAATCCCCAGCCGATGGGACTGGCGACCGGGCGGTTTGAGCCCGCCGCTTTTTCCGTCCGCAAAAAGCCCTTGACCAGGTTGTACACCAGGCCAAAAGCCCCGGTGCAGGTCAGGGCAAACAGCGAGGCCACAGCTACGTTAAAGGTGATGTGGGCGGCAAATCCCGATAGGCGGGTCAGCATGGCCATCATCACATAGCCGAAATAGTAATAGCTGATGGCATAGCCGCTCAACCAGGCATCGTGCGGGGGAAAGTACTCGCTGCGGCCAATGCTGTTCAGGAACATGATCTCCATGAACTTTTCGCCGCCCGAGGTCAATAGCTCTGGGCTGTAGGCGCGCAGCAGCGCCCACAGCGCCAGGGCTCCGGCAAAGAGCAGCTCGACGGCCCATACCAGTCGACCGTGGCTTTTCAGCCAGGCGAGTAGCCCCGGATCGTCCTCGGGGAGCCCCCTACGGTAAAGGAAGAGGGATACGGCAGCGACGGTCCCAATGCTGAACAGCGCTCCACCCAGGCTGTTGCGCAGCACCCCCAGCGAACTGCCCAACCAGAGAATATAGGTCGTCAGCAACAGCCCGAGGGGACGTGCAAAGGCATAGCCCCGCTCCGGCAGCCGCCGAAAGAAGCGATAGGCCATCGGCAGCGCTGCCAGCCCGATAACCTGTATCCAAACCCACCAAACGACGACCACCAGCATCCCTGTTTTCCTGTCCCTTTGTCGATTGAGCGTTCAGCGCACCGAACCGCCGACTCGCAACAGCTCTGCCGTGTCCAGCCCGGTGGCGGTCAAGGCCAGAATCAGGTCCTCATGTTCCCAGATCACCTGCTGCCAACCGGCCTCTTTGCGTTCCTGCCCCAGTTGCAGCAGCACCCCCGGTTGCCCCCCAACGGTCACATCCTGTACGTCTTGGATGGGCTTGGCCTGAAGATTGAGCCCCGAAATACTGGCCTGCTCGCCCAGCAGGATCGGATAGATCTGCAAGAGCATCTGCCTGCCCTGTTGGTCCTCATAGACCAGTTCTGCCAGCAAGGGCTGGGGGAGCCAGGTCGGCAAATCAGGATAGGTGTAGCTCTTGATATCGCGCAGGCGATAGCCCGGTGGTAGGTAGGCGGGCTGCACCAGTGCGAAAGGCACCCGCGCCTGGGCCTCTTCCAGCGAGGCGTAGCGCTCGATGGTGGAGCGTCCAACCGCTGCCGTAGCTTCTTGAATGGCCTGAGTGTTGGCCGGCGTGATCCGCACTTCAGTCTAGATCGGAAGAGCGTCGTGTAGGGAAAGAGTGTAGGATAGGGTGTA
>CAZNQW010000211.1:0-6832 GCA_964575225.1 uncultured Anaerolineaceae bacterium | reverse complement strand
CCAAGTATTTCGATGACTTTTGCGCGGTCGATGGCATCAGCTTTGCCATTGAACGGGGGGCGATCTATGGCTTTTTGGGGCCCAACGGCGCCGGCAAGACGACGACCATTCGGATGTTGTTGGGATTGATCCGGCCGACGTCAGGTGTGGCGACGGTCTTGGGTTTTGACGTGGTGCGGCAGACGGCGGAGGTCAAGAAACGGATCGGGTACATGTCGCAGCGGTTTAGCCTCTACAACGATCTGACGGTGGACGAGAACTTGACTTTCTATGGGCGGACCTATGGCGTGGGCAATCGCACGCTGCGCGAGCGAAAAAGGTTCGTGCTGCACATGGCCGGGTTGGAGGGAAGGGAGCGAGAGATCTCCGGCAACCTGGCGGGAGGCTGGAAGCAGCGACTGGCCTTGGGCGCCGCCATTTTGCACGAGCCCGAGATGCTGTTTCTCGACGAGCCAACGGCCGGGGTGGATCCGATTTCGCGGCGGGCCTTTTGGGATCTGCTGTACGATCTGGCCAAAGGCGGAACGACGATCATGGTGACGACCCACTATATGGATGAAGCGGAGCATTGCCAGAGTCTGGCCTTTATCCAGCATGGGCGCATTGTGGCCCAAGGTTCGCCGGCTGTGGTCAAAGAGACGTGCATGCGGGGCCAGGTGTTCGAGATCGATTGCGAGCAGCCGGTGCGAGCCATCCCGGTGTTGCGCCAGATGGGCATTTTTGAGGAGGTGGCCTTGTATGGGGCGCTGATCCATGTGGTGGGGGCCGATCTGGGCGCGCGCGCGGGCGAGATTGCCCAAGTCTTGGCATCGGCCGGGGTGACCGTGCGCGGGATGGACGTGATTGCGCCCTCGTTGGAGGACGCCTTTATCTCCAGTGTGCGGTTTCGGGACGGGACGACCGAGGCAGGAGTGGAAATCGAATGAGGCGGCGAATCCTACGCGTTGCGGTGTTGTTGCTCGTGGTCGCAGCCGTCGGCGGAGGTTGGTGGTGGCTGAGTGGGCACCCGGCCTGGGCAGGGCGGCTGAAGGAACAGGCCGATGAGGTTCTGAGCCAGGTAGGGTTGCGGCCCCCGCCGGCGGACGCGGCTCTGCAAGCCTCGGGGTTCATCGAAGCCGAAGAGGCGGCGGTCACGACGGAGGTTGGCGGGCGGATCGTCGAGCTACGGGTGGAGGAGGGGGACTCGGTTAATCAGGGAGCGATCGTGGCGAGATTGGACGACTCGCTACTCCAGGCAATGATCGAGCAAAGCCGGGCTGATGTCGCGGCGTCCGAGGCGGCCCTGAATCAGGTGCAGGCGGGAGCTCGCGAGGAGACGCTGGCTCACGCGCGGGCGCTGGTAAAACAGGCAGAGGCGGGCCTTCAGGCAGCGCAGTGGGCCTGGGAAGATGTCCAATCTATGGCCGAGAACCCCCAGGAATTGACGCTGGAGTTGGTGGCGGCGCGGGGACAGTTGAGGGTGTTGGAGTATCAGGTGGTGCAGGCCCAGGCGCTGGCCAATTCGGCCCAGGTCGCTCGAAATCTGGCCGATGAGGCAGTGCGTCAGATCGAGGAATTCGAGCCATTCATGGTGCAGGTGCCGGTGGCGCCCGGTATCGTGGTCAAGCGGGAAGTCAAACTGCCGATCACTGCGCTATCCGAGGCCCGTCATCAACAGGCCGACGCGACCCACCAATCGTGGGAAGCGTGGACCGGGCTGAGTCAAGCCCAGGCGGCGCGAGAGGGCGCTGCTGCCTATGTGCGGGAGCTTGGCCGGCAGGTGGCCCACCCGCTGGAGCTATGGGCACAGGTGGATGCTGCCGAAGGGCAGGTGCGTGTAGCCGAGGCGGCGGTGGGCGTGGCCCAGGCTCAGGTCGATGGCCTGAAGATGGGAGCCACGGAAGAGCAGAGCGCCGCTGCGGCGGCCCAGGTGCAGGTGGCACAGGCCGCGCTGGAGGCGCTGGTGGTTCAGTCGGACAAGCTGACGCTGACGGCGCCCATCAGCGGGTTGGTGTTGGAGCGACCCTTCCATGAAGGTGAGGTGGCAGCCCCGGGCATGCCGTTGGTGACTTTGGCGGACCTGGATCGAGTGACGCTCACTGTGTACGTCTCGGAGAATCGCCTGGGCCAGGTACAGATCGGACAGCAGGTGCGGGTCAAGGTGGATGCCTATCCCGATCGTGCTTTTGACGGCGCAGTGACCACAATTGCCAGCGAGGCGCAGTTCACGCCCAAGAACGTTCAAACCCAGGAAGATCGGGTGACGATGGTGTTTGCGGTTACGATCGCCTTGCCCAATCTGGGGCACGAGCTAAAGCCAGGCATGCCGGCAGATGCCACCTTTGTGGAATCCCAGGAGAGAGGCCAATGAAAAAGCGGGTGGTGCTTGCCCTGGTGGTTCTTGCGCTGATCGGGAGCCTGGTCGCGGGCTGGTGGTGGAGCCGGACGGCTCCCGAGCAGGTGAGTGGGTGGCTGGCGGGCATGGGGCTGGAGCAGAGTCGTGCGGAGGCGTATGTGGCCTGGGTGGCAGGAACTGCGCCGGAAAAAGACCAAGGGCCGCTGATCGCCTCGGGCAGCATTGAGGGCGAGTCGATCTCGATTGTGGCCGAGATGGGCGGGCGGGTGGTCGCCGTGACAGCCGCCGAGGGCGACGAGGTGACAGCAGGCCAGGTGCTGGTACTCCTCGACAGCCGGACCCTGGAAGCCCAAAAGGCGCAGGCGGAAGCAGCGGTGGTTGCCGCCGAGGCTCACCTGGCGAGTGTGCAGGCCGGGCCGCACCCGGCCGAGATTTTGGCGGCTCAGGCGGCCTTGGATAGGGCCCTCGCAGAGCGGGAGCAAGCTCGCCTGGCCTGGCAGAATGCCGAGGCACTCCTGGCCGAGCCCCAGGCCATCGATGCCCGGGTTGTCGAGGCTGAAACCCAAGTCGATCTGGCCCAAGTCCAGGTGGAGCAGGCCCAGGCACAGCGGGCGGCGGCCGAGGCTCGATTGGAGCGGTATCGGGCCCAGGGATCGATGGAGGAAAAGTACCTGTACGAGGCTCATCGCTATCAGGTGGAGGCGGCTCAAGCGGCGCTGGATGGGGCGCACGCCAGTTTGACCGGGGCTGAGGAAATCCTGGTCGCTTTGCGGGCGTTGCGGCAAAATCCCCTGATGCTTGCCAGCCAGGTGCGCCGGGCCGAGGGGCAGTTTGAGGTGGCAGCAGCCGGTGTGGGCGTGGCAGCCGCCCAGCTAGAGGAGCTGCGTGCCGGACCCTCTCCAGAAGCGGTTGCGGTCGCCCAGGCGCAGGTGGGACAGGCGCAAGCGGCCGTGGGTCTGTTGGAGGCGCAGATCGCCAAAATGCGCCTGTACTCGCCTCGGACTGGGATCGTCACCAGCCGCGCGGTGCAGGCAGGGGAGACGGCGTTGGCCGGCGAGACGCTGTTGACGGTGGCCGATTTGGGCGAGGTTACGCTGACCGTCTATGTCCCAGAGAGCGAGCTGGGCGCGGTGTATTTGGGGCAGCGCGTGGAGGTGACGGTGGATTCCTTCCCTGATCGGCTGTTTCAGGGGACGGTGGCCTTTATCGCTCAGCAGGCCGAATTCACACCCAGGAATGTGCAGACCCAGAGCGACCGGGTGAATATGGTGTTTGCAGTTCGAATCCGCCTTCCGAATCCGGAGCGGCTGCTCAAGCCCGGCATGCCGGCGGATGGGACGTTTCGTTAGAGATCCTCATCCTCGTCGAGGTCCATCTGGGCTTCGTCGGGCAATTCCGCCAGAAGCTCGGTTGCCTCGGCGGCGAATTCCCTGGGCACCAGGATGCACACCTGGCCCAGCCCGTCGATCGTGATGCCAATGACGGGACCGGCGCTTTCGTATTTGAGAAGGGAGGGGATTTCGGCTGCGTCCAACTTGCTTTTGAGGACGTGGGCCAGGTCCAAGCCGTAACATCGGTACACGCATACGAGATCGGGTTCACTTTGAGACATGGGGCCTCCCCTACCAGATAAAGGACGAGATCAGGCTGAGGATCTGCCCGATACTCTGGCTGACCATCAGGCTGACGCCGATAATCACCCCGGCCAACAGCCCGGCCATGGCCAGGTTGCCCTTTTTCAGTTCGGCGACTTCGTCGATGCGACGAGTCAGAAAGGCAAACAGGTAGAGGGCCAGGGCCAGTGTGATGACTGTGAGCAAGAGCCCGATAGCCAACTGAAAGGCCTGGGTCAGGAGGATTTCGATAAAGGCTGTCGCACGCCCCATGTCAAGGAGCCGCGTGTCGACGACGAGGGCGGGCCGCAGGAGGATGGCGGCGCCCAGCGTGGCGGCGCCCAGCACGATCCCAATCGCCGCATTTCCTGCCTTGAGTTCCTGCCATTCGTCGATATCCCGTGTGAACCACTGCACCATATACATGGCCAAAAAGGCGCCGATGGCGCTGAGTAGAATGGCGATGGCCAGTTGAGCGAGGCTCAAGAGCAATTCTTCCACAATAACCCCCTTTCTACGCATGCCTATTCCTAGTTGACGACACTATCGAGTATACCACAAATCACTTCATACGGCAATGCTTCAGTTGTCAATGCTTTGGAAACCTGGTATAATAGCGGACGCGTGCCTTGTGCGGCGCGTGGATTGGCCGTGGCATGTGGGCCTGTGGTCCAGATCCCATCAAGGCGCATCAGGAGGAGAGCTGAGTGATCCAAAGGAGAACACAAACCGAAGCATACTGGCGCACGCAATTTTCTGTTGCCCCAGAAGATGTGACCTATGTCCAAGATCTTGTCCTGGACCGAGGAGCGCCGGTGGGCGTTGATGAATTGGCGCAGGCGTTGATCGAGAAGCACGTGCGCCGAGAAGAAGAGTCCATTCGCAGGGAATTGAGCCGGGGACCCGTGTATCAGCCCAAGGACGCCTACAAAGTGGGGCAGCAGATTCTCTTCCCTGCTCTGAATTATGCGTTGGGTACGGTGATCGATAGTCGTGCGGGGCGGAGTCCTGACCATGGGGCGTTCACGGTTATCAAGGTTCAAATCGAAGGGGAGAAAAAGCCGCGGGAATTTGCATCCGAGCTAGAGGGCGCCCATGCCTTGAATTTGGAGGAAGGGGCGGAGGATCTTCAGGCCGGAATGAATCTGCTGGGGGCTCCCGAGCTGTACGGGGAGTTCGGTGAGCACGTCGTCGAGAAGCTTGGGCAGGCTCTCGCTGAGCGCGAGGGGCTGGTGGCCTTTGGCGACGAGTGGTTTTTGCAGGATTTGCTGGTGCCCATTTCAGAGGGCCAGTTGAACATTGCCGAAGCGTTGATCGAGATCCGAGGACGGCCGCTGCAACCTGGTGAGTTCCTGGATGATCTGGAGTTGCCCGGTGAGGTATCGCAGCAAATCCGGCTCTTGTCGCTGAATTGCGCGCTGGCTGCCGACAAGCGGTTCGACAACGTGGGCGATAGCGGGCGCGATATTTGGTATCTGCGACGGATGACGCCCGCGGCTGTCGTGAACCCACCCGAGTACCTGTCGGTCGAACGTCACGAGTACGACCGGAGCGGGATCGACGATAGCCTGCTCCTCATCGAACGCGAGATCGACGACGAGGCGAGCGGTGAAGAGGTCCTGGGGGCCAGCCGCCCGTTGTACCGGACGTCGATCACACTTACCTATCCCCACTGGCGGGCAGGCACGCTCCCGCTGACGGTGCGGACGCGCGGGCTTTTCCCCGAGGCGACCGCCCATCACTTTCCCATCATCCTGGTTGATGGACAAAGCGGGGATCGGATGCAGGGCTGGGTAGTGGGTGGCGCCAAGCTGGTGTACGGCCTGGAAAAGTGGTACGATGGGTACAAGCTGCCGGTGGGGGCGCAGATCAAACTGGAGCGTACCCGCGATCCGCGGGTGATCACAGTCGATTTTGAACCACGGCGACTCAAGAACCTGTGGGTTCCCATTGCCGCGGTCGAGGGTGGGGTTCTTGAATTCCAGATGCGCAAGGTTCCGATTGCGTGTGAATATGACGACAAGATGACAGTGGGCGAAGCGAACGCCGACCGCATCGATCAGTTCCGGCGTCGGATCAGAGAAAGCGGCGAGAGCTTGCTACAGACCATGAAGCGGATCCTGCCCGAATTGACCAAACTCAGCCCCCAGGCTACGGTACACGCCAAGACCATCTATAGCGCGGTCAATATCCTGCGGCGCACGGCTCCGGGCCCGATCTTTGCACTGCTGTCCACAGAGCCATGTTTTGTGTCTATGGGCGGTGGCTACTGGACGATTGATGAAACGCGGGCGTGATTGCGAATGGGAAAGGGTAGATGATGGCCAAGTGGACAAGACCCACGATAGAGACCAAATTTCAGATTGACTTTGGGTGGTGGGAGGAAGAGGATAGGAACTTTCGCACCCATTTGCTCAGTCATTTGTGTTCCGATTGCTATGACCGTTTCAAGACGTACACCGAAACCGACATGGTGGATTGGATCGATCCTGATACGGCGCAGGTAAAGCAGGTGGATGGTCTGTGGCATTCGCTTCGCACCTGTTGCAGCCTGAAGCCGGGCTATATCGATGAGCGAACCCCATTGACGACGGCCGTTTTTCGTACGTTTTTGGCCAATGGCAATGAACCACTGACGGCCGTTGAATTGGAATCCATTCTGCAGCGGTCGGCAGACACGATTTTAAAGACCATTGGAGGGTTGCGGATCTATCACGGCATCAAGCCGGTTGTTGAGGAATAGAACGGGGCGAGAGGCGTCTCATCTGTCAGAATCCGGTGGTGAGTGAACCGGCGATGCCTTAGGGGTCGCCGGTTTGTCGTTTGCTGGAGGGCGTCTTGGGCTCAGATCGGAAGAGCGTCGTGTAGGGAAAGAGGTAGGATA
>CAZNQW010000210.1:0-6835 GCA_964575225.1 uncultured Anaerolineaceae bacterium | reverse complement strand
AGATAATGAGCGGTGACTGGAGTTCAGACGTGTGCTCTTCCGATCTGCACCAAAATGGCAAGGGGGTAGTCTCGCAACCGTCGAGCACGCTGGCAGCATGACACTTCAAATTCAAGACAACTGGGACCGCTTGGTGGCGGAACTTCAGCAGGAAATTGACGAAAAGGAACGGGCCCTCTATTCGGCCAAGGTGCTGGAACAGGCCCGCAACCCCACCCATCTGGGCCGGATGGAGGACCCCGACGCCTATGCACGCATCACCGGCTGGTGTGGCGACACCATGGAGATCTTTATGCGCTGCAACGGCAGCACCATTCAGCAGGCCACCTTCCTGACCGATGGCTGTGGATCTAGCCTGGCCTGTGGCAACATGATTACGACGATGGTCTTGGGCAAAACGCTCGACGAGGCCGCCCAGATCGATCCCGAGGCACTCACCGCGGCGCTGGACGGATTGCCCGACGATAGCGCCCACTGCGCTGTGTTGGCCGTGAGTACCCTACGCCAGGCGTTGGCCGCTCTGACGCGCCCCGAGGCGCCGGGAGCGGTCTAGTGGAAACCCTCAGGGGGTTCGGCACGCGACCCGGGCCCCTGCGGCACCTTTCGGAATATGTGTAAGAGGCGCCTTCAATGACGGACCCCTCAGAATCGCAACCACGAACCCAGCCGACGGCCTCCCAGGTTGCCTGGGGATCGATCGGCATCAACGTCATCCTCAGCCTGTTGAACCTGGCCATCGCCGCTGCCTCCGGCAGCCTGGCGGTGGCCGCCGAGATGGTCCACAACCTGGTCGACCTGGTGGCCGCGGTGGCCATTCTGGCCGGCGTCAAGATCTCGGAGCGGGAGAGCCGCGCCTTCCCCTACGGCCTTTACAAGGTCGAGAACGTCGTGGCGGTGGGCACCGCCATCCTGATCTTTTTCACCGGCTACGAAATCGTCCAGCACGCCGTCTTGGGCGAGGCCGAACCAGCCACGGTCAACGCCTGGGTGCTGATCGGCGTCGCCCTGTCGGCGGCGATCCCGCTGGCCTTTAGCTATTATGAAATGCGCGTCGGCCGCCAACTCAACTCGCCCAGCCTCATGGCCGACGCCCAGGAGTATCGCGCCCACGTGTTCTCGTCGGGGGTCGTCTTTTTGGCCATGATCGGCCAGTTGGTGGGATTCCCGCTGGACCGCTACGCGGCGATGATCATCGTCGTCCTCATCATCAAGACCGGTTGGGAGCTGTTGGTGAACGGCATGCGGGTGCTGCTCGATGCCTCCCTCGACGCCGAGACCCTGAACCAGGTGCGCGCCATCATCCAGAACGACCCAGCCGTCACCGAGATCCGGTCGGTGGCGGGGCGCAACGCGGGCCGCTACCGCTTTTTGGAGGCCGACGTGGTCCTGCGGGTGGACGATCTGGAAAAGGCCCACCAGGCCAGCCACCGCATCGAGGAGGCCATCCGCGCCCAGGTGCCCCACGTGGAGCGGGTGCGCATCCACGCCGAGCCCCAGGTCCGCACCCATTTGCGCTACGCCGTCGCGCTAGCCGATCAGGCCGGCGCGGTGAGTCCCCATTTTGGCGAGGCGCCCTACTTTGCCCTGCTCATGGTGCGCACAACCGATGGACAGGTGGAGCGCCAGGAGATCCTGGCCAATCCCCACGCCGCTGTGGACAAGGCCAAAGGCATCCGCGTCGGCGAGTGGTTGGTGGAACTCAAGGCCGACGTCGTGGTGCTGCAAGAAGACCTGCACAGCAAAGGGCCGGCCTACGTGTTTGCCGATGCCGGCGTCGAGACGCGCCTGACCGGGGCAACCACCCTGGTCGAGGTCTTGGACCAATTGGGGTAGGCGAGCCCAGCCCAGCCGTCGCCCTCGCCTGCCATCGCAGGGGCCGCACTCCTTGCGAAAACCGTCACTCCCGCCGCGAGCGGGGGTCCATGGGTTTTGCCTCCGAGTACGCAGGCGCGTCCGCGGGAACGACGGAACGAGCCAGGACGCCTGCTTGCGCACTACCTGCAGCAGCAGGCGCCAAAAATGGAGTTTCCAAATGTGCCATCAGGGTCGATGGGTTTCCATTTCGATCGGGTTGATTGGGCTCGTGCTGGCTGCCGGACTGGGCGTCGGCTGTTCGGCAGCGCCCGCGCCCACCCCGACCGCAACGTCCGCGCCGGTCGCCGTCGCAGAGACGGCCTCGCCCTCCCCGCTCGCGCCCGAGCAAGAGGCGCCGCCCAGCCCCACTTCTACCGCCACTGCCACAACGACCCCCACCGTCCCAGCGACATCGACCTCCCTCCCCCCGACGGCGACCGAGACCCCCACGGCGACGCCATCGCCCACCGTCGCCCCAACGTCCACGCCCACGCCAACCTGTACGCCAACGGCCACATCCACGCCGAGCCCCAGGCCGCCCACGGTCACGCCCACCCAGGCGCCGCCGCCGACAGCCACCCCATCCCCCTACCGCTTTCAACCAGCAGGCACGGCCCAGCCCGATCCCTCGCACCCCTGCCCAAGCTGTCCGCGGGCATCGGCCTACATTGTGGGCCGCGTCGTCGATGCTGCTGGAAACCCCTTGTCAGATGTGCGGTTGTTGTGTTATAATGAGTGGCATCGGTACCCGGTCGTGGTCAGCAAGGCCGACGGCGAATACGACTTTGCGATTATCCAAGCGAACACCACCTGGCACGTTGTTGTGCTCGATCAGGCCGACCAGCCCATCAGCCCGGAGGTAGCCGTGCCTTTTGATATGCAGAGGAGCTGCCGGTACATTCTGGACTGGCGCCGGAGCGATTGAGGCCGCCCTGAGGGAACGATGGGGCAACCAGGGGTCCGTGGGTTCTGGGCGCGGCATTCTGCGCTGGTTTGCCTGTACGGGCGGGTCTGAGACCCGCCCGTACCCGACCGCCGCAATCTTGATGGTGAAGGACGACGCGTGCGTCGCCTCATCCGCACAATGAAAGGGGATTGGACCAGCCCCATGGCAATCGACCGAGCCAGATCGTCTCACACGCAACCGGATCACGACCGGGCAACGCCTTTGATGCGGGGGTCCGGGGACCGCAGGGCCCCGGGCCGGGGGTGTGGGGGCTCGGCCGAGCCCCCACAAATACACAATTGCCCGCGTCCGCGAGAGCGACAGCAACCCATGACCCGGCGCCAAGAAGGCGCCAGAAAGGAGGAGCGCCCCGATCCCACACGAGGACCGATCATCCCTGTTCCCCGTTCGGTTGTCGACACCCTGTAAGGAGGTGACTCGTATGCAAACCGTGTTTGTCAATCCGGAGCGATGCGTCGGCTGCAAGCAGTGCGAAATCGCCTGTGCGGTGGAGCATTCGCAGAGCAAACAGCTCTTCCAGGCCATTTTCGAAAAGCCCAAGCCCCAGCCCCGCATCCACGTCGTGCCCGGCCTCTACCTATCCACATCCTTTCCCAACAAATGTCGCCACTGCGATCCGGCGCCCTGCATGAGCGTATGCCCCACCGGCGCCATCACCCGCGACGCCGACCTGGGCATGGTCGTGGTAGACGGCCAAAAGTGCATTTCGTGCGCCATGTGCGCCATGGTGTGCCCCTTTGACGTCCTGACCTTTTACCCCGCGCCCGGGATCAAATGGGACAAATCGGTGGCGACCAAGTGCGACCACTGCATCGACCGCCAGCGTCAGGGCCGGAAGCCGGCCTGCGTCGAAACCTGCAAGGTGGGCGCCCTGGTCTTTGGCGACATCAACGTCCTGGTCAAAGAC
Organism: uncultured Anaerolineaceae bacterium; assembly: GCA_964575225.1. Classification (GTDB taxonomy): domain Bacteria; phylum Chloroflexota; class Anaerolineae; order JAAYZQ01; family JAAYZQ01; genus CAZNQW01. The sequence continues at coordinate 3,107 of CAZNQW010000210.1, read as the reverse complement.
GCGAGCCTGCGCCTGGCCAAAGTCGTGTCGGTGGCAGTGGGAGAAGCCCAGCCCGAACTGCCTCGCCTGCCCGCCAACGTGCAGGCCTGGCGAGACCTGGGCAAGAGCGTGACTCAGACAGGGAGGGAATGAGACCATGACCACAAATGACCGTGCTGTACAACGTTCGCTGGATCCGGCCACCCAACAGATGCTCCGCGTGGCCGAAAAGGGAGGCTATGAGACGGCCTGGGAACGGCTCGAGGCCCAAAGCCCCCAATGCGGCTACGGAGAACTCGGCCTCTGCTGCCGTCACTGCACCATGGGCCCCTGCCGCATCGACCCCTTTGGCGACACCGGCCCCAAAAAGGGCGTCTGTGGGGCGACCGCCGATACCATCGTCGCCCGTGGCCTGTTGCGCATGATCGCCGCCGGCGCCGCCGCCCACTCGGACCATGGCCGCGACATTGCCCACACCCTGCTGCTGACTGCTCAGGGCAAAGCCGGCAGCTATGAGATCAAAGACGAGGCCAAGCTGGGCGCCCTGGCCGCCGAGTACGAGATTCCCACCGAGGGCCGCACCAAAGAAGAGATCGCCCTGGACCTGGCCCGGGCGGTGTATGCCGAGTTTGGCAACCAAGAAGGCCCCATCCGTTTTACCCGGCGCGCCCCGGCCAAACGGGTCGAACTGTGGCAAAAGCTGGGGGTCGACCCGCGCGGAATCGACCGTGAGATCGTCGAATCGATGCACCGCACCCACATCGGCGTAGACAACGACCCGGTCAACCTGATCCTCCACGGCCTGCGCACCTCCATCAGCGACGGCTGGGGCGGCTCGATGATCGCCACCGACCTTTCGGACGTGCTGTTTGGCACGCCCACGCCGGTCAAGTCCCTCTCGAATCTGGGCGTTCTCAAAGAAGACGAGGTCAATATCGTCATCCACGGCCACGAGCCCACCCTGTCGGAAATGCTCGTCGCCGCCACCCAGGACCCAGAGATGATTGACCTGGCCAAGCAGCAGGGAGCCGCAGGCATCAACGTCGCCGGCATGTGCTGCACCGGCAACGAGGTGCTCATGCGCCACGGCATTCCCATCGCCGGCAACTTTTTGCAGCAGGAGCTGGCCATCATCACCGGCTCGGTGGAGGCCATGATCGTCGACGTCCAGTGCATTATGCCGGCGTTGCCCGATCTGGCGAACTGCTTCCACACCCAGATCATCTCCACCTCGCCCAAGGCCAAGTTCCCCGGCGCCACCCACATCGAATTCCACGAGGAACACGCCCACGACATCGCCAAAACGATCATCCGCCAGGCCGTCGAAAACTATCCCAACCGCAACCGGGCCAAGGTCAACATCCCCGACGACACAACCGAGTGCATGGCTGGCTTTAGCGTCGAGGCCATCGTCGGCGCCCTGGGCGGCACCCTCGATCCCCTGCTGGATGCCATCAAGAGCGGCGCCATCCAGGGCATCGTCGGCGTGGTGGGCTGCAACAACCCCCGCATCCGCCACGACTATGGCCACGTCACCCTGGTGAAAGAGCTGATCGCCCACAACGTCCTGGTGGTCAACACCGGCTGCAACGCCATCGCCTGCGCCAAGGCCGGGCTGCTGCAACCCGAGGCCGCCGAACTGGCCGGGCCGGGCCTGAAAGCCGTGTGCCAGGCCCTGGGCGTCCCGCCCGTGTTGCACATGGGCTCCTGCGTCGACATCAGCCGCATCCTGGTGGCCTGCGCAGCCATCGCCAACGCCCTGGGCGTCGACATCAGCGACCTGCCGGTGGCGGGTGCGGCCCCCGAGTGGATGAGCGAAAAGGCCGTGTCCATCGGCACCTATGTGGTTTCGTCGGGCATCTACACCGTCCTGGGTGTGGCGCCGCCGGTGCTGGGCGGACCGGCCGTCACCCAGCTCCTCACCGACGGAGCCGAGGGCGTCATCGGCGCCAAGTTCGCCGTCGAGCCCGATCCGGTCAAGGCCAGTGAGCTGATCCTCCAACACATCCAGAAAAAGCGCCAGGCCCTGGGCCTGTAGCCAGGTCCCAATGGCTGGGGACCGCATCCCCGGAATGGAGGACGCGATGAGAGTTGTGATTATCGGTGCCGGACCGGCTGGCGTCAGCGTCGTCGAGACGCTGCGCGAGTTCGAGCGCAGCACCGAAATCGTCCAGATCACCGACGAGCCCTTCGCCCCCTACTCGCCGCCGGCCATGGTCGAACACCTGGCCACCGGGCGCGACGTGCACTTTTGGCGAGGGCAAAATTTCCCCGAACGGATGGGCATCGACTACCGTCGCGGCCAACGGGTGACCGGCCTCTTTCCCGCTGACCGCGCCGTGGGCCTGGAGAATGGCGAGCGGCTGTCGTACGACCGCCTGGTCATCGCCACCGGCGGGCGCCTGTACGCGCCGCTGGAGGGCGCCGACAAGCCCGGCGTCTATAACTTTAAATCCCTCACGGCCGCCAAAGAGCTGCTGGGCCGCGTCCGCAGCGGCCAGGCCAAGACCGCCCTGATCGTGGGCGCCGGCTTTATCGGCGTCGAGATCGCCCTGCTGCTGGCCGACCTGGGCGTCCAGGTAACCCAGATGGTGCGCTCGCGGGTGATGCGCGCCATGCTCGACCCCGAGACCTCCGACCTGGTCCTGGGCATGCTCCGGGCGCGGGGCATCCGCGTGGTGCAGGGCGCCGACGCCGACGCCATCGCCTTCCTGGGCGAGCCCCGGGCCCGGGCCGTCCAGATGCGCTCCGGCGTCGAGCAGGAAGCTGATCTGCTGGTGGCGGCCACCGGACTGCGGCCCAACATCGACTACCTGACCGGCTCGGGCCTCGACACCGCCTGGGGCATCCTGGTGGACGATCACCTGCGGACCAACCTGCCCGACGTCTATGCCGCCGGCGACGTGGCCGAGACCTACGACCGGATCACCGGCGAGCGCTACGTCCACGCCATCTTTCCCAACGCCGTGGCCCAGGGCCGGATCGTCGCCCAAAACCTCATGGGCTGGGACGTGGCCTACGAGGGCGCCGACAACATGAACAGCCTCAAGCATCTGGGGCTGCCCATCATGGCCGTGGGCCAGATAGATCGGAAGAGCGTCGTGTAGGGAAAGAGTGTAGGATAGGGT
>CAZNQW010000209.1:0-6901 GCA_964575225.1 uncultured Anaerolineaceae bacterium | reverse complement strand
AACCGCTGCCCGGCGGACCTCGCCAGAGCAGGGGCACGCACTTCATGGGCCAACAAGCCCGTGTGGGCGCTCCGTCGTGCCGTACGGGCGAGGCATGCCTCGCCCGCACAATTTCGGGCTACCTCTGTCATGCCCTTTCACGGCGGAATCCGCTGGCGCCTGCCTGCGCGGGCAGGCGGGGGTGACGGCTTTTTGGGGTTCCATGCAGAGCTTTCCCAAAGATCCATAGGAGTACCTCTGATTCCTCGTGAACAGGTTACCGTTGATGCGCCCGCCCGTAGGAGTGGAAATTGCCTGCGGGGCGATCTACCCACGTTGACGCCATGGGGCATTTATGCTAAGATGAATTCAATATCCGTGGAGATGGGACGGGTGAACACACAGAACCGGCACGAGTTGCCCCAAAATCTGGCGGGCTGGCTGCAGGTGCGCGGGCAGGAGGTAGCCGCGGCCTGGGCCGAGCGCGTGTTGGAGTTGGCGAGCCACGACCGGCCCGACCTGACGAGGCAGCAGGCCCATGACACAGCCAGCCATGCCCTGGCTGGCGTCGTCGAATCGCTCACCACCGATGGCCGGGCGGGCCTGGAAGCGTGCCTATCGGACCTCAGCCAGCGAGCGGTGCGGGACGGCTACCGCGCCGCCGAGATCATCGAAGCGTTGCTCGTGGGTCGCGAGGCCCTGATTTTCGTCCTCCGCCAGACTCCCGGCATGGACCCCGTCCAGATCTGGGACCTGTGTGCCGAATGGGACGGGTTGCTGCGCTGGATGACGGGATATTTCAGCGATCTGTACAGCGGCGAAACCAATCGACTCCTCAAGGAACAGCGCGAGCAGACGGCCCGGCTGTTGGCCACGGCCCAGGCCGCCAGCTCTACCCTGGAGATCGATGAGGTCCTGGCGCTGGTCGCCACCATGCTCTCCAAAGCCCTGGGGATGCGATCCTGCATTGTGGTCGAGGTGGACGAAGAGCACCGGCTGGTGACCTTCAAGCCCTCAGCCATCACCGACGCCCGCGCCCGCGAGGCCGCCGACCGGCTGGGGTACTTTGATCGCAGCCTGTCTTTTGAGGAGTTGGATGGGTTCAGCCTGGAAGTGATCGAGAAAAAGGTGCCCTTGACCACCTACGACGCTGCCCACGATCCGCGGATACCCCCCGAGCGGGTTCAGCAGTGGGGCAGCAAGTCGTGGTTGGGCGTGCCCTGCGTGGCCTCGGACCATGTGGTGGCCCTGGCCTGGGTGATCACTCTGGATCGCCACTATGCCTTTCAGCAGGAGCAGATCGACCTGGCCCAGGGCATTGCCAGCGTGGTGGGGTTGGCCATCGAGAACGCGAGGCTCTACCAACGCGCCCAACAACTGGCCGTGATGGAAGAGCGGGTCCGCCTTTCCCGCGAGATCCACGATAATCTGGCCCAGACCCTGGGCTCGATGCAGCTCAAGGCTTCGTTTACCCATTCGCTGCTCACGGCCAGTTGCCGGCCCCAAGTACGTGTTCACCTGGAAGAGCTGCAAGACCTCATTAGCCAAGCCTACACGAACGTCCGCGAGCAGATCTTTAACCTGCGGGCGCTCATGTTGCCGGGGATCACCTTCTTGCCCAACCTCCACGAGTACCTCACCGACTATCGCACCCACTATGGCATTCACGTCCAATTGTACGCCGACGAGGAGGCTGTGGCCGCTTTGCCCAACTCGGCGCACCTACAACTGTTCCGCATCATCCAAGAAGCCCTCACCAACGTGCGCAAACACGCTCAGGTCCAGCAGGCGCGCGTGACCATTCAGCCCGGCGAGGGCGACGTCGTCATCAGCATTGTGGATGAGGGACGGGGCTTTGACTTGGGCCAGCTTGCTGCGGCGCAGGATCAACCTCATTTCGGCATGCAGGTGATGCGCGAGCGAGCCGCCGTGGTGGGTGCCTCATTTGAATTGATCGCTCACCCAGGCGAGGGGACGCGCGTGCAGGTCCGTGTCCCCTTGACCAAAAATGGAGAGGCCCAATGACCCCACCGATCCGCATTTTGCTGGTCGACGACCACGTTCTCTTTCGCAAAGGGGTGGAGGCCGTGCTCCAATCCCGCACCGATATGGAGGTGGTGGGCGAGGCCGGCGACGGATGCGAAGCCATCGCCCTGGCCCGCGAGACCAAACCCGATGTGATCCTGATGGACGTGATGATGCCCAATTGCAACGGGCTGGAAGCGACCCGGGCCATCAAGCGCGAACTGCCCAACACGCACATTGTCATGATCACCGTGTCGGAAGACGAAAAAGACCTGTTTGAGGCCATCAAGAGCGGCGCCCAAGGCTACCTGACCAAGGACCTGAAGGCCAATCTGTTGTTCGAGGTCATCGCGGGGGTGGCGCGGGGCGAGGCCCACTTTTCGGGCGTTATTGCCACCAAGATCCTGAACGAGTTCCAGCAGCCCGAGCCCGCACGTCCCAACCCCTCGGGCCCTGTCGAGTCGCTCACCGACCGGGAGATCGAAGTCCTGGAATTGATCGTCACCGGATCCTCCAACAAAGAGATCGCCGACCAGTTGGTCCTGTCGGAGAGCACCGTCAAAAACCACCTGCAGAATATCCTGGGCAAGCTGCACTTGCAGAACCGGGTCCAGGCGGCCGTGTACGCCGTCCGGCAAGAGCTGGTGCCGCCCCCTTCCAAAACCCCCTGACCCGCCCGTACAAATAGGCGGGCATGGCGTGCCGTGCCCCTTCAATGCGCATCTACGACAGACTTAGAGGCGGGTTTCAAACCCGCCTCTACACCCGCCAGATTGGACGGCCAAAGGCCGCGGCAGCAATCGTCCTGATGGACAGGCGCGCACTCCAGAAGAATGGTGCTAGACACCCGAGGATCGTAACGAACTCACCGACGAATCTGAAATACAACCGGCCCTGCAACCGACCGGAATCACACTGGTACTTTTCAAATCTGTGTGTTATACTAGTCCCGTGTACACGGCGCAATCGCGATGGAGGTGGAATGTCCCGCCCAAAGATGGAGCACCCGAATTCTGACGAGCCCTCATCCTCCCCCGACCGGCTCACGCGCCTTTTGGTGGGAGCTGCTGTGGTCCTTGTGGCTATCGTTGCCCTGCTGGCAGCCGGCGCGCTAGCGGCCCAAAAGGCCGGCGAGCCGGGCCGCGGCGACGGCGGTTCCATCAGCAGCCTGTCGGTGTCGACGCCTCCGGGGCAATCGGCCGAGGTGGTCACGGCCGCACCGGTCACGCCGCCGCCCTGCGTGCCGCCCCTCGATTGGGTGACCCACGTGGTGCAAGAGGGCGATACCCTGTCCTCTCTGGCCGGCCGCTATGGCACCGACGTGGACATCCTGATGTCGGTAAACTGCCTGCAGAGCGACGTCATCATGCTCGACCGCGAGCTGTTTGTGCCGGGACCGCCCGATGTGCAGCTCATCACTGCCGACAACGCACCCCAGGCCATCGCCCCCGGCGAGTTTCAAGTGACCATTCCCTCCGGAAATCTGCACATCCTGCTGTTGGGCTCTGACCGGCGCGAGGGCGACGGCGCCTGGCGGACCGACACGATGATCGTGGTCTCGCTGGACGCCGAGCGCAACACCGTGCGCCTGCTGTCCATCCCCCGCGATCTGTGGGTCAACATTCCGGGCCACGGCTACGACCGCATCAACACCGCCGATCTGTGGGGCGAGGTGCAGGAGCCGGGCAGCGGCCCCGAGGTCGTCAAGCAGGTGGTCTATGACAATCTCGGCATCCCCATCCATTACTATGTGCGCGTCGATTTCCAGAGCTTTATGGAGATCGTGGACGCCGTCGGCGGGGTGGAGGTCAACGTCGAGTGTCCCCTCAGCGACATCGACATGGAGCCGGGCGTCCGCTGGATGGACGGCGAAGACGCGCTGCTCTATGCGCGCTCGCGGATCACCACCAGCGACTTTGACCGGTCGCGCCGCCAGCGCCAGCTCCTGATGGCCCTGTGGCAGCAGCGGTTGAATCGGAGCCTGATCCCCAAAATTCCGGCGCTGTGGGACGCCATGTCGGGCAGGATCCAGACCGACCTGCCCATGGACCGGGTGGTGGCCCTGGCCTACATGGGCCTGAAGCTTAGCCCCAACCAGATCTTTAGCCAGTCGATTGGTCCCTGGCAGGTGGAAAGCTGGCTGACCCCCGAAGGGGCCGAGGTCCTGCTGCCGCTGCCCGACAAGATCCAGGAGCTGCTCGACGAGTTCTATGGGCCCATCGATTTCGAGTTCCTGGAAAATCTCAACCAGACCACCATCCGCGTGCAGAACGGCTCGTGGCGCGCCGTCGCCGGCGACCAGGCCGCCGACGCTCTGGTGTGGCTGGGGGTGCAGATTGTGGACAGCGGACCGGCCGACAGCCAGGACTATGCCCAGACCCAGGTCATTGTCTACGACGCCAGCCCGCCTGTGGCTGAGACGGTGGCCCAGGCGCTGGATCTGATGCCCGACGCCATCCGGTACCAGCCGGATCCCTCCAGTGCGGTGGATATTCTGATCGTGGTCGGCGCCGATTACGACCCCTGCGCCATCCCCTGATCGGGTAATTCCGGGCACGGCATGCCGTTCTCCCTAGGCCGTCGCCCCCGCCGCGAGTACCCTCGCGCATAAGCGGGGGCCCACAACATGGATGCCCGCTTGCGCGGGCATGACGGCATAGTGCGCAATCGCCCAGCCAAGGGCCGCGCTCTGCTCGCCGCTTCTGCTCACGTCCCCGTCCTCGGGGACGCGCAATGACGCCTGACCCCGTCCCCGGGGTCAGGGAGCCGAGCGCTGGGTGGCTATCTCCTCCCTGCTCGCGCGGGATCGCCAGATCCCGCGGCCCCGACAGGGCGCCCTGGGAAAGCGGAGGTCCACAACATGGATGCCCGCTTGCGCGGGCATGACGGCATAGTACGCAATCGCCCAGCCAAGGGCCGGCTCAGTATCGGGCGCGCCAGGTCAGCCAGATCAGTTCGGCAAATCCCCCGGTCAGGGTGGCCAGGGCCGCCAGGGTGACGCCGTTGAGAGTCCCCGATAGGGCGCCCACCAGCAGCGTGATCGCCAGCACCGAGACGTTGATCCACATGGCCGTGCGCACCTGGGCCGTCCAACCGGCGCGAATCAGCAGCCCGCGCAGCACCGATTGTAATCCCATCACCAGCGGCAGAAAGGCCAGCATCTGGATGGCCGGCCGGGCCAGCTCCTGCAACTCGGGCGACAGGTTATAGATTCCCCCCATGATCATCGAATAGAGAGGGGTAAAGGCTATCACGGCCAGGATCGCGCTCAAAGAGGCGCTCAGCGCCAGACCAAAATCGCGCACGCGCCGGTAGGAGGACTCGTTCTTGGCCAGTGCCGTTGTGAGCTGTTGCAGGCTCCAGGCCGGGCCCGCCACCAGGGTGGCCAACCCCCAGGCCACGGGCCAGGCCGCCAGCGAAGCCCGGGGCAGCAACGCCGCGGCAATGCCCGCATTGAGCAGCGGCCGGGAGGTCTGCCGCAAGATGGAGGAGGTGGACAGCGGGCTGTAGGCGCGCCAGAGGGCGCCCATCGTCTGGGGTGGGTACTCGCCCTCGGGGGTCGTGTCGGGTAAGCGGCCCGAGCGGAGCACCTGGCCCGTGGCCCAGGTGATGACCAGGGCTTCCACCACCACGCTGACCTCCATGGCCAACCCGGCTACCACCGCGCCCCCGTGGGGCCACAGCGCCAGTCCGCCGTACATGGCCGCGGCCAACGCCACCAAGCGGATGGCGGTGGCGATGGTGATGATGGTCGTTTGCCCGGCGCGGACCAACACGCCTTGATGGGTGCGCCGCCAGGCAATGGGCAGGGGCCAAAAGGACAGGATAGCCAGGGTGGGGCGCGCCTCGGTCGCCACGTCGGCCGGGATGTTCATCCAGTCGACGACGATCAGGGGGTAGAGGGGTGTCACCGAAACCAGCAAGCCCACCGCGGTGACCAACAGGCCCAGGATGAGGGTAAAACGTCTCAGGAGGGCAAACACCTGCCGATCGGTGGCCCAGGCGACCGAGGCGTCGATCAACATCATGATGGGCGCCTCGACCAGCAGGGCGAGTCCGGCGGCAATGCCATAGGCGGCCAGGGCTAGCTCGGGCAGGCGGGTGCGCCCCAGCCCGATGTTGATGATCGAAGGCTCGAGGACCATCATGACCATGCTGGCGGCCAATGGGATCCAGAGCGCAAAGATCTGGTGGAGGCTGGGCGGCGGTGCCAGGGTCTGCAAGCCTGGCATCCGCAGTTTTCGGGTTTCGGTCGACATAGCGCTCCCTGATTTTGCCTGCGGCACGATTCGCGTTTCAAACGGCGCGCATTATACCACCGGGCCTCAAAAATGCATATTCTTTGCCTCGTGCAAGCAGATGTGATACAATGGCGTGCAGGATGAATGGCGAATCGTTTTGGCACGGGCTGGAACAACTGGTTGCCGATCACAGGTTGGTGCTGGACCGCCCTCGCGGCGCGCCCCACCCCCGCTACCCCGGTTGGGTCTATCCCCTGGACTATGGCTATCTGGAAGGCACCCATTCGGCCGATGGCGAGGGCCTCGACGTCTGGGTGGGCAGCCAGCCCGAGCGGGGGGTGACCGGCCTGATCGCCAGCGTCGATGGGCTCCAGGGGGATGCCGAGTTCAAGATCCTGCTGGGGTGCACGGCCGACGAGGCGCAGCGCATTTTGGCCCTGCACAACCGGGGCGCAAGTGCGGCCATCCTGATCCCGCGGTCCGAGGGAGAGGGCGGCTAAATCGGCTGTTTGAGAGCCGATTCGTGCGGCACCAAGGTGCCGCTCTCCCTATCGGGCTGTCGCCCGGACGATGCCCGTCCGCGATGGTGCCCGTAGGGGCCGATTTCAAATCGGCCCCACTGGTCTCCATGGATAAGGATGGGGCCTGGCCTACCG
>CAZNQW010000208.1:0-6919 GCA_964575225.1 uncultured Anaerolineaceae bacterium | reverse complement strand
GGGCGGCCGGGGGGGCCCCCCCCCCCCCCCCCCGGGGGGGTGGGGGCCTCGGTAGGCCCCCACAAAAGATTCCCACCGACTTGTACACTATCCCGAAAAGCGTCCCTTGCATCCCATGCCCCGGTATGATATAATTCCCTCACCAACATCGCCAGAAGGAGCATCATCATGCCCGAGCCGGAGATCTTTGACATCACCATCATCGGCGGTGGTCCATCGGGCCTTTTTGCCGCCTTCTATGCCGGGCTCCGAGCCGCCAAAGCCAAGATCATCGACAGCCTGCCTCAACTGGGCGGCCAGCTTGCTGCCTTGTATCCCGACAAGTACATCTATGACATCCCCGGCTTTCCCAAGGTCCTCGCCCGCGAGCTGGTGGACCGGCAGGTGGAACAGGCCCTCCAGTTCTCGCCCGAGGTGTGCCTCAATGCCAAAGTCAACCACCTGCGCCGCAAGGATGAGAATGCCATCGAACTCGAGACCGCAGCGGGCATCCGCCATCTCTCGCGAACGGTGATCATCGCCGCCGGAGTAGGCGCTTTTGTACCCCGCACTCTGGATCTGCCCGATCTGGAGCGAATGGCCGGCAAAGGCGTCACCTATTTCCTGCACGACCGCGAAGCGTTTCGGAACCGGCGCGTGCTGGTGGTGGGCGGCGGTGATACAGCCCTGGATTGGGCCCACAGCTTGCTGGGCGTGGCCAAAGAGGTAACCCTTATTCATCGCCGGGGCGCCTTTCGAGCCCACGAACAATCGGTCTCCCAGGTGCTGTCGTCTGAATGTGAGGTACTGACCCACCACGAACTACAGGCCCTCCACGGTCAGGATCGAGTGGAAGCCGCCACGATTATTGACAATCGCGAGGGTCGCGAGCAGACCATCGCCGTCGACGCCGTGGTGCTCGGCCTGGGCTTTTTGGCCAATCTCGGTCCCATCCGAGAATGGGGCCTGGAGATCGTAGGCAACGCCATCCGGGTCGATTCCCATTTTCGCACCAACCTCCCGGGGGTGTATGCCGTCGGCGATATCGCCACCTACCCAGGCAAGCTCAAACTGATTGCCGTCGCCACGGCAGAAGCAGCCACAGCCGTCAATTACGCCAAGGTCTATGTCGATCCCTCAGCCAAGGCGTCACCGGGCCATAGCAGTGACCGGGATCTTTAGACATGGCCATCCAGACAAGGCATCCCCCTGGGGATAGAAAGGACGCCCCATGACCTCAGAGCACGACGAATTCCAATGGAGACGCCATCCCGAGGCCGAAGCCTGGGTTGCCGCCCGATTGGCTCAACTCGAGGCGCGGTTGCCTAGGGCGAGCACATGGGCCACCGACCTACAAAGACGCACCAGTTCGCGGTTGGTGGACTGGATCGACCACATGGTGGTCGCCGCGGGTCTAAAGGCTCAGGCCGATCTGATCGAGTTGGGCTGGGAACGGGAAGAAACGCCAACCGAGCCCAACCACACAGCCTATCACCATCCCGGCGCCCGATTGCCGCGCATCCTCCTCTACGATCAGGACGAATTGCCCCCCGGTGATACGGTGTCGGCAGCCATCCAGGTGGAGGAGGTGGAGCGATTTCTGGCCAAAAACCAACTCAAGGCGCCCGTAGAGGGCGAGGCAAACGGCCCCTACCGCCGCGCCACAATTTGGAACACAGGCGGTCGCCGGCTGCAGGTGGTGGAAAGGCGCGGCTACGCCGGCTTTGTGCCCGTCCAGACGGCGCCTGAATCGCTCCAGCGTGTGCGGCAGGCCTGGGAGCAGTGGACCACGCGCCCCCGGACATTTGCCGACGAACGGGCCGGCATGGAACAAACCCTGGCCCTCACTCGTCGTCTCGCAGGCGATCTGGGGGTCAATACGGCTGCCTGGCTCGTGTTTGCTGCCGAGCGCGACTTTTGGGAGAGCCGCAACCGCGCCGGTCAGATCCAAAAAGCGCGGCAGAATGACATGGGGCTGGGTTGGGCCAACCACGACCATCACACCTTCCGCAGTTCGCGTGAATGCTTTTTCCTGCTCATCCAGATATTGGAAACGCTAGGATTTCGCTGCCGGGAGCGATTTTACGCCGGCGCCGAAGCCGGATGGGGAGCCCAGGTGTTGGAGCAACCGGCCTGTCGCTTGGCCGTCTTTGCCGATGTCGACCTGTCTCCCGAGGAAGTGGACGGGGATTTTGCCCATACCCACCTACCGCCCCGCGACGACCTGGGCACCGTGGGGTTGTGGTGCGCCCTGCATGGCCAGTCCATGCTTTCGGCTGGCCTGCACCACCTGGCCTGCCTGCTCGACTTTGAGACGGCAACCGAGGACCTGGCCCAGCAAGACGTCGAAATGATGCGACCCTTTAGCGACTTTTCCTATCTGCGCCAGGCCTTTACCCGGGGCGAGCGCTGGACCATCGTACCCGAGCGGCTGGAACGCCTGACCGCCTCTGGATTGATCGATGCCGACAAGGCAGCCCTCTTTGCCGAAAAGGGAGCCATTGGCAGCCACCTGGAGAACATCCAGCGATGCGAGGGATTCAAGGGCTTTAATCAAACGACGATCAGCGACATCATCCGTCGCACCGATCCGCGGCGAGAATAAACGCGGACCCTTCCATTAATCGGCTCACCTCACGGCTGTGGGTTCTCTTTTCTTTCGCACAATTCTATGGTATAATGGGCAAAACAGGGGGTGAGCTGGGGGTTCCTGCTCGTTTGACGCCTTGAATCACCCGGCTGGCCCGGAGCAGGTGAGACTCATGAGCACAGAATATCCCGACGTATTGGGCGACCTGTCCGAAGCTCGGCAGCGGTTTGAAGCCAACGGAGTTCACTATTTGGCTGCCCTCGAGCCCTCCACCATCGCCCCGGGCCAGACCACCGCAGTTCGCGTCTGGCTGCAAAGCTGCTGGGATGTGCCGGTACAGGTGGCGCTGCAGATCCCCCTTTCGAATTCCCATCAACCAGGGCTTTCGATGCTTCAGCAACGTACCGACGTGCCCCTCGAACCTGCTGAGGTAGGTGAACTGAGCGTCCCCATCGGCAGCGATCCCCATCTCACTCCTGGCGCCCACCCAATTCGCCTCCTTCTCAGCAGTTCCTTCGAGACGCGGGGGCGATACATCCGCAGCCAAAAGTGCCAAGACCGCCTCGGAGACACACTCCTCAGCTTTACCACGGGTCTGAGCCTGGCGTCCTCAGTAGGTCTGGGCTATGTAGCCCGTACCCAACCCGAACAAAAACTCGAGCTTCGGGTCAAAGGTTCGCCCCAACCCGATCCCTCGCCCGATCTGACGCCTACCTTTCTTTCGCACTGGACCGTCGACGAGTTGAGGATCCAGGGCAAGGCCCGCCAGCAGGTCAACGACCAACGGCTCTTCCTCCTGCCCAAAATCCAGCGAACATCCCTTTTCTCGACCCTTTTAGACGAGAGCAAGATCCGATTTGGGCAGGCAGGCCTGACTCTGCAAATCGGCGAAGCCATTTACCTGGCCAAGATCTTGACCTATGCTGTCGAATATTTCCTCAGCAAGCCTGAACGCCAGGACGCCCTTCTCGTGCCGGCCTATGCACTGGCCCATCGACACAACCTATCCACCGACGACCCGATCTACTTGGTGGCCCGAGCCGATTACCCGCGGCTCACCCGATTGGCCAGCTCGCTGACTTTTGGGTTGTTACGCCATCGCCGGTATCAAGAGCCGTGGACGAGGGAAGAACAGATTGCCGTGACCGAGTATGTGGCCCAATGCGTGGAATTGGGTCGTGCGTTGCCTGCCGAGTTCCTCTATCTGCCCTTGCTGTTGGGTGGGCTGATGGTATCGACGGAGGTACAGATGCCCGGCGAAAAACCGGCCCAGAGCCTGGCCTTGCTGGCCAAAGCCCGTGAACTGCGCAGCGCCGACTTGGCCGAGAACCCCGAATTAACCGGTCTTCTGGACAATCTCTTGCGGTCTACCTGATCGGCCTCCAAGGGACTCGTCACTCTGCAAGGAGGACGGTCCATGAATCCCTCGGAACTGCGCAAAGGGCCGAGGGAAAGCCCAGGCGGCTACCCGCTTCCGCGGGCAGGACGGCGAGATCCAACACGCTGGAGAGGAGGCTTAGCGAGGCTACATCCTTCTCAGATGGTCCACTCGTCGTGGACGATGCCCACCAGCAGCCACTCTCCCGCGTGCTGTTGGAGCACCAGTCGCAGGCTCCGCCAATCCATCCCGCCGTAGAGGGGATCAAACCCCTCGAAATGGTATTCCACCGTCACCGAGCCAGGGTAAAAACCCGGGATGTTGTTGATGGTGTTTCCCGAGCCGACAAAGCGATCCAGCCCCAGAACATCGGGCTGAGCGAAATCGACATCGTAGACAAATCGCTGATAGTATTGGACAAAGGTATACTGGATCGGCTCGCCCGAACCGTCAAAAGCTCCCCACAGATAGATCGTAGGATCAGAAGGGAGATTCGCGACAGCACTGGGGCTGAACACCTGATCCTCCGCACGGACAAACGTATAGGGCGAAAACCGCACTCCCCGGTCAGGATGCACCCAGTTGGACAAGGCCGTCATATCCTGTGATTTCAGAGCCATGATGATTTGCACAGCACGGGCCGCCACTTCTGGATCGACGGTGCCCACCTGACGGGCCAGATAGTGACTGTTTACCCAGCCGGAAATTCCCTGGTGCCAAACCGGCAACCACAGGGCATCGGCTACCTCTTGCCCGCTTTGGCCCACCTGCACCCCCAGGCCATGGGCCGGGATGCTGCCGACGAGGGGATAATTCACCCCCGGGCCACTGCGGACGTTGAGCCGGTCATCGCTCGCAACCCCGACGACGGCATAGGGCTCGGGCCGCCAAACGATAGCCGTCGCTGTGGGCCCGGGGACCGATGTCCGAGTGGGGGCCGGCGGCAAGGCTGTGGCCGATGGGGATGGCTTGGGTGTGCTTGAGGGCTCCACCGGAGGTATCGTCGTGAATGTGGGCAAAGGGGTATCTGTCGGTGAGGGTTGAGGGGTATCCGTGGGCGCCGTTGTCGGACTGGGCGCGATCTGCAACGCCTCAGCGGTCAAGGTGGCGGCTACGGCCTGCTGCACCGCCACCTCAGTAGCCACTCGATCGGGCGTCGGCGAGCCTCCCACGTCGCAGGCTGCCAACAGACTCACTGCCAGTATCAGTGCCAGAAACCGCCGTAGCATCGCTTCCTCCCGGCCTGCCAGGGCAGGCGACTTGTCTTGACACTCTCCCCAACAACCTCGAACAACCTGATTATATCGTAAATCCGACCAAAATTCAACCCCAACCCGTGCTCCCTGCAGGGCTGTTGCAGAGTCGGCCAAGACGTGCTACGATGCAAGATGGATGCTGCCCGCGAGTACGCAGGCGCTTATGCGCGAGGGTACTCGCGGCGGGCATGACGGTGCATCAATTGACGGACGTCACCCCCGCGCAGGCGGGGGTCCATGTCTTTTCAGACATGTCAAGGGACAATGCAAGCCGTGGTGCTCCCTGGGTGGGCAATCGACATGATGCCATCGCCCGATCCCTTCACACCTCAATGCGAAAATTCGGTTTCTGACTCACAGGGCGACGACCCCATCTGCCCTATCCTGTGTAGGTCGATTGCGTGGTGCAGCACATCACGCAATCGACCCACACCCCCGGCGCAGGCCAAAGACATCGCCTGGGCTATTCCCTCTGCAATACACCCGTCAGGCATCCGATGCCGCCGGCAGCCTTGACCAGCTCGTCGATTTCGACCGTCTGGCAGACAATGCCCGCCTCCTCGAAAAAGGCCTGAGTAATGGGATTGCCAGCAGCCATAAGAATCCTGCGCGGCCCCATTGTCACGACATTCAGGGCCATGCCCCCTTGGGCCTCCTTTTCATCAGGCGCCATGAGGACGCGAAACCCACGCGCGCGCAACGCCTCCACAGCGCGAAAGGGCACCCGCCCGGGCCAGGCTATCGCCAGATCGCGGTCCACAACCCGCAACTGACCCATCAGGTGCATCGCACCATAGGGCAGGCCCACGTCGACCACGTCCACCCCCATCTCGCGCAAAAGGCCGGCCACCTGGGCAGCGCCCAGGGGGTTGGTGCGCAATCCGGTAGCCAGCAGAACGGTGGTGGGGTCCACCCATAGCGCGTCGGCCCCTTCAAAGGCGCCCGTGCCGCGCACGGAGCGCAGGATCGGGACCCCCAGATCCGCAAGCTTGCGGGCCACCCACCGCTCCTCTCCGGCCCGCACCGTCGAAGCAGGGCGGCTAAGAATGGCGCCCTCCCCGGTCATGAAAAAGAGATCCGCCACAAACATCAGATTGGGCGGAGGCAGCCCATCTGGATCGACCGTGTGCACCTGAACCCCGGCCTGGTGATAGGCCTCCACCAGGTCATTGTGCTGTTTCTGCGCGCGGGCCATGTCGATAGCATTCAGCCACTGGCGGTGGTCGGGGTCGGCGTCCGATTCCACTTCAGGACCTGGCGGGTGGAGCAAAACGGCTTTGAGCGGCGCCCACTCACTGCTCACGCCACACGAACCCCACACAATGCCGATTTCCTCGCCGAGAGAGGCAATGCGCGGCGACCAACCAGAACCGCCATAGGCCGAGGATTCCGCGGGAGTCTTCATAGTCCATCCTTTCAATAACTGTCCACAAAAAGCAAAAGGCACATCAGGGCTGAGATCCGTCGACCTGTGTCAGAACCCGCGTTCACTATACCACAGGGCGTCCAGTTTGTCGAGAGACGTATGATATTCCCCGGGTTGTTGGTTTGGATCTTGGCCACATGCTGTTTACCCCGTCAGCCCGCGAACGGTAGTCGGAGACTACCCATGATCCACCCAGAGCCCAACAGGGGTACACCCAGGCTTGGCAAAAAACCTGACAGGCGAAAACAGATTCTGGACATACGCGAGCCTTTATGATATAATAAACAGTA
>CAZNQW010000207.1:4482-6959 GCA_964575225.1 uncultured Anaerolineaceae bacterium | reverse complement strand
TCATGGAGGACAGCGGTCTGTGGCCCCCGCGCACCAATGGCAGCCTGGAAGAGGCGTTGTCCAAGGTGAAACGCCGCCTGGGGTTGACCCATCACACCGAACACGACGAGTTCCTGATGGACCTGTTGCGCCGTCGATTGACCTGGCAAGAGGGACAGTACGTCTGGCCCGCCGGCGTCCGTTCGGCGCTGATCTATTGGAACGTGGAATAGCGCGCTGGCGCGAAACCGCGCCCCCGGTAGAACTGGGGGCGCGGTCGCGTTCAAATTCATGTCCTCGCTTGCGCGGTGTTGGCCTACAACGGGCGACGCATTCCAACCCGCTACTCTACCCTCACCGTCTGGTAGGCTTCATAGGCCGTGCCGTCCAAATCCTTGGCGATAAAGCCGACGATGTACTGACCGGGCGCCGCGTCCAGCTCTTCCCAGGTGAACACCTGATCGCCAAAGGTGAGGGTGCCTCCTTCCTGAGTAGCCATCTGCACAACCTTGCCACTGGAATCCAGGTCCATCCACTTTTCGAGGATGGTAAAGGTGTCGCCCGTCTGGGGGATGATCTCTCGCGGCGCGCCGGTGCCGTCCTCGCCGGTAAAGCCAAAGGTCCGCTGCAACACGCCGTTGCTAAAGTAGAGACGGGCATAGCGGGATTCGCCGCCGTCGGCGTAGGTGTAGATCCCTTCCACGGTACTGACCGCCTCTTCAAACGAAGCGCCATACACCTCGGGGGTAAAGAGGGTCACGACCGACTCGAAACCATCGGAAATGGCGAACACGATCGGCTCCCACTCGAATTCCAACGCAAAGGTCTCCCCCTCAGGCCAGACGGGGTAATAGACGCCCTGGATCTCGCGGGTATCATAACTCTCCAGGAAATCCATATCGGCCACCAAGATCGAGTTTGCCCGTTGATCGTAAAAGCCGACCCACAGAAGGATATGCCCGATGTTTGTACCGCGGATGTCGGTGCTCAAGAGCACCGGGTTGCCAGGGGAAGCCACATTGCTGGACAGCGTGATCGGCGCGATCTCGATCGAACCCGTGCCAGGTGCTTCAATGGTAGCCGAGCGATCCGGCAGGGCGACGGCGCCCGCAGCCGGCTGGAAGGAACGGCCTGTGTAGTGGTAGGCCAACAGATCATCCCACAGCGACTGTTCCGCAAAGCGGCGGGCAATGGCCGTGTACGACTGGGGGCCGGCAATCGCCGACCCATAGAGCTGAGAGTTGGGGAAATAGACCGAAACCCCTGTGGCACCCGGCTTTTTGGCGCCATGCTTCTCGGCAATGACCGCCGTCTGCAGCGAGGCTATCACCTGATCGGCCGCCCGAGCCACGGCAGGGTCGTTGGTCTGCTGCTTGATCAACTGCACAAAGTGGCCTAGATCGATGTAGGAGGGAGGCACCTGGGTGCCAAAAATGCTGGTGAACGACTGGGCATACGTCCGTGCTTTGGCCACCACAGCTTGATTCACCTGCTGGAGGGCAAAGGAGAGATCGTTCACACTGTTCATCAAGCCGGGCACGGCAGCCAGATCCACCGCCGTGAGGGTGATATCCTGTCCCATCTGTCGAGAGAGCTGGGCTGCGCTGGGCACGCTGACCGGGCCCCCACCAAGCAGGCCGAACAGACCGCCCATCGGCGAACCCTGGCGCAGGAATTCGGCGCGCGCTTGATCGTCCACAATGCGCTGGTCTTCATCGATATAGCTGTCGACGATCATCTGGCCCAGGCCCGCGCCATCCATATCGGGGTTGGCCTGGAGCGCCCGCAAAAAGCCGGTATAGGCCCAGCCCAGGGCCGGCTCGGTCTCTTGCGAGGTGACGGCATATCGAGCGTGGGGCGCGAGGGCGCTGAACACTTCCAGGTGACCCATGAGGCAGGCATCCATGCCGATCAGCTCGAATTGATCCAACCCGGTCCGGGAGCGAATCTCGCCCAAGGCCGCGTCCAACTCCATCAGGTACATCTGCTCGCCCAATCGCGCAGCCAGGGGAATGCTCGGGTCGCCCCGGCCGCCCGGCGAGGGATCGCTCCACCCCCCCGGCCAGCCCATGCCATGGTCGGACATGATCAGGACGTGCCTGTCGGCGGGAAAAGTCTCCATCGCCCATTCGACAAAGTCCACCAGCGTGGCGCCATCGGCCATGTTGGCCTCACCCAGGTCCGCAATTTCCTGGGAGCGCACCTGCTGGAGGTCGTCATCCTGGGTCACATAGAACCTTTTGGTCGTCGACCAGTCCCCATCCCCCTGGTAGCCGCCGTAGAACCGATCGGTTTGGGCCACGATATGGACACGGTCGCTGGAGCCGACCCGTTCGGCCTCGTTCAGATCGAGATAGATGTCCTGCTCCAGGATCTTGTCATCAGCATCCTGATAGAGCATGACCAGCCAGGTCTGTCCCTCGGCCGAGACCGCAGGCGGCGTAAAGGACGCCGGGCGGGCGGTTGCCGTGGGGACGAGGACCGGAGGGCGGGCCGTC
>CAZNQW010000207.1:0-4382 GCA_964575225.1 uncultured Anaerolineaceae bacterium | reverse complement strand
GGGGGCACTGGCGCTCGAAGAGGGCGCGGATGGCCGGCTTGGCTCCTCGGCCCGCCGCCGGACCGGGGCCTCGGCCCGCTCACGGCTTTCGGGGGGCGTGTCACTCCGCCGGCGCCTTTGGGCCCGCACCGTCTTTTTGCCCTCCTGGTCCGAATCGCCGTCCCCTTGCGAGAAGAGGCGTCCCAGGGCGAAACGATCTACCGAGCCGGGGCCTTTGGAAACCCCAGTCGCCATCGCCCACGCGGGCCTCCAACTGGAAAAGCCTTTGAAACCAACTACCTTTTTCATACGATCCACTCCTTATGCCAGGCTCAAATCCTGACAGGCTTGCTATCACTGAGACAAAAACACCCACCCGGCCCTATCCATCGGCCATTGGAAACGTCACAAAGAAGGTGCTCCCCTTCCCAGGTTCACTCGAAAACCAGATCTTGCCGCCGTGTAATTCGACCAGCGAACGGGCAATATAGAGGCCCAAGCCTGTGCCACCGGCTCCCGTCGCACCCACATTGGATGCTCGAAAGAACCGATCGAACAAATGGTTCTGATCTTCGGCCGGAATTCCCACACCGCTGTCTTTGACCGCCACCTGCAGGAACCCATCCTCGGGCCCCCAGTCCACGTTCACAGCGATCTGCCCTCCCGACGGCGTATACTTGACGGCGTTGCTCAGCAGGTTGCCGACAATCCGCGGGGCATGGTCGCCGTCGCACATAACAGGTGGCAGGTTGGGGGTTGCCACAAACGAAAGGCGTAGGGCCTTGGCTGCTGCTTGCGGGCCAACCGCGGCGATTGCCGATTGCACCAATCCTGGCAGGTCCGTGGGCTCCAAGACAAGCTCTACACGACCCGCCTCAATACGCGTCACATTGAGCAGGTTGTTGATGACGTGCAACAAGCGATTGGAGCTTTCATGGACGATTTGCAGGTATTCCTTCTGTTTGTCGGTGAGGGAGCCTGCCTCCTCATCGATCAACATCTCCACAAAGCCCTCGATGGCCGTCAAAGGCGAGCGCAACTCGTGAGCAGCCACCGACACAAAAGTCGACTTGAGATCGTCCAGGCGCCGCAGCTCGGCGTTGACAGCCGTCAGGTCCAGGTTCTGGCGCGCCAATTGGTCCCGAGCCAGACGCAGCTCGTTCCGGCTCTGGCTCACCTGTTGCCTGAGAATGCCCGCATCGGTGCAATCCTGGGTCAAATGGAGCAGGCCGACGATCTGGCCTTCTGCATCCCGATGGGGCAGCTCGATCAACGACAGGTAGATCGTCCCCCCATCGGCCACCTCGCGGTTAATCCAGTCGAATTCGATGCGCGGCAGATCGCCTGCCAGCACACTATCCAAAACCGGCTCGCAGCCCACCAACTCGGGGACGCACTCGATAAGGGATCGGCCTATCCAGCTCGCCGCATCCCCCTGCAAGGCCTCGACCGCCCCCCCAATCTGGGTCACCGTCAACTGCCGGTCGGTGAGCGCATACGCCACCCTGCAATTCAGGAGGACATCTTGGGCAAGAGTGAGATCCACGTGCTCACCCTACCGGTTTCTATCCACCAGTGCTTGGCCCAATTGCCGGAACATGGCTTCCACTTCATCCCCCACCTTGGCGCTCGTCAGGTAATAGGGCGCTCTCAACTCGGCGGCCATAGCTTCGACCTGCTGAGGATCGAGAAACCCCTGCCCCGCTGTCCCGTGGGGCTCCACCAAATCACGTTTATTGGCGGCCAAAACCAGGCGCGCTTCCGGATTAATCCTCCTCAACTCGTCGGCATACCGCCGGAGGCTAAACAGGGTCTCTGGGCGCGTGAGATCGCAGACGAGAACAGCCCCCTCGACCCCGCGAAGGTAACTGACGCGCACCCGATCAAACTCTTCGCTCCCGGCCAAATCCCAGAGCATGAGGGCAAGCTCCACGATCTGGTCGTTCCGTCGCGTCAACAGGGTCTTGCGGCTGACCTTGACCCCAATGGTGCTGATATACTTGTCGTCAAAGAGGTTGTAGACAAATCGACGCACCAAACTGGTCTTGCCTACGGCATAGTCGCCCAGCAGGCAGACCTTTTTGGCCAATCTAAGCATCGGCTCATCGCTCATAATCATCGCAATTCCAACACAGGGACGCCCGTACCCACGAGCAACGGCCACAGCATTTCTTCAGCCGATGCCAGCAGGGAGGAATCGCCCTCATAATCGTGCAACAGATCCGCAAAGCGGTGCTCGATCTGAATCACGCGTTCGCGCATCTCGGCCCGGAAACCGGGCGGCTCAACCCCATCGACGACGACCGCCAGATAAGCGTGCTGGCTGGATTCAATCAAAACACGCTGGTCGCCATATTCAATCTCGTCCAGTTGGCCTTCTCTACCCCGGCCAAAGGCGTCCTGGACAAAATCGCGGATGGCCGTGAGCATGCTGCCGACCAGATCGGAATCCTGTCCCACGTTGGGATCGCGCGAGACGTACCTCAACAACAAGCCTGTCTCACGGTGGACGAGATAGATCTCGCGTACCTCAAAGGGGAGCGCGGCCCGCAAAGAAGCCTCGGCCGAAGACACTCCCCCCAAGCGCGCACGGATACGCCACCAGAGACTGCGCATATCGAGGGAGCGGCGCACCTGGGCATCGACGGCGCGGGCCAGATCGCGGACCGCCTCGGTCACGGCTCGGACGACAAGCTGACCGATGATGGGATACAGGGCTTCGATCATCTCTTCGCGAGAATCACGAATCTGACGCCGGATGGCGTCGCCCATGATCGGCGAAATGGTCGCCACCAGTGCATCTTTGCCGGTGATCCGTTGCCCTACGTCCTCGAGTTCCTGCTCCAGCGCAGCGATCCGCTCGCGGTAGGGATCAAATAGAATGGAGCGCAGCGCTTCGATGGGGGGATCGGCGCCCGCAGGTGGGGCGCCACTCGGATCGCTTATCTCCACCCGAGATGCGATCTCATTGCTCACGGCCCGGCTCTCGCTCTCCCCCCACCAGGTTTTCGAGCAGATCGCCGACCGATCGGCCCTCGGTCAGATGGTTGCCAAGTTCCAGAAACAGTCGGCCCAGATCGACCCGCTGCACTTTTTCGGTGGAGAGCCTTTGGGCGGTTTCGCGCAACTCGTTACGCAGATCATCATCCGCCTGGCGCATGTCCCGGCGCAACGCCTGCACCTTCTTGGTTTGATCGCTGTCCTGCTCGGCCAACTGCTCGGTCAGGCGGTCGATTTCCCCCTGCAGTCGGGCCAGGTCCCGCTCCACAACCTCGAAACGCTGGGAATAGTCGCGCATTTGCGAGCCAAAGATGATGTCTCGAATGCGCTCCACGTCTTGGGAATGGGACGGCAGTTGTTCGCTACTCATGATCTCCTCCTCCATCAGCTCATAAGATCGGGCGTTACGCACGGGTCTGCTCTCTGCCGGCTTGCCCGTCGAATCTACTGGGCCAGGAAACGGTAGCCCAGCCCCCTTTCTGTGGAAATGTACTGCGGCTCCCGCTGCCCGCCCTGGATTTTGGACCGCAACCGGTGGATGTGCACCCGAAGGGTATCCTCATACACCTGTTCCAAAGGCCAAAGACGGCGCAAGAGAAAATCGGTGGTGACGATACGGCCCGAATTGCGCATCAGGATGTACAGGAGCTTGGCCTCGGTGGGGGTCAGGGCCACAGGGTGATTCTCTACGATCACCTGCTGACGGCCGAAATCCACAGCCAGTCGTTCGTCGACCTTGATGACCGATTCGAGAGCATAGGCAAAGTCACCGATGCGCCGCAGCACCCGCTGGACGCGGGCCACCAACTCGCGAGGGCTGAACGGCTTGGTAATATAGTCCTCGGCATAATGTTCGATGCCCCGGATCACGGTTTCTTCTTCATCCACGGCCGTAAGCATGATCACGGGTAGATCGCTATACGATTGAACGGTTTGGCAAAACTCAAAACCATCCATGCCCGGCATATTGATGTCGATAATGGCCAGATGGGGGAAGCCTCGGCTCTTGAGCAAGTCCAAAGCCTGCTGGCCCGACATTGCCGTCCACACCTCAAAACCAGCTCCCTCAAGTTTGTCACGCACCAAGCGCAAGACTACAGGATCATCGTCAACGACCAAGATGCGTTGAGAAAAGGAGACCAGCACCCGCCCTCCCAGGCACTCCTGACCGCGCAGATCCCGACCCTGATGGTACCAAGGAGATGTTACGATTTGGCTTACGACTGTCGAGATCCAGCGGCTATGTTCACCGGCAGGCAACGTCGTTTTTCAATTACCGCCGGTTACGCGAACATTATAGCAGTTCCCCCCGGCAAAGTCAAGGAAGCGGTGGTCCGCTCGAGCCCTCCTCCACGTGGCCGCAGAGTCTAGCTCTGCACCTGTGCTTGTCCCAAATCGCCAGA
>CAZNQW010000206.1:0-7020 GCA_964575225.1 uncultured Anaerolineaceae bacterium | reverse complement strand
TGGTGAACGCCCGGCAATAATGCTTGCCAGAGCGTAGCTTTCCAATACGAACAGAGACCAATCAACCCTGTGGGCGCACAGCATCCACAGGGTTGCGTTTGTAGGGTCCCTGGTACGGGCAAGCTACCATGCGCGCATCACAACCGGGGCATAGACGCGATGAATGGTTCTCTCCACGGTGACGGTGGCCGAATCGGTTGCCTCGGCCCGAATAACGGCGTCGTTGTAGGCCGTCCAAGTGGCGGTGTTGACGGTGTCGGTGGTTATGGTGACCGTTTGAGTGAGGAAGGCCGATGCGCCGGGTGACAGGGCGTAGTCCAGGCCGCTGAACACAGACCCGAGTTCACTGTCGCTCAGATCGTGGAGGTTGAGTGTGATGTTCCCGGTGTTCTCAACGGTGTAGCAGTAGGTCACGTTGCCGCCGCCGGGGGGCAGCGCAATCTCGTCGGTGGCGGAGCAGGTCTTCGGGTCGACACCAACGGTCTTTTCCAAGGTGATGGACGGGGCTATTGCCTCTACGGTGACCGTGGCTACGTCGCTGGCCTGGACCGATGGTGCTGACGGGTTGTAGGCCGTCCAAGTGGCAGCGTTGACGGTGTTGGTGTTTATCGTGGTCGTTTGAGTGACAAATGCCGAGGCGCCGGGTGACAGGGCGTAGTTCAGGCCACTGAAAATAGACCCGAGTTCACTGTCGCTCAGATCATGGAGGTTGAGTGTGATGTTCCCGGTGTTCTCAACGGTGTAGCAGTAGGTCACGTTGCCGCCGCCGGGGGGCAGCGCAATCTCGTCGGTGGCGGAGCAGGTCTTCGGGTCGACACCAACGGTCTTTTCCAAGGTGATGGACGGGGCTATTGCCTCTACGGTGACCGTGGCTACGTCGCTGGCCTGGACCGATGGTGCTGACGGGTTGTAGGCCGTCCAAGTGGCAGCGTTGACGGTGTTGGTGTTTATCGTGGTCGTTTGAGTGACAAATGCCGAGGCGCCGGGTGACAGGGCGTAGTTCAGGCCACTGAAAATAGACCCGAGTTCACTGTCGCTCAGATCATGGAGGTTGAGTGTGATGTTCCCGGTGTTCTCAACGGTGTAGCAGTAGGTCACGTTGCCGCCGCCGGGGGGCAGCGCAATCTCGTCGGTGGCGGAGCAGGTCTTCGGGTCGACACCAACGGTCTTTTCCAAGGTGATGGACGGATTCACAAATTCCAAACACCAACCACCCGCTATGATGCCCGCATCACCGCTAGTGTCGTCGACTACATACAGGCTCCAGATACCGTTGGGGTCAGTGCCGCTGAAGGTAGACAGGGTCGTGGCGGTCGAGGGGACGGGAGCAGGGCTAGGAAAGGTATCGCTTGTGTCATAGTTGGTGGGCCGATAGCTTCCGGAGACTATCTGGGTAGAGTCCGGCGCCGACACGGCGGCCGCATCGTCAAAGATCAGGTCTACGCTTATGAGGTCGTAGCTACCACCCGCATCGGACAGGAGAATCAGGTTCTGGCCCTGTGGCCCGACGAGCAGGATGTCTATTTCATCCGGCCAGATGTGACTCAGCGCAGAAATGTGCACCTTGACAGCAGCCAACGGCGTAAGCTGGCCTTTGACCAGGATATCAGACGGATAGGGGCTGGCTGCACCAGAAGAGCGAATGGCAATGGAGTTGGTGTTGCAGACGAGGGCTGCGCTGCTGGCCTGTACTGCCGAGGACTCACTTTCGTCCAGGCCCACCGGGGCCAGGGGAAGCAGTTTAGTCGCCGGTACACGGCCCGCTTGTTGTTGGGTGGTTGAAGGATCTGTGGTATAGAACCCACTTGGGGGCAGGGTGCGCAGGTTGGTGCTCGCCGGTCCGTCGGCCACCTGCCGCAAAGAACCAGGAAGGCCGGATGCGGTCACCACAGGGAGGACCAGTAGGGAGTACAACAGGACGAGGACGGCCGGAAGGCATAGGACATTCCTACGGTTCATGGCAAGTCTCCTTGAGTCATCTCTTCAGGGAAGAGCAATCCAGGTGAAAATGTCGCAGCAATGCCCGTCAGTGTTCACGCCGACTGCCGGCATCTGTATGTTGCGTCAATGCTAATGGGGATCATTGGGGTTGTTGTGTGCTGGGCGCTCCCCTAGATTTGGATTTATAATACCCACGCCTATACGCTCTGTCTGTAAGCCTCATCCCATCTCGAGCCCAGCGGCTCCTCAGGACTGTGCACTGGGAGCCGCTGGGCTCGTCAGAGGTCACGTTAGCGCTTTCGCCCAAGCCCCATTCATGGGGTCTTGGCGCCCATGAGGTCGTCTGCCGAACGGGTCCTCGCCGCCGGCCTGCCGCACACCGCTGGCCGTTCGACGTCAGCGGCTTGCTAGTTGTTCCGAATCACACTGACTTTGGCGGCGCTGTCTTCGAAAAAGTAGCCAGAACCGCCCTCACTGACCACCTGTAGCATTCGCTTGCCGTCGGCGATTTCGATGCCGCCCAGAACGTCGACGCCGCGTTCGAAAAAGGTTGGGGGCCAGGGCGAGGCAGTGGGCCCGGTCAGAACGACGCGGCGTGCGTTGGCGGCTGCCTGTAGCAGCTCGTCGATGCCACCTTCCACCAAGGACGAGCCGGTGATGATCACCACATCGGCCTTGGACAGAACATCGATAGCCTGCTCGGGCGATCGCCAGAAGGCGAGTTCATCCTCTTTCAAGGCCTCGGGGTGCTTGTCCACCACCCATAGATCTCGTACGCGGCCCTTGAGTGCTTTAATAAAGGGCAAGAATCCGCCGACCATGGCTACCCGGTCGTCGGGCTGCACCTCAGCGGCTGCCAGGGCGTCGAGGCCGGCGACGGCCTGCCCGCCCACTATGCCATGGTGCTTGACCGCGGCGGCCGACAGGGCATTGAGGACGGCTACCCCAACGGCGCGGCGCAGTGGCATGGAGGCCTGGGCATAGAGGGCCAGGTCCCAGGCCTCCATGCCCGCCAATTTGCCGGCGGGAGGGGCGGCGGACGCCGACTTGGGGCAGCAGACCGTGTCGCTCAATCCGCGAGGTGTAAAGGCCACTCCCGTGCTGCCGTCAGAGAGCTGGGCGGCAGTGTAAAAGACGCCGATGCGCACATCCGTCACCGTCAGGTGATGGCCGTCTAGGGCCTCCTGCAAATCCTTTATCCAGGCTTCGATCAGAGTGCTTTTTGCCATGCTACGATCTCCTTTCCATGCTTCGTGCTGTCCTTAGAATGACGTTCCGAATCGCGCGGTGTTGTCGGTACTCTTGCTACATCATATCAAAGAATTTGGAAAAGAGATATGATTAAAATCAGTTCAATCATTGGATATTTCAAAAACCCGAAGAGGATCTGGGCCTCTTCGGGTTCTGCTAGACGGTCCTTTTGAATGTGGGAATTCTGCCTACCAGAGGACCATTGATTCTTCAAAGATGCGGGCGAGATCCTCCTTGCTGACGGGTCGGGGGCTGCCGACGAGAAGACGCTGTTGCTTCCAACCACCCTCCACCAGGCCGGGGATATCGGCTTCGGTAAAGCCGAGTTCCTGAAGCCCGTTGGGGCAGCCGATATCCATCATCAGGTCGATGATAGCGTCGGGCAGCAGATAGGCCGCTTCCAGGGCGGAAAGGCCCTCAATGTTGACTCCCATTAGCTCGGCGACCCGGGCATGCTTGGCCGGGTTGCTTGGTGCGGTGAACCGGAAAGCGGCAGGCGCTGTAAGGACTGTGGCCATGCCGTGGGGCACCATCGGTTCCTTGACGGGATATCCAGGCGGCATATACTCGCGGAGCATGCCCCCGATGGGGTACCCAAGGCTGTGGGGAATGTGCACGCCCGCGTTCCCAAAGCCGATACCGGCAAAGGTGCTGGCCAACGACATGTAGGTTCGGGCTTCGATGTCGTTGCCATTGTAGCAGGCTCGCCGCAAATAGTTGCCCACCCATTCCAGTGCTTGCTCGCTCCAGAGATCGGAAATCGGGTTGGACCCGATGTAGGGTGGCCGATGCGCCGGGTCCTCTGGTTTGAGCCGCGTGTTATAGGGTAGGTTGGTGAACGACTCGGCAGCGTGGGTAAACACATCCAGTCCGGTGCTGGCTGTGATGGCGGGAGACATGGAGACGGTGTTCAAAGGGTCGACAATGGCCATGGTAGGCCGGATATTGTGATGCGAGATGCCGGTCTTGACCTTTAGCTCTAACAGATCGAGCACGATGGCCGGTGTGGTCTCGCTACCTGTGCCGGAAGTGGTCGGTAGAGCGAACATCGGCTTGAGTAGGCCGGGAACCAGCTTGCCCTCGCCGATTGGTTTGTTGATATACGCGTACAGACCGGCCGGGTAGGTGTTGAACAGATTCATGGCCTTGGCCGTGTCGATGGTGCTGCCGCCTCCCAGTGCGACAAAGGCGTCATAGACCACACCGCCTACCTTTTCGATGGCATTCTTGAAGGACAAGTCGGTTGGCTCAATGTGAACGTCGTCAAATATCGTCAGCTCAATTTTTTCGTCTTCGATTACCTGTTTGACCTTGTCGATTACGCCAAAGGGCCACAGGTTCATGTCCGTGACAAGAAGCACTTTTTTGGCGCCTGCCGCCCGAAGCTCGTATCCCAATTCCTCAGTGGCGCCCAGGCCGAATTTGAGTTTGGCCATATTCAGGGGTATGATGGTTTCCAATGCGTGGGTCATTGTCCGTCTCCTTTCTGTAGAGAAGGGTCACACGTTAGAACACAAGGGTTGGGTCAAGTCCGTTTTTAACTACCCTCCTTTCTCCAGATAGGTTTTCTGCCTTTTCAGCAGAAAAGAAGAGGGGAGCGACGCAGCGTACCGTGGGCCAGCCGATGGGATTTCATGAAGGAGTTCGCAGCAGAAGGTGTGCATGTTTCAACCCCTTTATGATGGCAAAGTCGGAAATCGGCCAATCCGCACAGCATATTCTGAGCCATCACACCGGCTCAGCAGGAGAGAATCAGGGTACATCGAGGACGAATCTGCAATGAGTGACTATGGGGTCGGCACCGAGCCATACCGACAACAAGAATATACCACATAGCCGTACGATTGTCAATACCTTTGCGGAGCGAACAGTTTATTGACCCAACGCGTCAGGTGTGGTATACTGGCACTGAGCGCTACAAGTGTATCGTCAGTGGCACCCATGTCAGAAGGGTAGGTGGGAGATGACCATGGAGCACCGGGCCTCTTTGACCGAGCAATTGGCGAATTTTTTGGTGGTCGCACAGCCAATGGACCGTACACCTGAAGTGGTCGATGCTGCCAAGTACTACACATTGGACTGGCTCGGGTCGGCCATGGCGGGGACGATCACCACGCCCGGGCGGTTATTTCTGGATCGTGCCGCCAGTCAGGGTAGCGGGTCGGCGACCGTGCTGGGTCTGGCAGGCAAGCGAAGCGCAGAGGTCGCAGCACTTACGAATGGCGCCCTTTCGCACATTGTGGAAATGGACGATTTGCACCGGGCCTCTTTGGTGCATCCAGGGGCGGTGGTGATACCGGCCGCTCTGGCTATGGCTGAGGAGTTGGGATCCAGTGGCCCAGACCTGTTGACTGCGATCGTGCTGGGCTACGAGGTAGCGATCCGTGTTGGCGAGGCGGTGGGGGCCAGTCATTATCGTGTCTGGCACAATACGGCCACCTGCGGCATCTTTGGCAGCACGGCGGCTGCTGGTCGGTTGCTCGGCCTTGACACCGAACAGATGACCTGGGCCTTGGGCAGCGCCGGAACGATGGCCGGTGGGCTGTGGGAATTCAACACCGATGGGGCCATGAGCAAGCCGTTGCATGCCGGTCGCGCGGCTTCTGGCGGTGTGTTGGCTGCGGACCTGGCCCAACGAGGGCTGACGGGTGCGCGCCATATTCTGGAGGGCGGGAGAGGTTTTTTCGCCGCCACGTCGCAGGATGCAAATCCCATGCACGTTGTAGACGGCCTGTCTTCCGATATGGACGAGTACCGGATTTCGGGTGTGTCGATCAAGCCCCATGCATCGTGCCGGCATACGCATCCAGCCATCGACGCCGCCTTGCAGTTGCGAGGCAGGTTGGGCAGCGATGTGGAGCAGATCGCGCAAGTACGCGTAGAGACCTATCAAGCCGCCATGGCGCTGACCGATAATCCAACGGCTGATCACCCTCAGGCAGCCAAGTTCAGTGTGCAGTACTGTGTGGCCAGCGCCCTGCTGCGGGGCCGCGTCGGCCTGGGGGAGTTTACGCCGGAATCCGTCGCCGATCCTCAGCTTCGGCCCTTGGTGGAGCGCGTGCAGGTGGTACACAGCCCTGCTTTGGAAGCGCGGTATCCGGAAGCATGGCCTGCCCGGGTTTCCGTAACGCTACACAATGGGCAGGCTATGGTCGAGCAGGTGGATTATCCCAAGGGCGACCCAGAGAATCCGCTGAGCTGGGACGAGATTGAGCGCAAGTTTCGACAGATGCTCGTGGGCACGAAATGGGACGGTCAAGGCGACCGGCTCATTGAACGCGTCCGCACACTGGAACAGCAACCTGTGTGCGTTGACCTGTTCTGATGAACAACGATGGAAACCACAAATGCCGCCGACTCGTTCGGCGAGCATTTATGGAATATACGGATAGGGAGGAATGACAATGGCAAGTGTGGGTTATCATGAACCGGTTTCGGAGCTTTCCAACGAAACGAGGGAGATGCATCGAGCGTTGGTCTCGCTCATCGAAGAATTGGAGGCGGTCGACTGGTACAATCAACGGGTCGATGTGTGCACGGACCCAGAGCTGAAGGAAATCCTGGCGCACAACCGCGATGAGGAAAAGGAACACGCGGCCATGGTCCTGGAATGGATCCGGCGGCAGGATCCCACCTTTGATCATGAATTGAAGGATTTCCTGTTCACCGAAGGGGAGATTTCCCACTAGGGCGCAAGTCTTTTTTGCGTGTGAATCGCCTCGAACCCACGGCATCACCGAGACGGTGATGCCGTGTTTTTTTTTGCCAAGGCCGGCAGCACCTGCGTGTTCGCCCAACAACGAGACAGACCGTCTGACAACTAGCCTG
>CAZNQW010000205.1:0-7055 GCA_964575225.1 uncultured Anaerolineaceae bacterium | reverse complement strand
CTTTTTGTCGACCTTACGTTGATGCCTATTGGGCCGGTTTGAAACCGGCCCCTACAACGTGGAACCGCCGAACCCGCCCTGTTCACGGCGACCAAGGGCCTGGGTCTGGCGACCCAGGCCGAGCGAGTGAGCGACGAGCAAAGTGGGGGCGACCCTCGTGGCCGCCCCATAGTATCAATCAAAGAGACGACGCCAGGAATGCAGGGTCCGCCAGCTTCTACCATGCCCGCGTACGGGCCGGTTTGAAACCGGCCCCTACAACGTGGAACCGCCGAACCCGCGCCGCACCGACCCCCGGTTTTCGCTTGCGCGGGATCTGGCGATCCCGCGCGAGACAGGCCGGCGACCCAGGCCTGGTAGGGGCGGCCCTTATTGCCGCCCCCAAACGTGCACAAACCGGTTATTTATGGCGGGAGGGCCACCAATTCCACCTGCCCAGCAACGTCGCAATGGCGGGCATGATGGTGGTGCGGATGATGAAGGTATCCAGCAGAATACCCACCGCCACGGCAAAGGCAATCTGCACCAGGCCCAGCAGCGACGAAGCCATCATCGCCGCAAAGGTGCCGGCCATGATGAGGCCTGCCGAGGTGATGATGCTGCCCGTGCGTTCCACAGCCCGTTCGATGCCGATTCGGGTGCCATGCTGACGGGATTCTTCTTTGACGCGGCCCATGAGAAAGATGTTATAGTCCATGCCCAGGGCCACCAGCACCACAAAGATGAGAAACGGCACGAACCAGGCCAGTCCCTCACCAAAGATACCGCCAAAGACCAGGCGGGTGATGCCCAATGTGGCCCCATAGCTGAGCAGAATCGTGGCCATCATATAGATGGGCGCAACCAGGCTGCGTAGCAACAGGACCAAGACGATAAAGATGCCCCCGATCACCAGAACCATGGTCCGCACATAGTCGCGGTCCATCACCTCTTTCAGGTCAAGGTTCGTCGCAGGGCTGCCGCTGACATAGCCGGTGCTGGCCGAGCTCACTGCATCTCGCAGCCGGGCCACGGTGTCCATAGCGTCCGTGCTAAAGGGATCGTCAGAGAGGACAACTTGCAGGCGGGCCGCGCCCCCGTCAGCGGCGCTGTAGGTGTCCAAGAGCTGATCGATGTCCTCGCCGGCTTCTGCAGCCAGCGCCTCGGGGACGAAAAAGCCATCCTCACGCCCGGAAAAGTCATCGGCCAGGCCCTGCAACGCCACCTCAAAGGCGTCCACGTCGGCCATGATCCCCTCCACGGCCGCATCGGCCTCCTCGGCCATCAGATCGCCTTCCGGGATGTAGGTCGCATCGGGCAGCGCCACGGCAGCCGCCGCAGACAGCGCGTTCAACGACGCGCCCAGGTCAGCGACTGATGCCGTCAGGCTCTCAGTGACGCCTTCCAGAGAAGGCGGCGAATCGGATACGCCGCTGGTCGCCGGCAGCTCGGTCGTGGGCACAAAGGTGGCTTCCGGCATCTCCTGGCGGACGCTCTCGGCCAGAGCCGCGAATTCGGTTCCGGCAGCCTCGATCTCGCCAATCAGGGGCGTCAGGTCTGGGGCAAAGGACATCATGCCCTCGGTCGCATCACTCGGGGTAAAGGCCGCCTCCGGCAGCGTCTCGGCCGCCGTAGCCGACAGCCCGCCCAAGGCCACGCTCAGGGTCGCCAGCGATTCACGGGTCCCGGCAATGAGTTCATTGATCTTGGTCAGGTCGAGGACCTCCATCGCCGCGCCCATCTGGGTCGTGGTCTCCAACGCTGTCTCATAGTCGTCGGTGGCAGCCAGCGAAGGATAAGCCTCCCCCAGCTCTTGCAGATACCCCGTCAGCAGGGCCATCTGCTGGCCGGCGCTGGGCTGGCCCGGCTGGGGCAGCAGGGACAGAGGATTCTCTTCCAGCGATTGCGCCGTCTCGTCCATGGTCTGGGCCACGAGGGCCAACTGATGGCTGACCAACAGGGACTGCTTCATCTCGTCCACGCTGCTTTGCACGGCGGCCAGATGGTCGACGGCTGCCTGGTAGGATGCGTGCTCCGCCAGGGCGGGGTGGGCCTCCACCAACTCTTGCAGATAGGCGTCGAGAACGCCCAGCGCTTCCATCTGTTCGGGTGAAGCGGACAGATCGGCCAGCGCCGCCGGGTCCTGGAGTGTCGTCGCCATGGCCTTCATGCTGTCGGCCAGCAGGTCGAGTTGCGTCGAAACCCGCAGCGCCCCCTGGATGTCGGCCACGCTCGCGTCGAGGCGGTCCAACGCAGCCACCGCCGCGTCATAGCCCTCCAGTTCGATGACAGCAGGATGAGCTTCAGCCAGGCCGGTCAGGTACCCGCGCAGGGCCGAGAATCCGGCCACCGCCTGGTCCAACGCCGCAGCCGAGGCAGCGCCGGCGACGGTGCTATCGCCAAGGGAGAGTCCAGACGTCAGGCCGGCCGCCACTTCGGCCAGTTGGGAACTCACCCGCATCCGATCCTGGCTATCTTCCAGAGCCTTCTCCAGGCTGTCCAGCGACGCCGCAGCCCCCTGGTAGTGAGCGTTGCCGCTCAGGTCGGGAAAGGCAGCCGCCAGGTCGTCCAGGTAAGCGCGCACCAGCTCAAAGCCCGATGTCACCTCGTCCATGTCGATCGCGGCCAGAGCAGAGGGATCGTCGGCCTGAGCGCGGATCTCGCCCGTCATGTCCAACATCAGGGTCAACTGGCCGTCCACCCGCAGGAACTCGGCCACCTCAGGGTCTGATTGGCCCGCGGGCAGGGTCAAGCTGCGAACGTCGGCCACTCCCTCCACCAGCAGCAGTCGCTGCGTGAGGTCGTCGACGTAGGCCATCCCCTCCGGGCTGCGGGCGTCGGCGATATCGGTGACGATGACGTCCAGGGGCTGCATCTCGCCCGCGCCAAAATGCTCCGAAAGGATCTGGAACCCGGCCTTGGAGGCCATATCGTCGGGCAGATCGGACAGTAGGTCAAAATTGCGCGGCATGCCCTGACCATAGATGGTCAACGGCACAAGGATCACCAGGGCCAGGCCCAGGGGCACCCACGGTTTGCTGGTCACCCAATGAGCTAGCTTGGTCCAAAAGCCGCCGTGATGGGCGTGGTGCGCGCCGCCGGGCCAAAAAGCCCATTTCCCCAGCACGGCCAACAAGGCCGGTGTGAGGGTCAGTCCTGCCAGCAAGGCGACGGCCACACCCAGGGCCAGGCTTGGGCCGGTGTTGGCAAAAAGGCCCATCTGGGCAAAGGACATGGCTACCATGCCGACGATAACGGTCCCCGCGCTGCTGGTGATCGTCTCGCCCACGCGGTCCACCGTGTGCCGCGCTGCGTCCGGTCCGGTCAGATTGTCGGCCATATACTCGCGAAAACGGCTGACCAAAAAGAGGCAGTAGTCGGTGCCGGCGCCAAAGAGAAGCACCACCAGAAACATTTCGGTCAGGCTCGAGACGGCAAATCCCCGGGTGGCCAGCCAGGCCACAATTCCCCGCGAAACAAGAAAGGCCGCGCCAATGGTAATCAGGGGCACCAGGGGCGACACCAGCGAGCGGTAGATCAGCAGCAGGATGGTGACGACCAGGATAATGGTAATGACGGTGGTGCGGTCCACACTCTCCAGGGCGCCCTGCAGGTAGTCACTGGCAATGGCGACGCTCCCGGTCACATAGCCCGCCAACCCCTCGGGAGCTGCTTCCAGACGCATCCGGATCTGATCCAACGTGTCCACCACGGCATTGTCTTCGATCGAGCCGACCAGCCCGACAAAGATCATGGCGACCTCCTCATCCTCGCTGATGAGGCGGCTGGCCAACTCTGGATCGGCTGGCGAGAGCACCGTGCCGATCACGTCCTGCGGCAGATCCGTTTCCAGCCAATCGGTCAGCTCGGCCAGGTACGCCTGGTTCGCCTCGCTGCGCATGGGGCCGTTCTCGCTTTTGATGACGAGAACAGCCTGGGCCGGTGAAGCCTGTTCGGGAAAGTACTCGGCTGCGATTTCTGCAGCGACGACACTGGCTTCGTCTGCCGGCAAATAGCCGCTCGGATCGGCGCTGACCATTTCGGAGAGGCTGGGGGCCAGGACAAGGACAAGGATCACCAAGGCGACCCATGCGACGATGATAGGATAGCGATAGGTCGCTGCAAATTTACCGATTCTATCGAACATTCGGGGTTATCACACTCCAAAAAGATTACCGCAAAGGCGCCTTGAATACCATCGTAGGGGTGGCCCCTACGGGCTGGGCGCCTTTGCGGTTTGTGGTTCGGGGAGGCTGGCTCCTCGGTGACCGGCTAGCGGGAGAACCGGCGGCTGAAGGCCATCAGTGCCGCGCCGCTCAACGCCAGCAGGCTCGGCAGGAGGCCGCTCACAGGGCCGCCGGTAGCCGGCAGGGCTGTGGGCGTGGCGGCTGCGGCAGCCGTGGCACCCGCCAGGGCCTCGGGCGCCAGGGCGATGGTCAGCGACTGGATCTTGCCCTCCTGGACCACAAAGGTATCGGTGGCCGGGATCGCCGTCGGGCTGCTGGCTGTGGCCATGGTATAGTTCACCACCACCTGGTCGCCCTCGACAGCGACGTCGCCCATCGTGACGGTCAGCCCCTGAAGCAGGGCGAACATGCCGCCCAGGGTGGTCTGGATGGCCTCTTTGCCGCTCACCGGCTGGGGCGTCAACCCGGTCACCTCGACCGTGGCGTCGTCGGCAAACAGATCCAACAGGCCGGCTGTGTCGCCTCCGGCTGCCGCCTGGCTCAGCGCGGCATAATAGCCCTGTACCACTTCGGCCGGTGTGGCACCCTGGGCCATGGCCCCCGGCGCAATCAACAGAACGGCCAAGACCACGATCAAAATCCCACTCATTCGTCTGTGCATCGTTTCCCTCCCTATGCTGCGAATTTGGCGATAACCTCTGGGGGCACAGGGGCGCATTGGCCCCGCGCGCCGGTGGCGGCTATCAAACCGACCGGTCGGTCTGATTGTAGCATAAAGGCATGGGCGTGTCAAATGCACTACGAAGGAACGAATGCGCGGGGCCCTTGCCCGCAGGGTTCGAGTCTTTTCGATGCGTGCTGTTATACGGCTTGCGAGAACTTGTCGGGGTGCCCGCGCACCCCCACACCCTGTGTATAGACCGGGGACATGCGACCCCGGACCCCGCATCAAATGCGTTGCCCGGTCGACATCCGGGTGCGTCGGAGGCGATGCGACTCGGTCGATCGCCGTCGAGCCGAGCCAATCCGATCGCGTTGATGCCCATGGGGCGGCGCCAAGGCGCCGCACTCCAAAAGGCGGGGGATCGATTTGAGCGCATTCTTGACATGGGGGAATTCGGGTTGTATAATGGCCTTGTTCTTTTTTGAGAGACGATCCCACACCGGGAAGAACAGAATTTGCCGGAAACTGGACGAGATGATATCTGAAAGCGAAGTACCACCAGGTACGAGGGGACCTCGGTCCCAGCCTCTACCTGCCAACCGAATAGCACGACCCCCCCGGTAGGCAGTTCCTTTTTCCTCACACCAAAAAGGCGCCCCCGGGGATTAGACCCGTCCGGAGGTGTGCCATGGAACTCTTTGTCCTCGACGACGTCCTGGCCCGCGTGCGCGCCGCGCTGGAGCGCGACGATCTGCCCGCTGCGATGGAGATCATTGAGGCGTTGCACCCACCCGATCAGGCCGAGCTGTTTTCCGAACTCGACGATCGGGTGCAGGCAGCGCTGTTGCCGGAATTAAATCCCACCGACTCGGCCGACATTTTGGAGAATCTCGACGATGAGGCGGCCGCTGAACTCGTGGCCGATATATCGACGGAGGCGTTGATCCGCATCGTCGACGAGATGGAACCCGATGAGGCAGCCGACCTGTTGGGCGATCTGGAAGCTGCCCAGGTCGAGGCCATCCTGGCGGGCATGGAGGATCCCGAAGAGGTGCGGCCTCTGTTGCTTCACCCCGACGACAGCGCCGGCGGCCTGATGACCTCCGAGTTCCTGGCCCTGCGGCGCAAAATGACAGCCCGCGAAGCGATCCAGGCCCTGCGCGAGTGGACCCCCGAGGAGGAGGACATCTACTCCCTCTTTGTGGTGGATCGCGACGGGATCTTGGTGGGCGTGGTCAGCCTGCGGCAACTAGTGCTGGCCGATCCCAACAGTCGCCTGGAAGAGATCATGAGATCGGAGGTCATCGCGGTGCAGGTGGGGGCCGACCAGGAGGAATGCGCCCGCCTAATGTCCCGCTACGACCTGCTGGCG
Source organism: uncultured Anaerolineaceae bacterium (assembly GCA_964575225.1). Classification (GTDB taxonomy): domain Bacteria; phylum Chloroflexota; class Anaerolineae; order JAAYZQ01; family JAAYZQ01; genus CAZNQW01. The sequence continues at coordinate 853 of CAZNQW010000205.1, read as the reverse complement.
ATGCCGGTGGTGGATTGGGTCGGCAAGCTGCTGGGTGTGGTCACCGTCGACGACGTGGTGGACGTACTGGTAGAAGAGGCCACCGAGGACATTCAGCGCCTGGGTGGTGCCCAGCCCCTGGAGCGCCCCTATCTCGACAGCGGCGTAATCAATGTGGTGCGCAAGCGGATCGGGTGGCTGTTCCTCTTGTTTATCACGGCCACACTCACCGGCAGCGTGATGCGCCTGTTCGAGGAAGAGCTACAAGCCGCTGTGGCGTTGACCTTTTTCATCCCCTTGCTTATCGGTACCGGCGGGAACGCCGGAGCACAGACCACCACGACCCTCATCCGCGCCCTGGGCGTAGGCGAGATCGATCTGGGCGACGCACTTCGCACCCTGTGGTACGAAGTGCAGACCGGTGTGTTGTTGGGCATTGCCATGGCCGTTGTGGCCTATGTGCGGGCTTTGACCTGGGATCCATCCCAGGCGCTGGCGCTGACCGTATCACTGGCCATCTTCTGCATCGTCGTCTGGGCCAATGGGCTGGGCTCACTGCTGCCGCTGCTGGCCACCCGTCTCAAGATCGACCCGGCCGTCGTCTCGGGGCCGGTGATGAGCACGCTGGTGGATGCCACCGGCCTGTTTATCTATTTCAGCCTGGCGCGGGTGATTCTGGGGCTGTAGCAAAGGCAACCTGTAGGGGCGGCGCTACAGCACCGCGCTCCGTAAGGTGACGGGCAGGGACCCTTCGTCAAGGGGGTGGACCCCCGCGTTCGAGGCTGTGACGTCGGGGCGGGGATGACGCCTGTTCCGTCGCCCCCGCGGAAGGAGACTGTTGCGATACTCGCGCGATGCGCGCGAATGTGGTATG
>CAZNQW010000204.1:0-7076 GCA_964575225.1 uncultured Anaerolineaceae bacterium | reverse complement strand
ACACCCTATCCTACACTCTTTCCCTACACGACGCTCTTCCGATCTCTCCGCTGGCCACGGCCCCCAGGAAGGTGATCATGCTGTCACGGGCCCAGATCTGGGGATAGCCGACGGCTAGCGCCGAAGCCCGAAAGCCTTGGGGCGTCACGCAACCATGGAGGATGTCCAAAGCTCGCTTGCGGGCCTCCTCGATCAAGGGGGCAGATGACATCGTTTCACTCCCGTCTCTGGGTTTCCCCAGCGGGCGGCTAGCCTTTCACCGACCCGGACAACATCCCACGGATGAAATGGCGCTGGAAAAAGGCATAGACTACCAGGATCGGACCGGCGACGATCAACGATCCTGCCGCCAGGCGGGGAATATCGGCCGTGAACCGTCCCTGGAAGAAAGCCAGGCCCACGGGCAGCGTGCGCAGGTTTTCGTCCTGGACCAATACGAGGGCTAGAAGGAACTCGTTCCAGGTCCACATGAAAATCAGCACGACGAGGGTCAGCACAGCCGGGCGAGCCAGGGGCCACAGGACTTTCCATAACGTCTGCCAGCGACTGCACCCGTCGATGGTCGCTGCATCGATCAGTTCCTGGGGGGCGCTCCCGAAAAAGCTGCTCATCCAAAAGGTGCCAAAGCTCACGCTCAAGCCGATCTGGGGTAGGATCAGGGCCCAGTAGGAATCGGTCAACTTGAGATTGCGCAGCATGTGGTACAGCGGGATCACCACGGCTTCAAAGGGGACCATAAAGCCGATGAGGAGGGCGTAGAAGAGCAGCCGCTGTCCGGGAAAGAGCAGGGTGCCAAAGGCGTAGCCGGTGAGGGTGCTCAAAAAGACGCTGACCACGACGACGGGAATGACGACGATGACGCTGCTGCGAAAATAGCTGCTGAAACGCCCGGCATTCCAGGCGTTGGCAAAGTTCTCAAAGAGCCACTCCTTGGGTAGGGCAAAAGGCCCCTGGATCACCTCTACGTTGGTTTTGAAGGCGCTGAGAATGATCCCCAGTATGGGCAAAAAGACGACCAGGAGAAAGAGGGTCAAGATTCCGTAGGTGAGCGAGGTCTGTCCCCATTTGCGCAGACGCGCCATGATTAGGCCTCCGAATCTCTCTGAAACCGAAGGATGGAAAACGAGATGACAAAAATCATCAGGGTCAACACCGTGGCGATGGCGGCGGCATAGCCGATGCGGTTGAGCTCAAAGGCCGCGCGATAGACCAAAAAGGCCACGACCAGGGTGTTCTCGCCGGGGCCGCCCTTGGTAGTCACAAACACCAGGTCAAACACGCGCAGGGCCGCGATCAAGGTGGTGATCAAGGCGACAATGATCTCGGGCCGAAGACCGGGGAGGGTAATGTGCCGGAACTGTTGAAGGCCGTTGGCGCCGTCCAATTGGGCGGCCTCGTATAGATCGGACGAGATGCGCTGGATGCCGGCCAGAAACAGGACCATGCAAAAGCCATATTGCACCCAGGTGCCCACGGTGCCCACGGCGGGCAGGGCCCAGGTGAAATCGCCCAGCCAGGGTTTGGCCCATGCACTCAACCCGATCGCCGTGAGGAATTTGTTGAGGGGGCCAAAGGCCGGATTGAAAATCCAGCGCCAGACCACGCCCACGACCACCATGCTGATGACCTGGGGCAAAAAGAGCCCGGCTCGGAAAAAGGTCATGCCGGGCAGCTTTTGGCGACCCATCAGGCTGGTCAGGAACAGGCCGATCAGGATGGGCAGCAGGCTGTAGAACAGGATAAAGATCAGGTTGTGGGAAAGGGCCAGCAGGAATTGGCGGTCGCCCAACAGCGTTGCATAGTTCTGCAGGCCGATCAATTCGCGGTTGCTGCTAAACCCGTCCCATCGGTAAAAGCTGGTGCGGATTGTCTCGACGATGGGGTACAGCACAAAGATCAGGTAGATAATCAGTCCTGGGGCCACGTACAGCCAGCCCAGAAAGCGGGATTCGCCTGGCCGGCGGGTTCGCTGGTTCATAGTCATCCCTGTGGGTTCCGCCTCAGAGCTGGCAAGGGAACGATTGGGCGCTCGAACAGAGTCTCAGGGCTCCCCCTTCCCGCGACACACGGCGGGAAGGGGGAGGATGAGGTTCAACGTTACTTGCTGGCCAGGAAGGCTGCATAGTCTTCCTGTACCTTGGCAGTGAACTCGGCTGGGGTGGATTGCATGCCGTAGAGCTTTTGCAGCTCGGCGACAATGGTGTCGTAGAAGGTGGGGGTGGCCCAGTCGATATAATGGCCCACGCCGTTATCCTCATTGATCTGGTTCCACGCGGTCACCGTATCGGCGAACAGGCTGCCCTCCTCGATCTGGGTGCCCTCAGCCAGGGGCATGGCTGGCACGAAATTCGCCTCGGCCCACAGTTGAGCGGCGCGAGGGCTGACCATCCAGTCGACGTATTCGGCCGCGAGGTCGGGGTTCGCCGTGGTCTTGCGGATGGCGTAGGGGATGCCCACCCCTCCGATGGCCAATTGGGGTTCGTCCGCGGCTTCCTGGGGCACCAGGAAAAAGCCAAAGTCGAATTCGCCGTCGACCAGCTCGCCTGCCAGCCAGCTTCCGGTGATGGTCAACACCCCTTGACCGCCTTTGAACAGCACAGTGACATCGTCGTAGCCGATGCCCATAAAGCCATCGGTAAAGTACCCGGCCTCGGCCCATTCCTGCATGGTCTGGGCGGCTTGTTGGTTTTCGGGGATGTCAAAGCTGACGTCGTTGACGCCATACACAAAGTCGTTGATATAGTCGCCACTGACCAGCACGTGCTGCACGGCGCTGAACTCGTGGATGCCGTTCCATCCGTCCAGGTTGCCAAAGGCGATGGGTGTTTCGCCGGCGGCCTTGATGTCGGCCAGGAGCTGCTCGAACTCGGTCCAGGTCGTTGGCACGGCCCAGCCATGTTCCTCGAACTTTTGCTTGTTGTAGTAGACGCCGACGACCTCGGCTGTGGGGCTCACGCCGTAGAGGTTCCCCTGGCCAAAGCTTTTGCCGTCCTCGGAAAAGCTGTTGCGGCTGTTGACGCTGGCCGAGAACCGCTCGTTCCAGCCAAACTGGGCCGCATAGTCGTCCAAGGGCAGGAGCAGATCGGCCTGCACCAAGGCGCCCATGTCGCCCATGCCCTGGTTTACCTGGCTCACGTCGGGGCCGTCGGCCTCACCCATGGCCAATTTGATGGTGGTGTTCAGGTCGTCCAGGACTTTGGATACGCGTTCGATCTTGACCCCGGGATGGGCTGCCTCGAATTCGGCGTTCAACGTGTCGATGACTTGGCTTTCTGCGCCCCGGTAAAACTGGTCCCAGACCACCAGGGTCGTGGACTCGGCAGCCTGTGCTTGCGTTGGCTCCGCCGGTGGGGCTGGGGCAGCAGTCGGTTCAGGGGTGGCGCCACATTGAGCCATTACCAGGCTCACTGCGATCAATGCGATCAGGATTCCAAATTTTCTCACCATTTCCTCCCTTTTTGCGGTCTTGTTTTTTTGCCAAAGACGGATATTGTGTCGTGACCCACGGGCATTGGGTTGCCGGGGGTAATGCCGACTCGCAGGTTCGTGTATGGCCTTTTCCTCCCTTCTACAAGATGTGTAAGTCGCTATCGATTCCGGTGGGTATACACGATTCGCACGGTACCCCTGCCTGGCACAGCCCGCACGCGAGATAGGGACTGTCGTACCCAGACCGCTCACGCCAAGGGGCCAATGTGACCATCAAATGGTGTTCACAGCGGTCCTTGTCATGGCCATCGGGCCCGATGGCTCCGGCCGGGCAGCGGTCGATGCACGCACCGCACGAGGATTGGGAATAGTACAGGCAGTAGGCGTGGTGATCGGTGTAAGGGCGCGGGCTGGCGGGCCATTCGACCCCGACTACGACGCTGCCGCAGCGATGGGCAATGCCCTTGGCTGTGATCAGGCCGTCCGAGAGGCCAAAGGTGCCCAATCCGGCAGCATGGGCCACATGTCGCTCGGACCAGGTGGAGGCCAGTCCACGAGGTCCCCGGAGGGTCTGAAAGCTCGAGCCGATCACTGGGGCCAGGGCGATCAGCCCCTTTTCCTCTAAAAAGGTTACGACGTGGCGCCGCAAGCTGTTGTTACACTCCTCCCCCTGAAAGCGCGTATAGTTCCAGCGCACCGAGGGCCCATCGTTCATCTGGGCGTTGCTGTGCCTTGTCTTTTCCGCGATGGGCAGCACCCAGGAGACCACACCGACCGGGTCGGAGGGGGTTCTGCCCGAAATGGCGCCTAGGACCTCGCGCGGTGTGAGGTGCTCGGGTGCCACCACCGATTTGTAGCGATCGAACAGGGGATCGTCGCCGTCGGCAAATCCCACCAGCGGCTCGTCCCAAAAGGGCGAACCATCCAGATCCCGCAGGCGGTTGAGGGGAGAGGTTCTTATGTACGCTCGAATGGTTTCGACCAGCTCGGCCTGCAAATCGTTCATTGCGATCTCCCGAATTGGGCCAGTGTATCCGATGGGACCGGATCGGGCGCTTAGGTGGGAAGCATCTCCACCTTGGGGATTTCCACCCCTTTTCGCCCCAACCCCGGACTCATGCCCAAGAGTCTGGGGCCCGGTGGTTTTGTTCTATGTTATCGCGATTTCGCCTAGAATGCAAGTCGGGATCGCGGTGTGAGGGGGTTGCAGCCAATACTGGCCTTTGGCCGCGCCCTTCCCATGGCAGATTGCGCAAACGCCTCGATTCCATGGGATCGTTACCAGCCGGCTGCCGCCAGACGTGTGGCCACCGGCGCTCTCTCACGAGCCGGTGGCGTCAGCCTCCGCTGTCGAAGGTGAAATGGGGCGTGGGTGGATAGGGCCCAGGCTGTCCTATCCTGGGGGGACGACGGCGCAGTGGCTATCCAGCCCCCGTCAGTCGCTCACATTGGGGTAGGAACTGCGGCTGTGATCGTGGGAATGGCACACCAGCCAGCATGTTTTTTCCGTGCCGTCAGGGCTGATCTGCCAGACCGTCTGGCTGTTGGTGGGTTGCCCATCGTAGCCTGGTAGCAGGTATGTGTTGGAGCCGGCGGCAATGCTGAGGTCCAGATTGAGGAGGTGAGACTGCTCGCTCCCATGCGAATCGTGGCAGAGATAGCAGGATCCGTTGTCGCTGTGCTGGCCGTGCAGATTTCGGTTGCCTCGACGAAAGTTCGAGTCGCGGTCGTTCTGGACATAGTCGGCTGCATCGTGGCACTGGAAGCAGACTTCGGTGCCCTCATAGACGGGGGCGTCTGGTTTGGCCGTCTGGTAATTGGCCAAGCCGTTCAAGATGTGCAGCCATGGCGAACCATGAGGGCCCGTACCTTCGTCGGAGGTGTTGGGGTTGCTGTGACAGTCGGTGCAGTACACCATACTGGCCGATGACCAACCCTCCACAAAGGCGCCGATCGGGATGTTCTGGTTCCGGCCCTGGGCCACCACCGGGTGAAAACTGGCATGGTAGGGATTGAACTCCTGGGCCAGGTCGCGGCTGTCGGCCACTTGCTGGGGATCTGTGGAGGTCAGCTTGCGCAGGCCGTCGGCCACCAAGCTCGATCCATCCCAGCCATCAGGGATGTAGGTGGGCAGCGTCGTGAAACTGGAATGGCATTTGAAGCAGACCTGGTACTCTCGTTCGGCCCGGGCCAACCACTGAAAGGCTGTGGGCGAGCCTGGCGCCGTCCAAAGCGGGTCCACGCCCGAGATGCCGGTCATCTCCCTCTGCAGGAACGGCGCATTGGCGAGGCCGCGCGTTGCCTTGTGGGGTTCATGGCAGTCCTCACATTCCACGTGGCGCCCGCTAAAATCCTCTGGGTGCGATTCGCCTACGCGGTGGATGCCATCCGTGGCAGCGACGTCGTGAATAAAGATGCTGGTCGATGAATTTACATAATCAAACGCCCCGCCCACAGCGGTGCCCGGTCCGTCGTCCTCATGACAGGATAGACACAGCGACTCCTCGGGCCACATCCCCCGTAGGACCAATCCCTGGGCCGTGTGCGCTCGGTGGCAGGCAGCGCAGCTTGCCGTGGTGGCGCTGTAGGAACCGTGGGGATCGCCGTCCACAGGCGCCAGGGTCGGAATCGGCGGGGGCAGGGTTGGGGTCGGCACCGGGTCGAGGCTGGCGAGAGGCGCCAGGATGTGGGTTGGTGTGAGCGCGCCGGTGGGCGTGAGCCACGGCGTGGCGGTGGGTACGGTTGTCGCTGTGGGGGTGAGCCACAGGGTGGCAGTGGGGGATGGCGTAGCCGTAGGCGTGACCCACAGGGTGGTGGGCGTCGATGTGCTTTCGGGTGTCCATGGAATGGTGGGTGCCAGCTCGACGGTAGGTGTGATGGTCAGCGTTGGGGTCAGCGGCGATGGGCTGTCGGGCATTGGCGTGACCGTGGGTGTCAGAGTCACCGTCAGCGTCACAGTGGGCGTTTCGGTGACGGCCATCAGGTTGGGTGTGTGGGTGCCCGTTTGCCACTGCGGTTGTTGTGCCACCACGGCGGTAGAGCTTTTGAACAACAGCGCAAGGCCCAGTCCCAACAGCAGTACAACGATGGCCATCAAACACAGGGGGGGAGGACCGGAACCCCGGTCCTCCTGGATCGTGCGCTGGGCCGATCGACCCCCAAGAAATTGAGTCATGAACGGTTCTCTGGACGCGCGCTTACTTTTGGTGACAGACCTGGCAGACGCCACGGTTGTCGATGCGTAGCAGGGCGCTGTCGGTGGCGCTGGTTTCGCCGGGCAAGCCCGCGCCATCCGTCTGGCCTGTCATCTGGGCCGAAGAGCCATGGGGCAGGTGACAGGTCATGCACACCACATAGTTGCCGGTACCACTTTCCGCCAACGGCAGATAGTGGTCGTCCAGACCGACGGTTTCGGGGTTGACGTTGGCCCCGTAGCTGAACGACATGTCCACCCGATGGGCGAAGGACGAGATGTCGCCGCCATAGTCCACATTGCCCGTTTGGTCGTCGTTGTTTTGGCTGCCGCTGTTGAGTCGGGTGACGTGGTACGCGCCGTGGCAGGCTGCGCAGACCGTACTTGTGCCGCTGCCCCAGTTTTCGGAGATCGGAAGAGCGTCGTGTAGGGAAAGAGTGTAGGATAGGGTGTA
>CAZNQW010000203.1:0-7093 GCA_964575225.1 uncultured Anaerolineaceae bacterium | reverse complement strand
AAGCGGGCATCCATGGGCCGCCGCGTGCGGGGGGCGACGGCCGGGTGAAGGGCGACACCGACTTTGCAAGCCTTGGCTTGTCGATCAAAAGTTGACAAGCCGGGCGTTCTGTGTTACCATGCGGTCGCTTGTAGAGAGGAACGAATTTCATGATGGACAACCTTTGGCAACAACTCGTCGGTATAGCGCTTCCCATTGTCTGTTTGGGGAGCTATGCCCTGTGGTTTGCCACCCGACGCGAGAGCTTTTTTGGCTACTATTTTGCCTATGCTTCGGCATCAGGCCGGCGGCCCGCGTCAGGGAGAGGAACACCGCGGTAAGCGCTTCCAAACCCAGAAAGCCCAGAGCGTGGAGCCACCGGCCCCACGCTCTTCTTATTGGTCCGAAAATCCGTCCAGGGAGGAGAGCCGATGCCTTGTCGAGGAATCCGCGGCGCGACGACCGTCAGCGCCGATTCGGCCGCCGAAATTTGGGAGGCCACCCGCAAGCTGCTTGAGGAGATCGTCACTGCCAACGACGTCCAGGCCGATGATGTAGCCAGTGCCCTCTTTACCGTCACCCCTGACCTGACGGCGGCCTTTCCGGCCCGGGCCGCTCGCGATCTGGGATGGCATCAGGTGCCCCTGTTGGACGCCCTGGAGATCCCCGTGCCCGGCAGCCTGCCCCGCTGCGTGCGCGTTCTGATCCACTGGAACACGGAAAAGCCCCAGGCCGAGATCTGCCACGTCTATCTCCGGGGTGCGGTGGCCCTGCGCCCCGATCTTGCCCAAACCAACACCAACCCAGGGAGAGAAGAATGAACCAGGTAGCATTCCAAGGCGAGCCAGGCGCGTATTCTGAAGAAGCCATCCACCAGTTCTTTGGGCCCGATGTGGGCAGCATCCCCTGCCGCAACTTCGAGGGGGTCTTTGAGGCCGTGGAATCGGGCGCTGCCGATTTTGGCGCGCTGCCGGTGGAGAATTCGACGGCCGGGTCGATCAATCAGGCCTACGACCTACTCCTCGACCACGATCTGCGGGTGTGGGGCGAGGTCATTCTGCGGGTGCGGCATGCCCTCCTGGCGCCCCAAGGCACCACCCTAACTCACGTCACCCGTGTTCGCTCTCACCCCCACGCGCTGGCCCAATGCGAGCGCTACCTGAACAATCGAGGGTGGACGGCCGAGATCGCCTACGACACCGCGGGCAGCGCCCGTATGTTGGCCGCTTCGCCCGAGCCGGGCGTGGCCGTCATTGCCAGCCGGTTGGCCGGCCAACTCTACGATCTTCAGGAATTGGACTATGGGGTTGAGGATGCCTTCTACAACTATACCCGCTTTTTTCTCCTCAGCCATCGCGATCCGCCCCGGGCGCAGCGAAACAAGACGTCGCTCCTCTTTTGCACCCGCCACCAGCCGGGCGCGCTGTACGAGTGCATGGGCGAGTTTGCCAAGCGAAAGGTCAACCTCACCAAGATCGAGTCGCGCCCGCGCGTGAATCGACCCTGGCAATACATCTTTTATCTGGATTTCGAAGGGCATTGTCAGGATCCCGAGTGCGAAGCCGCTCTGATGGGCTTGCTGCGCCGGTCGTCCTTTCTCAAGCTGCTGGGCTCGTATCCGGCCGCCACCACCCCCATCCCGGATGAGCCCGATCCGGCAGCCTTATAGTCAACCCGTGAACACAAATCGTACGTCCATACCAAATCAGGAGGCCCACATGATCGTCATTATGAAGCAGGGAGCAACCCACAGCCAAATCGTCAACGTGACCGCCCGCATCGAGGGGATGGGCTGTCAGGCCCATATCTCGCAGGGGGAGGAACGCACCATCATTGGCATCATCGGCAGCGGCCGCCCCCTGAATTGCGAGCAGATCGAGCGGTTGGACGGTGTAGAGCGCACCGTCCCCGTCTTGCGGCCCTTCAAGTTGGCCAGCCGAGATTTTCACCCCCAGGATAGCGTGGTGCCCATCAATGGCGTCAAGGTGGGGGGCACCAAATTGGCGATCATGGCCGGCCCCTGCGCCGTGGAGAACCGCGAGTCGTTGCTGGAGGCCGCCCAGGCCGCCCGCGATGCCGGCGCCCAGATCCTGCGCGGCGGGGCGTTCAAGCCGCGCACGTCCCCTTACAGTTTTCAGGGATTGGGGGAAGAGGGACTCAAGCTGTTGGCCGAAGCCCGCCAGCTTACCGGGCTCCCGGTCGTCACCGAGGTCATTGCCCCAGAGCAGGTGCCCCTGGTGGCGACCTACGCCGACATCTTGCAGATCGGAGCGCGGAACATGCAGAACTATGCCCTGTTGCACGCCGTCGGCGAGGCCCAGCGCCCGGTCCTGCTCAAGCGGGGCATGATGTCGACCATCGAGGAACTGCTCATGTCGGCTGAGTACATTCTCTCCCACGGCAACGAACGGGTGATTTTGTGCGAGCGGGGCATTCGCACCTTTGAACCCTACACCCGCAACACGCTGGATATCAATGCTGTGCCCCTCCTCAAGCAGCTCAGCCACCTGCCTGTGGTGGTCGATCCCAGCCACGGCACCGGCAAGTGGGAGCTGGTGGGGCCCGTGTCCAAAGCGGCCATTGCCGCGGGCGCCGACGGCCTGATCATTGAGGTGCACCCCCACCCCAGCCAGGCCATGTCCGACGGCGCCCAATCGCTCAAACCCGATTCCTTTGCCCGCCTCATCGCCGAACTGCGAGCGGTTGCCCAGGCCGTGGGCCGGGAGATATAGAATGGTGCCAGAACTCGCCGACGCCCACGTCACCATCGTGGGCCTGGGGTTGATGGGCGGCTCCCTGGCGGGCGCCCTCCGCGGCCGCTGCCGGCAGGTCACGGGCGTGGTGCGCAGGGCCGAGAGCGCTCGCATCGCCCTGGACCAGGGGCTGGTCGACCGGTGCATGATCGATCTGGAGGAAGGAATGCGCCAGGCCCACGTGGTGATCTTGGCCATGCCGGTGCGCGCCATCCTCCGGCAATTGCCCACCCTGGGCCCCCTATTGCCCGAAGGATGCCTGCTGATGGACCTGGGCAGCACCAAGGCCCAGATCGTGGCCGAAATGGCCAAACTTCCCCCCCACGTGCAACCCCTGGGCGCCCACCCGATGTGCGGCAAAGAGACGTCGGGCCTCCAGGCCGCCGATCCAGACCTGTACCGCGGACGGACCTTTATCCTGTGTCCGCTGCCCCGGACCTCTCCCGAGTCGCTGGCCCTGGGCGAGTCGCTGGCGCGGGCCATCGGCGCCCACCCCCTGATCCTGGAGCCGGAGCGGCAGGACTTCCTGGTCGGCACCGTGAGCCACCTGCCCTACCTGCTGGCCTGTTCCCTTGTCAGCACCGCCGATGCCACCACCTCGGCCGACCCGGCGGCCTGGGAGATCGTAGCCGGCGGCTTTCGCGACACGTCGCGGGTAGCGGGCAGCGACGTGACCATGATGCTGGATATTCTCCTGACCAATCGGGCCGAGGTTCTAAAGGCGGTGGGCGCCTACCAGGCACAACTCCAGGGTCTGGCCGACCTGTTGCAGGCGGGCGACGAGGAGGGCCTCTGCGCCCGGCTGACGACCATTCGCCAGACACGAATCGAGATGTTCCCATGAACGAGCTGGTGGTACAAAGCGGCGTCCCCCTCCGGGGGCGGGTGCAGGTTCCGGGCGACAAGTCGATCTCCCATCGGGCCATCCTGTTGGGCGCTCTGGCCGACGGGGCCGCTCACATCGAGAATTTTCTGCCCAGCGGTGACTGCCGGGCCAGTGTGGGGGCGGTGCGAGCCCTCGGTATCGAGATCGAGGAAATCACGCCCACCACGCTTCGGGTCCACGGCCGGGGACTGGGCGGGTTGCGCGAGCCCGAGGCGGTGATCGACTGCGTTCGCTCGGGGACCACGCTCCGTTTGCTCAGCGGCATTCTCGCCGGGCAGCCCTTTACCAGCATCCTCAGCGGCGATCGACAGCTTTTGCGGCGGCCCATGAAGCGCATCATCGAGCCTCTGCGCCAGATGGGCGCCACCGTGCTGGGCCGTGACGCGGATCGGCTCCCCCCACTGACGATCCGCGGCGGAGGCCTGCGGGGCCTCGAGTACCATCTGCCTGTGGCCAGCGCTCAACTGAAGAGCTGTTTGCTGCTGGCCGCCCTATATGCTCAGGGACCGACGACGTTGCACGAGCCGGGGCCGGGCCGCGATCACACCGAACGGATGCTCCAGGCCATGGGCGCCCGCCTGGACATCGACGGTCCGCGATGCACCCTGATTCCCGGCTATCCCCTGCGCGCCATCGACACGGTCATCCCCGGCGATTTTTCGTCGGCCGCCTTTCCCCTGGTAGCGGCTGTGCTGGTGCCCGGCTCCGAGATCACGCTGGAAGGGGTGGGCGTCAACCCCACCCGCACCGGTCTCCTGGACATCCTGCGACAGATGGGCGCCCAGATCCAAGAGACTCACCCCCGGTTGGTCGGCGGCGAGCCGGTGGCCGACCTGATCGTGCGCAGCGCCGGGTTGCGCGGCGTGGAGGTGGGTGGTACAATGGTGGTGCGGGCCATCGACGAGATGCCGGTATGGGCGGTGGCGGCTACCCAGGCCCAAGGGGTCACCATCCTGCGCGATGCCGCCGAACTCCGCGTCAAGGAAACCGATCGCATCGCCACCACGGTAGAAGAACTGCTCAAGCTGGGAGCCGATATCGAGGCCCTGCCCGATGGGTTCATCGTGCGCGGCCCTACACCGCTCCGCCATGACCGGGGCCAGGAGGGCGCCGTCCACAGCCACGGCGACCATCGCCTGGCGATGGCACTGGTGGTCGCCGGATTGGTGGCCCAGGGGCCAACCCGCGTTCAGGATACGGCCATTGTGGCCGATTCCTTCCCCGGATTTGTGACCCTGATGCAGACACTCGGGGCTGCCCTCGAGTCCCACTAGCGTGGGAGTCTGGCTTGGGAGGGATCGGTCTTACCGACAACCCAATTGGCCTGTGGCAAGATGGAGAAAATGGGAAAAAAGGAGGCGCCGATATGGACCTGAAAGGAAAGCGAGTGGCCGTCCTGGCCGAAAACATGTATCAGGAGTTGGAACTTTGGTACCCCCTGCTGCGCCTGCGCGAGGCCGGGGCCGAGACCTTTGTCGTGGGCTCGGGCAGCGCCCAGGAGTACAAGAGCAAGCTGGGATACCCGGTAGAGGTCGATGTGGCCGCTGACGACGTGAAAGCCGGCGACATTGACGCCGTCGTGATCCCGGGCGGCTACTCCCCCGACCTGATGCGCCGCTACCCGGCGATGGTCAAGCTGGTGCGCGAGGCGGACGAACAGGGCAAGGTCGTCGCGGCCATCTGCCACGCGGGCTGGATGCTGGCCTCGGCGGATGTGCTCCGGGGCAAAAAGGCCACCAGCTTTTTCGCCATCAAGGACGACCTGATCAACGCCGGGGCCGACTGGGTCGACGCCGAGGTGGTCCGCGACGGCAACCTGATTACCTCTCGCATGCCGTCCGACCTGCCGGCGTTTTGCCGGACGATCATCGAGGCGCTTAGCGAATAGTGCAGCGGGCGCGTGGACGTCGGCCTTGGCCGATCCTCGGTTGAGCCGGCTCCGCCCAGAGGGGAATCATGTCGAAATCATCGTTCTTTACCGGGCGCGGAGACGACGGCCAAACTGGGCTCTTGGGCCCCGAGCGAGTGCCCAAGTACGATCTCCGGCCCGAAGCCTACGGTACGGTGGACGAGGCCCAGGCAGCACTGGGCCTCGTGCGTGCTGGTGAGTGCCAGCCGTTGACGGCCCAGATCGTGCTGGGCATCCAACGCTTTTTGCCCTCTTTGATGGCCGAACTGGCAGCAGCCGGTCAGCCCGATAGCGCCTGGTCGGGCCGAACTACTGCCGAACAGGTCGACCAAGTGGAGGCCTGGATCGCCCAGATCGAGGGCAAAATCGACATGCCGCGGGAATTTGTCATCCCCGGCGACAGCGCCCTGGGCGCCGCCTTGCATCTGGCGCGGACCATCGTGCGTCGCGCCGAACGCCGGGTCGTGCGCCTATCAGACGAGGGCCTTTTGGCCAACCCCCACGTGGTGCGCTACCTCAACCGGCTGTCGTCCTTGTTGTTTGTGCTGGCTATTTACGAGGACGGCGCCGCGTCCGGTTCCAGGCGCGGGCAGGATCTGGGGACGCACACCTCATAGCTTACAAGCGGCTGTCGGCGATGAAATAACAAATTTCCCTGATTGGAGGAAATCGATTGACCAAAAAGTCACCCTTGCTCGGCGCCCACCAGTCCATCGCCGGCGGCGTGGAAAAGTCGCTGGAACGAGGCCTGGAAGTGGGCTGCGATACCATCCAGATCTTTGTCAAGAGCCCCAACCGCTGGTTCTCCAAGCCGTTGCAGACGGAGAACATCCAGGCCTTCAAGGCCGCCGTCGAGGAAACGGGCATCTGGCCTGTGTTTGCCCACAGCCTCTACCTGGTGAACCTGGCGACGTCCGACGATGAACTCTGGAACAAATCGCTAAACGCCCTCACCGACGACTTGGAGCGTTGCGAGCAGTTGGGGCTGCCGGGGTTGGTCATGCACCCCGGCTCCCACAAAGGCGAGGGGGAACAGGTGGGCATGGACCAGGTGATCGCCGGGCTGGACGAGGTCCATCGCCGGTTGCCCGGCTACCAGGCCCAGGTCTGGCTGGAGAACACCGCCGGGCAGGGGGACCATCTGGGCTACACCTTTGATCAGCTTCGGACCATGCTCGAGGGCGTCTATCAGCCGGAGCGGCTGGGGGTCTGTTTCGACACGGCCCATGCCTTGGCTTCAGGCTACGATCTGCGGACGCGGGAAACCTTTGACGAGACGTGGGACGCGTTCCATCAGATCGTGGGCCTGGAACGCCTCAAAGCCATTCACCTCAACGACAGCAAGCGGGAACTGGGCAGTCGGGTTGACCGGCACGAGCATATTGGCAAGGGAGAGCTGGGCTTGGAGCCCTTTCGTTTCCTGCTCAACGACCCCCGTTTTCTGAACATCCCCATGACGTTGGAGACCGACAAAGGACCCGACCTGGAAGAGGATCGAGAGAACCTGGCGGTGCTGCGAGATCGGAAGAGCACACGTCTGAACTCCAGTCACGAGATTCCATCGCG
>CAZNQW010000202.1:0-7134 GCA_964575225.1 uncultured Anaerolineaceae bacterium | reverse complement strand
CGCACCACCAGGGCATACAGGCCGAGCATGGCGATCAGGAGGGGCATGTCCTCCTTGCAGCCCATGGTCAGCAGGGCAAAGAGGGCATAGCCGCCCCAGCGCTTCACCTCAAGGCAATAGAAAGCCAGGAGAAAGAAAGTGGGCGCCAGGGCCACGGCGTGAAAGTCGAACAGGTTGGCCGATTGGAGGGCCGGAACCAGCAGGTAGACGGCGGCAAAAAGCAGGGGCAGGACCTCTTGGGCAAACACCCCATGGGGAGCTGCGCCAGAGGCTTGTCCCGCTCCAGACAAGGCGCGGTGGGCCAGGCGATGGATCGGCCAGGCGCCCAGGGCGATGACCACCGTCTGGAGCAACAGCAGCGCCCGGGGATCGCTCCACACCAGGTAGAGCAACGACACGGGCAACAGGATCGGTTCGACGTGGGTGCCCAGCCGGTTGGTCAGCCCCTCAATGTTGGTCATGGCAAAAGGTCGGCCATGGATCGTGTTCCACACGGCCTGGTCAACGTTGCCCAGATCAAAGGCCGTGGTCTGAAAGGCGTTGTGCTCGAGAACCACCCGAGTCCCGAAAAAGAGGGCATAGACGGCAATGATGGCCCACAGCGCCCCCTCACTCCATCGCCGCCGGCCCGCTGCCTGCCCGCTCATGGCGTGCTCCCGAGGGAAAGGACGGTCAGCACCACCGCGTCGCCGAGGGGTTGGGCCCCGGCGTCGACGGCCGGCAGCCGCTCCTGGGTGGGCTGGTGATACAAGCCCACCACCAGGCGATAGTCGCCAGGGGCGGCGTCGCCCGGCCCCGCCAGGTGGCGCGCGTCGAGCACACGAGCGCCGGGCAGCCAGGTCGACGTCGGGAAATAGGGATCGCCGGGGGGGCCGTCGTCCTGGACGACGATGGCGTCGTTCTCGTCCAGGATCTGAGAAAACACGGTATAGTCCCGATCCATGGCCCGAAGGGCCTGCCAGTGGAGTTCCAGATCGCAAGTCAGCGGCTCGGAGCACACCAGATCGTAGCCCAGGAGGCGGACCTGGCCCCCCAAGTCGATGTCCAACGAGACGGCGGGCGGCGGGAACTCGACCGCCGGCCCCACCGTCAGATCGGCCAGCGGCAGCCGATCCCCCTCGCCCACCGGCAGCAATTGCTCCGGCGCGCCCGTGGGATACAGGCCCAGGTCCAGACGATATCGACCCGGCGGAAGATCGGCGGGCAACGGCAGCGAGTGGCGATCGATCATGGTGGCCTCCTTGGGCCAAAGGGCCGGCTGGTACACGCCGCCGAGCACGTCCTCATCGACCCCCGCCACCCCCCGGTCGCCGACCGCCACCAGGTGCAAAAAGGCCGTATAGCCCACCCCTGCCTGTTCCAGGGCCTGCCAATGGAGCGCAACCTCCAGCGTTTGGCCGGGCTGAGGGTTCGCGGTCGAGAGATCATAGCCCACCAGGCGCAGGGCATCCCCAAAATCGACTGGACGTTCGATCTGGACGGCGGGAGGGGCCGTCGCGCCCGCCTCCTTGGAGCGAAAGACCATGACGCCCCGGTCGTCATAGACCCGTTCCATCTGATCGAGAACGACCTGGATAAAGTCGGGCTCGTAGCGGGTCTGAAATCGCCATCCATCGCTCACCAGCCACACCCGCGGCGAGGTCTGGAGCAGATCCCGCAGGTGGGAGGTGTCGGTCAAAATCGGCGTGGCGGTCCACAGGTCCACAAGTTGGCCATCGCCGGGACGGCTGACCAGAAACTCTTCGTAGCCGCTCTGGATGGCGAAATAGTCACACTCGCCCATATAGAGGGCGCAAGCGGCAGGCGACACACTGAGCACTGGCTCGCCCGCCTGGGGCCGTCCCTCGTCCCGCAGGTAGCGAAAGGCCTGGTCGTAGCCCCACTCTTGTTGGTAGGCGCGTTCCGAACCGATCAACCCGACCAGCAGGGCAACCGCCAGGGCCAACACCGCCGGCTGTGCAGCGCGCAAGCGGCGCGCCCAGGGCAGAAGGTCGAGAAGCCGGACCAACACGGCGCCGGCAACCAAGAACAGGATGGGCAGCAGCAGAAAGAGATAGCGCTCGTTCTGCCAGGTGGCGCCTGCCAGCACCAGGAGGGGCGCCAACACTGCCAGAAAGATGAGGTACAGGTAGGTCAACGGCGCTTGGCGATCCAGCCGGGGATGGATCATAAAGTAAGGACCCACTAGCGCCAGCAAGGTGAAGGGCAGCCGATGCCCGTCGAGGAAAAAGGGCGCGAACACCTTGGGGCCGGTCAACACCTGGGCGGTCAGATCCAGGTAGGGCCGGCTCTCCTGGAGCGTCTCCAGGTGGCCCGGCTGCCCGTACTTGGAAATCAGGAAAAAGACGCCGGCGCCCACTCCAGCCAGCACAAAGGGCAGGATCACGTCCCGGCGCAGGGCGCGGCGCCAGGGCCAGACCACCACTGTGGCCCACGCCAGGGCCGGGAGCAGCAACCCGGCCTCGGCGTGGGTAAAGATGGCGACGACAGCCAACCCCAGGGCCAGGTAGCGGTCGCGGGCCCGATCCTGAGTCAACCCCCGATGGTAAAAGAAAACCACCAACAGGACAAGGAGTTGGAGCAGACCGTACATGCGCGCCCGCCCGCCCCACACGATGCAATCGGGGTCCAGGGCCAGGGCCGCCGCTCCGATCAGTCCCACCCGAGTGTCAAAGAACCGGCGACCCACGGTATAGACGACCACAATACCGGCCAGGCTGACCACAAATCCCGGGATTCGCGCCCAGGTCTCGTCAAAGGCGCCCAGGACAAAGGGCGCTTCCAGATAGGTAAAGACAAAACCGTGGGGATAGATGTTGCCCGAAGGAAAGCTGGGCAGCCCCCGCAGGGGGATGTTCCGCGCGGCCCAAGCGGTGACAAACTCGTCGATGTACAGGCTAATCTCCTGGATGTAGCGCCACCGCAAGGCCGCGCCCACCAGGATCAAAAGGACCAGGCTGGCCCACGACAGCCAGCGGCACGTTTTGCTGCGAGATTCCTCCAATCGACTCATCATTCGTTCGTAACTGCCGGATCCCCGGTCCGGAGAGGGTCTGGGACGCATCTCCCCACAGATCCCAGACGAGAAACCCTTCCCACGGCTAGAGCTCGGCCGGATCTTGACAGATTTCGCCCGGAGGGAGATCCCTCTTGCGTTCCAGCCGCTGCAGGCGATGCTTCAACTGCCCCAGGGTTTCCTTTCGCTTGGGGCCTGCCGGCCACTTTTGGGCCAGCTCGATCCCTCGTCTTGTCCAGGCAATGGCTCCGGTGAGGTCCTGGCGCTGCCATTCCTCGTGTTTGGCCAGCTCCTCGCAGGCATACACCGCGCCCTCGCTTTCGGCCAACTGCTGCCACCATCCCAAGGCCTCGTCACGCCGATCCTGGCGCTTGAGCAGGTAGGCCAAGTCGCGCATGGCCATCTCGCGCACCCGGGGGATCTGGCTGGTGCGGGCCGCCTGATGAAAGGCCGACTCGGCGCGCCCCTCGTCGTTCAGATCTTGGAGCAAGCGGGCCAGTCCATACAGATCCTCGCCGGGGACACCGTCCGCTCCCGGCAAGGGCAGGGCGACCAGGTGGCACATCCGGGCCGTCAGCGTCACCAGCGATAGAATATCCTGGGCGTTGTGGTAGAAAATGCCGGGCATCTCGTGGGCGTCGCCGGTTCGGGCATAATCGGCGTACAGGCTGGGGATAAGCCAGCCCGGCACGTCGGCCTGGGTGCGCGCCACCCCCAACACCTCAGTTTCTAGGGTCGAAAGGGCGCACGAGGGCAGTCGATATTTCCAAAATCGGCGGGCCGGGGGCAATAGATCCAGATGAGGGGCCTCGCTCAGGCGCGGTTGCTGGCGGGCCATGATGAAACGGGTTTCCAGCAACGGCATGTCAAAGCTCTTGCCGTTAAAGCTGACCACCGCCTCCAGGTCGTCGAAAAGCTCGCCCAGGGCGCTGAGCTGGGCAGGCTCTTCGTCGTAATCCCGCATAAAGAACTGATAAAGGGTAAACTGGTCGCCTTCAAAGCGACCCACCCCCACCAGAAAGGCATAGGTGCCGGTGCCGCCTGCCAGTCCGGTGGTTTCGGTATCGACAAAGGCGATGCGATGGAGATCCACCCCGGCCAATCGCTCGTCGCGAGCCAAGAGAGCGGCGCGCTGCAAGGGGTGGAGGAACAGGTCTTGTAAGGTGTGATGGCCATGCTGAAAGTCGGGACCATAGACCTCGCGGTGCAGGAAAAAAGAACCCTGCTGAGTGTGCCGCACGTCTCCCGGCAGCAGGTCCTCGATGGACGGCCTTTTCGGGCGGGGCGAGGCTTCCAGGTGCTGAAGGCCCCGGCCAATGCCCAACCGTCGCAGTTGATCTCGCAGGTCTCCCTGTTCCATACTCGTTTCTCGCCTGCCCCCTTGGACCGAAACGCGCCCCTCGAAGGTGCCGACCGGCTAGGTTTGCAGCAGGCCCAAAAGGACAATGAGTGCGTTGTAGGCGGCGTGGATGGCGATACAGGTGGTGGTGTTAGCCCGGATACGAACCAGCCCCAGCCCCAGGCCGATGATGAACACCTGGAACATGGCCACACTCAGTCCGTACTGCAAGTGTCCCACGGCGAACAGCAGGGTAGTGAGCACCAGACCCAGCTTGGGCTGGATGGCCCCTCGAAACAGGATCTCTTCGCTGATGCCGGCCGATAGCCCCAGCACCAGAGCCCCTGTGACCGTGGTCAGGCCCCCAAAGAGGTTCTCGGTCACGCGGCTCACCAGGTCGTAACCCGAAGGATCCAGGGTGGCCCACAGCGTGTCGATGCCATAATTGACCACCAGCAAGAGGGTGGTCAAGCCCGCCGCTGCCAGCACCTGCCTCAGGGTGGGGCGATGCAGGCCCAGCCGGTCCAGGGTGCCCCGCCAATCTCGGCGCGTGAACAGCCCCACGCCGACGGTGGCAAAGAGGAGCAAGGGAAGGCCCGACAGGAGCACGTCCCAGATGGTCAAGGCCAGTTCGGCGTCGGCGAGGCTTTCCAGGTCGCCGATGAGGGCCATCTGCGCCAGGTTCAGGCCGATCTGGTACACGGCAAAGGCCAGGGCCGTCATGTGGACCATCGATTGGGGGTCGATGGGCAGCCAGCGGGCCAGGCCCTGCCTCACCTTGGGCAGCAAGGGCAGGCAAGCCACCAAGGCCGTGATCAAGACGGCGACCGCCACTCCAATCCAGTTGACCGCCTGGGCCGTCGCGTCCACCGTCTCGGGCATGAACAGAACGGCGAGCTGGTTCAGTACCGCCAGCCCTACGATGCCCAGCAACCCGAGGTTGATGGCAATCAGCGTGGCATAGGTGGCTGGTCGCGCCCACCGCTTCTGCGGGTCAAACTGGGCGACAACAGCCGGCACAAGAAAGGGTAAAAAGATCAATAGGTTTTCCACAGGTTCACTCCGGCGCGGATTATACCATCCTTTCCGGCCTTTGGCAACGGGCAAATTGCCCGAAACCCGATTTGTTTTTTACTTGACAGGCACCGGATGGAGTGGTACAATGGGATCCAGACAACAAGAATACGCTGGGGGAGCCTGGGGAGCCAGGCTGAGAGGGCGACCAAACCGTCGCCGACCCTTTGAACCTGACCTGGGTAATGCCGGCGTAGGAAAGCAGACATGCACAGAAAGCAAGCCGCCAGCCTAAAGGCCGGGCGGCTTTTTTGTCATCGCGACGGACAACGAGAAGGGGGAACCAATGCGGGTCATCATCATTGCCGCAGGGCAGTCGGCGGACGATAAAAGTTGGGCGCGATGGATTCGGAAAGGGGACCTGGTGATCGGCGCCGATGGGGGCGCGGCTCAGGCTTTGGCCTGGGGGATCACCCCTCAGGTGGTAGTCGGCGACATGGATTCGCTGACCGAGCCCCATCGGACGCGGCTGGAGGCGCAGGGATGTGAGTTTGTGCAGCACCCTCGGGCCAAAGACGAAACCGATCTGGAGCTGGCCCTGGCCTATGCGGTCGAGCAGGGAGCCGGCGAAATCGTCATCCTTGGGGCGCTGGGCGGGCGCATGGACCACACCCTGGCCAATGTGCTCCTGTTGGCGCTGCCGCTGCTGGGGGGCGTGACCGCGCGCATCGTCCGGGGAGGTGAGGAGGTTCTGTTGCTTCGGGGAGGGCAATCGATCCGGCTGGAGGGCCAAAAGGGAGATCGGGTCTCGTTGCTGCCCGTGGAAGGGGATGCCTGCGGCGTGACGACCCAGGGCCTGGCCTGGCCTCTGAACGACGACACACTGAGGTTTGGATTCAGCCGCGGCGTCAGCAACGAGATGACAGGCGGCGAGGCATGGATCGACCTGAGAGAGGGAAGTCTCGTGGTGGTCCATGTCGCCCTGCCTGCCGGAGAAGAGTCTGTACGGTAAAGGAGATTGGAACATGAGAAACAAATGGATGCTGTGGATGATTGTGATCGGAGCGCTGTTGGCTGCCTGCGGGCCCACGCCCGCGGTCAGTCCAGTGCCGGAGGAGGGGCGCACCCTGACGGTGATGACCCACGACAGCTTTGACGCGAGCGAGGAGGTGATCGCCGCCTTTGAGGAGAGCTGCCAGTGCAAGGTTCAGTTCCTCAAGTCGGGAGACACCGGGCTGATGTTGAACCAGGCGATCTTGAGCAAGGAGAACCCCCTGGCGGACGTGATCTATGGGGTCGACACCACCTTTCTGAGCAGGGCGCTGTCCGGCGAGATCCTGGAAGCCTATCGCTCCCCCCTCCTGGACGACATCCCCGACGCCCTGAAGCAAGATCCCACTTTCCACATGCTGCCGGTGGACTATGGCGACGTGTGCGTCAACTATGACAAGAGCTGGTTCAGCGAAAAGGGCCTGGCACCCCCCGCCGACCTGCCGGACCTGGTGCGTCCCGAATACAAGGGGCTGACCGTGGTGGAAAACGCCGCGACTTCGTCACCGGGCCTGTCTTTCCTCTTTGCCACCATTGGCCGGTTCGGCGAGGAAGGCGAGTACACCTACCTGGACTACTGGGCCGAGTTGCGGTCCAATGAGGTCTTGGTGGCCGATAGCTGGGAAACCGCCTACTGGGGGAACTTTACCTACGCCTCTGACGGCGACCGGCCCATCGTGGTCAGCTATGCCAGCAGCCCGCCGGTGGAGGTCTA
>CAZNQW010000201.1:0-7154 GCA_964575225.1 uncultured Anaerolineaceae bacterium | reverse complement strand
GATGGAATCTCGTGACTGGAGTTCAGACGTGTGCTCTTCCGATCTCGGCTTTCCAGGCCCGCTATCGCCCGAACCCGGTCCAGATGGGCTGTCACCCGGCAGGCCGCCTGCCCAGAGGCGGGCGCGCCGTCGATGAAAACCCTGTCCGAGCACAACTCGGGCCGGAACTCGACGGTGGTGACCGTTCTCAGCGCCGCCAGGTTCATCGACAGCGACGGGTTGGCGGGCAGATTCAGGTTGTCGTCGATCCGGCCCCAATACTTGACCAGTGCGATATTGGGGTGGGCGACTGCCGTCGCCTTGGTCATGGCTCCTTCCTAAAACCAACTTGTAAAATATGATAGCACCAAAAAGGGGATCGGGCAAGTTAGCTGCATCACCTTAGCCCCAGTCAATCACCGTGCCACCCGCCGACAAGGGCTCCAAGAGCGCGGCGTGCAGGGCCCCGGGCCGCTGACCCGAGACCAAGTGCACCCACAACCCGGGCAGATCCTGCACCAAAGTCACCATCTCCTCGACTTTGGTCAGCATCCCCCCGGTGACGTCGGTAGCATGGGACCCTCCCAAGACGGCCCGCACCTCCTGCCAGTTCCCGGGATGAATGACAGGCACGTGGCGAGCAGATGGGTCGCTCAGGGGATCGCCCTCAAAAACGCCGTCCACCTGGCCGACCAACACCAAGCGCGACGGGTGCAGGCGACGAGCGAGATAACTCAGGATCTGCTCCGTCGACAGGATGGTGCCGCCCTGCTCCTCGTCAAGGGCTACATCGCCATAGACCATGGGCGCCAGGCCTTGATCTAACGCCCGAACCAGGGGATCGGTCTCCAGCGAGACGAGCGCGCCCCCCCGACAGCGGGCCGACGCCGATGGCTGCAGCGACCAGGCCGGCACGCCTGCTGCCAGGAATCGTTGTGTGACCAGACGATTCAGCCGCGCGGCCACATCGGCCACCTCGGCAAAACCGAACCAATCGGCAGGGCTGCGCACCCCCTGGCGCGTGCCATAGCGCTGGGCCGTCATGTGCCCAAAAGAACCGCTGCCATGCCCCAACACCAATGTCAAATCCGCTGCCGCACCCAAGGCATCGGCCACCTCGCCCGCCAGCCGATCGATGACCTCCAGGCGCGCCACCTCGGCCTGGCCCTTGTCGGTGATGACCGAGCCGCCCAATTTGACCAGCACCAGCTCGCCGCTGCGCTCTACGGCCCCGTGGCCTCGATCTTGCTCAACGCTCATCGCTCCACCGTGAGGCGCGCGCCCTGGATGCGCACCCGATCTCCTGTCTGAATCAAACCGATCTCCACTTGATCGACCATGGGGATACCACTGATGATGGCCCCCACGGCCACAATGGCCTCACTCTCCTCATTGACAATCGCGGCCGGCGCCACGCCGCCCTTGGCCATCCGGTACAGAGTGTACGAACCGACGGTGCTGCCCTTGCCCGTGGGAAAAACCAACACCCGACCTGCCACCGACTGGCCCTCCAAGGGATGGCCCGGCTCGATGACGACGCCGGTCTCGGGATCGACACCGCCCAAAAAGCCGATGGGCTGGGACGAGACCAGGGCAAGGCCCTGAACCTCGCCGGCCTTGACGACCCGGCATGTCAGCTCCATCTCAGTCGACTCCCTCCGATCCGGCCGTCCACCGGCCCGCTAGCGCCGCATCGAGGCATTGGGACATCGAGCCAAAGCGGACGGTCAGGCCACTGTGGGCGGGGGCATACGCGGCCATCTTGGCCGAGTTGGTCGCCATCGTTCGAAAGCCCAGATCTTGGACCGGCGCGACAACCAAACAGGTATCGGCCACCACCCGTCCACCCGCGGCTTCGATGCGGGCCACCAGCCCAGCCGCCTGGGCCGCCTGCCGCGTGGCGCGGGCGGTGGTAATCCACAGCGCTGAACGCACCCGCTTGCCCTCCACATAGTCGGCGACAGCCTGCAACTCGCCCATCGAAGCGTGGGGGCAGCCCAAACTGACCAGATCGATCTGCTCCACCGGCCCGTTGAGCGCCCGGTAGCCCCCCTGCAACGAATCGACCCAAAGGGCGGATGCTCCGGCCGCCAACATATCTCCCTTCTGGGCTTCGGGCGTGACGCCCTCCACATGAAAAAGGGCCACCGCCCCACTGGCAGCCATCGCCGCCCCCAGTGCCTTCCATTCCCAATCGGGGCCAGGCGGCTGCCCGAAACGGAAATAGGGCACCCCGTTCTTGACCAGGCCACCCACCTGATAGCCCAGCGCACCCAGGTCGGATTCGGTTTTTATGTCGACTTGAACATCCACCCGAACCGTCGCCAGCCGGTTCTCGTCCAGGTGCAAACCATAGCGCGCCGTCCGACCGCTCATGGCTGCGGCCAACGCGCTGGGCCCCCCTTCGCGATTGGTTCGCGCCCCCAGCAGGGAATTGGCGTAACTCACCGCCGACGACTCGGCCCAGGCCAGGTGCTGCCCGAATTGGGGCTGGTGGCCCACCAGATAGGGCGTGCAGGTGCAAATGGGCGCCACACCCAGGGCCTCATAGGCAGCGATCACCCGCTGTTGACTGCGGGCGAACGCTTCCGAAAAGCCCAGCTCGCGCCAACTCTCCAGATCCAACCCGGCAGGATTCAACGTGGCAGGCACACGGGCGCGCGCCCCCTGGGCCGCCCACTCTTCCAGAAATTCCAGGCCTGCCTCGCCCAGATTCTTGTAACTGACCCCTGCGACTTGAACGCTGGAGACCGGCACCAGATCGCGGGCGCCATAGATCTGGCCCAGGGCCACGACGATCTCCATCGCCTTTTGCACGCCGGGGCCCGCCTGCCCTGCCAGCATGGCCTGCTCCTCGTCGGTCAACCGCAGGGGTTCGCTCATGACCCGTTGCCCAGATAATGCGCCAGATCGACCTCCTGGTACGGCACCCGGCCAAAGCCCTGCCGCTCCTCTTCGCTCAGGAGCCGACCCTCGTGATCGGTCCAGGGAATGGTGGCGTCGAGCCCCATCTTGGCCGAACGGGCCTTTTGCCCCGGCACCAACTTGGCCGAGGGGTCCAGGCTGCTGCTGGGCTGGTCGGTCCACACCACCAGGTCTCGGTCGGCCTGGAATCGGGTGGCCACAGCCCACTCTACGGCGGCCGGATCGTACAGGTCCACATCAGTGTCGACGACGACGGCATGCTTGAGCGAGCCGTGCCCGCGGAACGCTGCCTCCAGGGCCCGCCGCCCGTCGTCAGGTCCATTTTTGGCGATCTGAACTACGGCATGCAGCCAGCTCATGCCCCCCAAGGTGATGCTGACACCCCGGCAATCAGCCACCTCCGACACAGCCTGAAAGATGGTGGGCTCCCGCGGCAGCCCCATGAGCAATTTGTGCTCGGCGCCGCCGGGCAACAGAGCGTGGTAGACCGGATCGCGCCGGTGGGTCATGCAGTCGATCTCAATCACCGGCTGCTGTCGAACCCGATCCCAGGTCTCGGTCAGGTCGATGAAGGGTCCTTCGTCGGCCAGTTGACCGGTAATACGCCCCTCCAACACGGCTTCGCACTCGGCGGGTACTTCCAGATCCACCGTCTGGCAACGGACGAGAGGGGTGGGAGCCAAGGCCTGGGCCAGGGCCAATTCATCGACGCCCTTGGCCGGGCTCATGGCGGCCGCCAGCAGCACATGGATCGGCACCCCCAGGCAAATGGCCACTTCCAGAACCCGCCCCTGGGCTTGGGCCTTGCGCCAGGCGGTATCGGTGCCGCGCCCCTCGACGATGCGCGCCGTAAAGGTGCGCGGACCCACCTGCATCAGGCGGTGAAAGCTGGCGTTGCGACCATAGTCGGGATCGCGCACGATGGCTACACCTGCGGTGACGTAGGGGCCACCATCACCCGGCAGATGCTCGAGGATAGGCAAGGCAGTTACATCGGGGTGAGGCACCACCACCTGTTGACAGGGCGCCTGGGTCACCAGCGGCGGCCCGACCGGGTGCTGCAACGCGGCCACCAGGCGCGGCACAATGCCGGCCACATCGGTGCTCAAGGCCCAGGCAAAATGCTCGCGCCGGGCACACAGCCCCGTGGCCACTTGCCAGCCGGGCCGCTGGGGATCTGTAAACAGCAGCGACCGGCCTTCCAGAGCATGGATCACGCAGGCCATTTCCAATGTTGGATCGACGGGACGCCGGACCGTTTGCAAACAGCCCTCTGCCGCGGCCCAAGCCAGGAATTCTCGAATACTCATGGCATCTCCCCCTCCGGCATAGCAGCCGGCCCCCAGCGCCGATACAGGTTGTGCTCCACACCCAGCACGTCCAGCACCTTGCCCACAAAGAAATCGGTCACATCATCGACGGTTTGGGGCTGGGGATAGTAGGCCACCATGGGCGGCAGCAAGATGGCACCTGCTTGCTTGGCATGCCTCATGTTCTCGATGGCGGGCAACGACAAGGGTGTTTCTCGGGGCATGAGCACCAGCGGTCGGTTCAAGCGCAGCATCCCATCAGCCACGCGCACGATCAGATCGTCGGCATAGCCATGGGCAATGGCCGCCAGGGTCTTGAGGGAACAGGGAGCGACGACCATGGCATCGGGGGCGCGAGAGGAACTGGCAATGGGCGCTGTCAGATCCAGCACATCCCAACGATAATTCGCGGGCAAGGGCGTGTCCTGGCTCAGCTCGTGGGCGATCACTGACTCAGCCCCCCGCGAGACGAGCAGGTGAACACAGTGTCGGCCCTCTTGGGCCAGCACCGAAAGTAACCGGGCGCCGATGGCCACGCCCGAGGCACCCGTGATGGCCACCACAATCTCCATATACACTCCCGCGGCTCCCAGGCGCGCTATCCGTGCAGCGAACAAAAAAAGGACCACGTCCCGGCTGCCACGACGTGATCCTTTTCGATTTTCCGCGATTCGGACCTAGTCCTCTTCCGAGGCTTCTTCCTGGTCCTCTTCTTTAGCCTCGGCAAGGGCTTCGGCTTCAGCCATCGCTTCTTCCTCTTCCTCAAAGCTTCGCGAAGCAACGACGGCCACCACTACGTCTTCTGGATCGGCCATTACCTTGGCTCCGGGCGGTACGGGCAGATCGCGGACATAGATACTGTCTTCAAGGCTTGTCAGCACCGACAGGTCCACTTGAATGGTGTCGACCAGATCCATGGGTAGACATTCGATCTCGATCGAAGTCATGTTGTGAATCACAACCGCATTCTCCGTGTGGACCACAGGGGCCTCTCCGACAAACTCCAGGCGCGGAGTGGTTCGGACCGTCTCGGTCAAACGAACCTGGTAAAAGTCCACGTGCAGCAAATTGCGCGATAGGACATCGCGTTGAACGTCCCGTGCCAGAACCATTGTGGGGTTGGGGTCATTGTCCACAAACACGTTGATCAGCGCCGTCTCACCTGCTTGGGCAAGAACCCGGGCCATCTCGCGCTCGTTGGCCTGGATTTGAGTAACCGGCGTATCAGGGCCATACATCACGGCTGGGATCAGAGCCCCTGACCTCAAGTGCCTAACCTTTTTCCCCGTCACCTGTCGGCTTTCGACACGCAACTCGACTTGTTTCATTGGTACGTCTCCCTCTCTAAGAAAATCACAAAGCGGCAGGAACACTACCCCGCCCAGACCCAAATATTCTAACGGAGAACGGACCTTTCGTCAAGAAACGCATCTTGCCTGACCACAGACACCACCAAGCCTGGATACACCTATATGGGACTCGTGGCAAATCGCACGAGACCTTTGGGTGTCACCCCCCGAAAAGATCCCGGGACCTTGCCATCCCACGCGAACTGACAGAGCGAGTGGCCCGCTTGACCCACCCTCAAAGCATTTTTGGGCCACCTTGACAGATTTTTGTTCCTCTGCTATACTTGATAACAACCTGCCGCCGGGCAGAGAGTCTGTTGCGTTGACCTCGGAGAATTGACAGCTTCTGGTAGCCAGCCCGCTACCGTTCAGAGCGGTGCCCGAAAGGAGGTGAACCACCGAAATCGATCCTCGATGTAGCGTTTCCATCGCTTCAAGAGCAATCAGGTCAATAGGAGGAGAAAATGTCAGGCAAACGTACCGTGTTCAACGTTCTGCTGATCGTCGCTCTGGTGGCCGTCCTCATCGCAGGCTGTGGTCCCACGCCAGAACCCACCAGTCCGCCAGCGGCAGAGCCCACCTCAGCCCCCGCTGAGCCCACTGCCGCGGAAGCAGAGCCCACTGCAGCCCCTCCGGAAGAGGGAGGGGATGACCTCTTGGATCAGGTGCTGGCTAACGGCAAGCTGGTCGTCTCCACCGATCCCAACTATGCTCCCCAGAGCTTTTTGAACGACTCGGGCGAGCTGGATGGCTTTGACGTCGAAGTGGCCAAAGAGGTAGCCAAGCGATTGGGCGTCGAAGTGGAATTTGTGACCCCCGATTGGGATCTGATCACTGCCGGAAACTGGGGTGGTCGCTGGGACGTGAGCATCGGCTCGATGACGCCCACTGAACAACGATCCGAAGTGCTGTGGTTCACCGATGCCTACTACTATACCCCCGCTGCCTTTGCCGTGCACAAGGAAAACACCAGCATCGCCTCGGTGGATGACTTGACCGGCAAGAAAGTCGGGTTTGGCACCGCCACCACCTACGATGACTATCTGAGCGGCAAGCTATCCATGATGGGCGGCGAGATCATGTACGATCCACCGGCCGGCGTCGAAGTCAAGCCCTACTCCACCGACCAGGAAGCCATTCAGGATCTGGCCTTGGGGGATGGCGTGCGACTGGATGCGGTGATGTCAGCCCAGCCCACCATCCAAGGCGCTATCGAAGAGGGCATCCCCCTCAAGTACGTGGGTACGCCCGCATTCTATGAGCCCCTGGCCTTTGCCCTGGACAAGAACCGAGGTGCTTCGGACAAGATGGTTGCCAAGCTCAATGAGGTTCTGGCAGCCATGCACGGCGACGATACCCTTACCAACCTGTCGGTCAAGTGGTATGGCATCGACATTACCAAGGTGGTGGCCCCCGGTGAGGAGGAACCACCCACCACGGGTGATGGCGGGACCTTCGTCTTTGGTCGCGGTGGCGACTCGGTTCAACTCGACCCGGCCATCGTCACCGACAGCGAGAGCTTTCGCGTGACCGGCCAGTGCCTGGAGCCCCTCTACCAGTACGAGCCCGGCAGCACCTTGCCGATCCCGGC
>CAZNQW010000200.1:0-7205 GCA_964575225.1 uncultured Anaerolineaceae bacterium | reverse complement strand
GTTGCAGGGCGCTTCGGCGGCCTTGGGCATGCCGACCTCGCCGCTACCATAGGCAGGATGAGCTCAATCCACAAAGCCGCGTGCTGGACAAACTGTTCTACGGGTAAGGGATTCGTCGGGAATAAGGGATGAAGTGGAAGTAGCGCGGCCGTGAGATCTTGCGCACCCATCACCCCTGGGAATGGAGTTTGGGAATGAGTGATACACTGATGACACCTTCTGGGCTTGAGCTGCGCGCCAAACTAGAGGAGATGGTGCGCCGTGACCTCCTCGGCCCGGCCGGCGGCCCGGAGGAGGAGATCGACGAGACCAACGTCCGCAGCCGCTACATTCTCGGCCTCCTGGCGCCCCGCGGCCAAAGCCTGCTGCCCGACGAACAGGATGACCTGCCTGTGGACGGCGCGGAGGACGGCCAGGACGGCAAGACCGACACGGCCGTCCCCCAAATGGCCTCCATGTTGCCCTCCTCCATCGGCCTGACCTTTAGCGTGGACGGCGCGGGCCAGTCCGCTGCAGCTACGGCCCTCCAGATTACGGCCCGCTGGGGGTACTATCGGCGCACCCGCAGCGAGACGTTGCTCGATGACAAGGGAGAGGCGCGTCTCGTCTGGAAGAGGCAGCCCCTGGAGGCGGTATCCGATCCCATCCCCCTCAGGGAAGGCTCCCTGGGTCCCTGGTTCCCCGACGCCGACAACCAGGAAGTGTACGTCCGGGGCTTGTGCCGCCGCCGGGAGGACGCCTGGACCGTGACCCTCTTTCTGGTCAACGCTCAGGAAGAGCCGCCCACCCGCAAGGACGAGGCCTGGATCTTTCAGCCCGAGCTGATCGTGCGGGCGCCCGATGCCGCGCCCATCTTTATCAAGCGCCGCCTTCCCGAACTCGGAAACGACGAACCCGAGGACCGGGCCATGCAAATGCTCTACCGGAACGAGATCGAGTTTGCCGCGGGCCACGGCGTGGCCGTTCACGCCGTCAAGGCCGAGGGCGCCCCGAACCGGGCCATCGAGGTTCGCACCGAGGTGATGCCCTCCTACGAAGTCGAGCGCATGGAGCCGCCCACCGCTAAGGATTTCCCCAGGCTGGGCGAGGCCGTGCTCGACATGAAGACGCTTTCCGAGTTGGAGGGGGGACGGTTTTCGGCGGCATTGGGCCCTCTCACTGAGGCGTATCGTGACTGGATCGCCGAGCAGGATGCCACGGTCACAGGGGCTTCCTCGAGCCTGTCCGGCTACAGGCCCGACGCGGAAGCAGCACTGGCCAACTGCCGCGTCGCCCTGGACCGCATCCGAGCCGGCATCGATCTGCTGGATCGGGATCCCATGGCGGCCGCAGCCTTTCGCTTTGCCAACCGCGCGATGCACCTGCAACGCATTCGGTCCATCTATGCTCGGCGGGTCCGCCAGGACAAGGAGCCGGACCTGGACGCCATCGATCTGCCCGAGAACCGGAGATGGTACCCCTTCCAACTGGCCTTCCTGCTGCTGAACCTGCCCGGCCTCGTCGATCCGACACACCCCGACCGGAGCCATCCCACCCAGGCCCTGGCCGACTTGCTCTGGTTTCCAACCGGCGGCGGCAAGACCGAAGCCTACCTGGGCGTGGCGGCCTTTACCATGGGCATTCGCCGTCTGCAGGGGGAGATGGGTGGGCGTTCGGGCCATGCCGGGGTCACCGTGCTCATGCGCTACACCCTGCGCCTGCTGACGCTGCAGCAATTCCAGCGGGCGGCTACCCTCATTTGCGCCTGTGAGGTCATCCGGCGCGAGGACCCGGCTCAATGGGGGCCGGAGCCCTTTCGCATCGGTCTGTGGGTGGGGCAAAAGAGCACGCCAAACTGGACCAAGGACTCGGCCGAGGCAATCAAGCATAACCACGGCATGGGCTGGGGCGGTGGGGGCACTCCTTGCCAGCTTACCCACTGCCCCTGGTGCGGGCAGCCTATCGCCCCCGGAAGGAACATCCGTGTGGAGCTGGTCAGCAGCGGACGCGGCCGCACGTTTCAGTACTGCAGCGACAAGCTCGGCCGCTGCCCCTTTAGTTTCCGACAGTCCCCTGACGAGGGGATCCCCGCCGTCGTCGTGGATGAAGAGATCTACCGCCGCCTGCCCACACTGCTCATCGCCACCGTGGACAAGTTCGCCCAGATGCCCTGGAAAGGCGAAACGCAGATGCTCTTTGGCCGCGTCAACGGCTACTGTCCCCGCCATGGGTACCGCTCGCCCGACCTGGAGGACAAAGACAGTCATCAGAAACAAGGACCCCACCCTGCCGTCAGAACCCAACCGGTCCGGCCGCTGCGCCCACCCGACTTGATCATTCAAGACGAATTGCACCTCATCAGCGGGCCACTGGGCACCCTCGTGGGGCTGTACGAGACGGCAGTGGACTATTTGTCTTCCTGGGATGTGGATGGCACAACCGTACGCCCCAAGGTGATCGCCTCCACAGCGACCATTCGCCGGGCTCAAAGCCAGGTCCACGGTCTATTCTTGCGCCATGTTCGGATCTTTCCCCCGGCGGCCCTCGACGCCGGTGACAACTTTTTCTCGCGCCGGCAATCCTCCAGCAACGAGTCGCCTGGGCGCTGCTATCTCGGCATCTGCGCCCCAGGCACCCGACTAAAGACCGTCCTCATCCGCACCTACGTGGCCTGCATGGCTGCCGCCCAGGTGCTTTTCGACAAATACGGCGCAGCCGCCGATCCATGGATGACGCTCGTGGGCTACTTTAACGCGATGCGCGAGTTGGGTGGCATGCGGCGCGTAGTCGACGACGCGGTGCGCGCCCGATTGCACAGGATGGACGAGCGGGGCCTGAGCCGGCGCCAGATCAGCACCGGGGGAGTGGAGGAGCTAACCTCGCGCAAGTCCGCCGCCGATATCCCCAAGATCTTGGACCGGCTAGAGGCCGTCTTTGAACCCCAGAAGCAAGCTGCAGAAAACGGCGAGAAACGAGATGCGAAACGCAGTTGGCCGCTGGATGTGGTGCTGGCTACCAACATGATCTCGGTCGGCGTTGACGTGGGGCGCCTGGGGCTCATGGTCGTCGCCGGTCAGCCCAAGGCCACGGCCGAATACATCCAGGCCACCAGCCGCGTCGGCCGCGGATTCCCCGGCCTGGTCTGCACAGTCTACAACTGGGCGCGCCCCCGGGACCTGAGCCACTATGAGCGCTTTGAGCACTATCACGCCACCTTCTACCAACAGGTAGAGGCTCTGTCGGTCACACCTTTTTCGCCCCGCGCCTTGGACCGGGGTCTGACCGCCGTGCTGGTGTCGTACCTGCGGCTCATGGGCGAGGACTTGAATGCCAACGACAGAGCCGGGCAACTGACTCGGCAGCATCCCTTCGTGGACGTTGCCCTGGAAGAGATCAGCCGTCGGGCCAGCCTCGTGACCTCCAGTAACGAGACCCGCGACCAGGTACGCGAGATCCTCGAAGCCCGCCTGGACCAATGGCTGCAACAAGCACACGGTGCAACGGGTGGCGCCATCCTCGGGTACACGGCCCGTCGAGATGGCCGAACCCGCGGTCTTCTCAAAAAGCCAACAGAAGAGGACTGGGAGCCGTTCACCTGCCTCAACTCGCTGCGTGACGTGGAACCCAATGTAGCCCTCATCCTGCGAGACTATGGCCTGGACCGCGAAACAGGCCAGTCCATGGATGAACCACAGGAGGCTATGCCATGACCAACCATCCGACCCATGTGGGCGACATCCGGCCTAGCCAACTGATGTATACGTATGGCGTGGGCGCCATTATCGATCTGCCCAAATTCAGCGTGATTGTCACCGGGCTGGAAGACTGGAACACAAGCCCAGAGTATGCCAAGCCCATCGTCGAGGATCGCCTGCTGATGGCTGTCCGCTACCAGCTTCCCGAAGTTCGGAAGCTGTTGTCCCCGCCTGTGGTTCCCGAAACCGGCTTACCACCAGACCCTTTTGACAGCACTGCCCAGGTGGGCGTGCCCGTAGCGACTTTTCCGCGCTGGATGGTCTGCCCCCTGTGCCGCCTGCTGGCCCCCCTCAGTTCGGGCCTTTTCCAACTGAAAGAGGATCCCTACCATCCCGATCGCGTCGCCTACCGGCATGAAAACTGTAATAAGGGGAAGCATCCGGAGGTGTTTCCCGCACGTTTCCTGGTCGCCTGTGAAAACGGCCATCTCGATGACTTTCCCTGGGTTGACTTTGTCCACCAGGGAAGTCCGTGCGAACAGCCATTGCTACGGCTGTTCGAATACGGCGCAACCGGAGAAGCTCGCGACCTGGAGGTACGGTGCGATTCCTGTGGCGCGAAGCGACGCCTTTCGGAGGCCTTTGGCCGGGAGAACCGGCCAAAAATGCCCCGGTGCCGTGGCCGGCGTCCACAATTGCGTGACTATGACCCGGATGGGTGCGATCTTCATATGCGGACCATTATCCTGGGTGCATCCAACACCTGGTTCCCGGTCCTGTACAGCACCGTGGCCATCCCTGTGGAAAGCGGGAGGCTGGCGCAGTTGGTGGACGAGCAATGGGCAAACCTGCAGAGTGTCACCGATCCGGTGATTATCGGCTACCTTCGCAACAGGGGAGAGTTGGGGGAGTTGAGTGACTACGATGACGAGGAGATCTGGCAGGCCATCAAGACGCGTCGTCAACAGGACGCGGGCGAGATCCCGCCACCCAGTGAGGAACCTGACCTCAAGGAACCCGAGTGGCGGGTATTCACCCAGTACGATGCCCAGCTCAATGGAGAGGACTTTCGCCTGCGCCCGCTGGCTCCGCCCAGCCGATATGCGCCCGTTATCGACCAGGTGATGCTTGTCGAACGGCTGCGCGAAGTGCGGGCCATTGTCGGCTTTGCCCGGCTGGATTCCGTGGGCGAACTCACCGACCCGGATCTGAACGTCCAAATCACCCCGGCTCCGATCTCAAGGCAGCCCCCCAAATGGGTGCCGGCTGCCGAGGTGCGCGGGGAGGGGATCTTTATCCAATTCAATGAGGCCAAGATTCTGGAATGGCTCAAACGGCCTTCCGTACGGAGCCGTGCCGATGAGTTTCTCGAATCCCACAAGAAATGGCGCAGCTCCCGGTACATCCAGCCCCCTGAAGAAGGCTTTCCCGGGATGCGCTATGTTCTGTTGCACTCTTTTGCCCACGCTCTGATGCGACAGCTCACGTTGGAGTGTGGGTACTCGGTGGCAAGCATCCGAGAGCGAATCTACGCCCGCCCGGCAGAAAGGCCAGGCGGGCCGATGGCCGGAGTACTCATCTACACCTCGGCACCGGATAGCGAGGGTACACTCGGTGGACTGGTGAGCTTGGGTGAGCCCAAAAACCTGGGGCGGCACATCAGCCAAGCCTTGGAAGCAGCCCACCTTTGTGCAGGCGATCCTCTGTGCGCCGAACATCCGCCCAGCCGTACAGGCCGGACCTTGCACGCAGCCGCCTGTCACGCTTGCCTTTTTTCGCCCGAGACTTCTTGCGAGCGTGGCAACAAGTACTTGGACCGTTCGGTCCTGGTCAAGACGGTAGAGCGCGACGATCTCGCGTTCTTTGAATAGGGCAATTCATGAGAGCACAAGAACCCCTGGCCCAGGCGATCCAGCAGCTGGTTGCCGACCTGCCATCCGAAACCGTGGCGGCGCTTGCCGATATGCTCGGCCAAGCAGACACGTCGACCTGGCATGGTTTGCGGTTGCAGGCTCTCCAGGCCGTTGCCCCACTTGGTGCGCGGAAACGTTTGGAGGCATTCCTCCACGTCTGGGAATCTCAAGCTCCAGATATTCGAGCAGACAGTGTGTCCTTGGGTCTGTTGGCCGCCTGCCGGGCCCAAGAAGCGCAGCGCTCTCAACAGCGGATCGAGTTGGTCTGGACGGGGCCAGACAGCCAAGTCATTCCTCTGCGCCGCACCGACCAAGCGCTCCTCCAATTGATCAACGAAGCACAGAAGACGCTGCACATCGTGAGCTTTGCCGTCTACAAAATGCAGGTCATCGCGCAAGCATTGGTCCAGGCAGCTCAACGAGGGGTATCGATTGCCATTTACCTGGAGACTCCAGACGCCAGCGAGGGGCGGATCGCCTTTGACACCATCGGAGCTTTGGGCCAGGGCGTTGTCGAGCACGCCCGCATCTATGTCTGGCCATTGGAGAAACGCCCGAGATCGGCCGATGGCCGGCACGGATCGCTGCATGCCAAGGTAGCCCTGGCCGATGGGAAAGCCATGCTGGTGTCCAGCGCCAATCTCACCGAATATGCCATGACCCTGAACATGGAGATGGGACTGCTGGTGCATGGGGGATCCTTGCCCGGGAAGGTCGAGGCGCACCTTGTTCGGCTGATCGAGCAGGGAGTCTTTGAATTGGATCAAGATGCCGGTGGTCACATGACGTGCGGAGGCTAGCGCGGGGCAGAAACACAGAGACGGAGGGTGACTCCTTGAGCAAACGGGAAACACCCATGACGCGCCGGTACTGGAATCAAGTCGGCGGGACACTCATTGAGGAATTCCCAGCTGTGAGGAGGACTAAGAACTGCGGGCCATTCTGGGGCTGCCAGGAGGGTAAGAGCATGGTAACCATGCTTGAGGTGTTCGACGCCAAGCTTCGAGAAGCCACGAGCATGGACGAGCATGTGCGGCCTTTTGTGTGCGAAGGCTCGCCGCTCGACTCCCAGATCTTTATCGTCGGGTTCAATCCTGCCACCGATCAATGACGAGGGCAAACGTCGCGAGCTGCTACGCCGACTGAACGAGATACCCGGGATCGACCTGCCTGACGATTCGATCGCTCGGCGGCCCAGCATTCCTCTGTCCATCTTGGCCAAGCCACAGGTGTTGGGAAAATTCCTTGAAACTCTGGATTGGTTTACGGAGGAAGTCAAGGCAAACTAGAAAACTGAAGGCCCTACTGAAGGGGGAGTTTACCTGGCAGGTGCAGCCTGTGTATGGACAATGGCGCCAAGCGGGTGCTCATCCCCTCGGAGAACAAGCGCGACTTTGCCGACATCCCCAGCCATGTGTTGGACAAGCTGCAGATCATCTTTTTCTCCGACCCGGTGAATGCGGCATTCCGGGCCATGGGGGTGGATTAGAAACGCTAACCACACTGGCAGTGGAGCGTTGGGGGCTTTGAAGGAGAGGGGCATGCCTGACATCAACGAGACACTAGTCCGTCACTTCTTTGAGCTGAATGGCTTCCTGGTGCGTACCAACGTCAAGTA
>CAZNQW010000199.1:0-7219 GCA_964575225.1 uncultured Anaerolineaceae bacterium | reverse complement strand
AGGGCACCGATCAAGGCCAGGGAGCGCGGCACCGCCCGCATACCGACCTCCATTTCCCTCATTGGATCGCCACCGAAGCGTATCAATGGCGTAAGGATAGCACAAGGCAGAGGGTCTGTCAACGTGGGCGGCGAGCCGGAGCTTGGGTGCGTACCGCTCCGTGTCCGCACGACCGTGTCCGCACGGCCGTGTCCGCACGGCATTGCCTGCCCGACGCCGCCACACCCAGCCCACAGGGCCCCACCCTCCGAGTGAGGCAGCCGGAACCTGTAGAGGCACGTTGCCACGTGCCCTCTACTTTCGAACTTGGCCCTGTGGGCTTTGACCGATGCCGCCCTTTGGGTTATACTGGCTCCTCAATGAAACAAGGTTCCAGGGCGCTCTCTCCTGGAACCGCATGGGAGGGTGCCTTGTCCCCAAAGGGTTCGATGCAATTCACCGATCTGCTGGCCGCGCTGCCCCGCGCTCAGGTGAGCGGCGATCCCACAGCCGTTACCGTCACGGCGATCACCTGTGATTCGCGCCAGGTCGCGCCGGGCAGCCTGTTCGTCGCCTACCGGGGGGTGGCAACGGATGGACACGACTATGTGGCCCAGGCCGTGGA
Source organism: uncultured Anaerolineaceae bacterium (assembly GCA_964575225.1). Classification (GTDB taxonomy): domain Bacteria; phylum Chloroflexota; class Anaerolineae; order JAAYZQ01; family JAAYZQ01; genus CAZNQW01. The sequence continues at coordinate 6,615 of CAZNQW010000199.1, read as the reverse complement.
GCGGGGCGCCGTGGCGATCGTGGCCGAGCGGCCCGTGGGCGGGTTGCCCGTGCCGATCATCGTCGTGCCCAGCGGCCGCGAGGCGCTGGCCTTTCTGTCGGCGGCCTGGCACGATTTTCCCGCTCGCAAGCTGACCGTGGTGGGCATCACCGGCACCGACGGCAAGACCACCACTGCAAACCTGTTGTACAGCATTCTTCAGGCCGCCGGGCGCAAGGCCGGGCTGGTGACCACGGTGAACGCCGTCATCGGCGAGCGGGTGATGGACACGGGGTTGCACACCACCACCCCCGACGCCCCCGATGTCCAGCGCTATCTGGCCGAAATGGTGGACGCCGGCATCGAGATCGCCGTGCTCGAAACGACCTCTCACGGCCTGGAGCAGCACCGGGTTTCGGCCTGCGAGTTTGACCTGGCGGTGGTCACCAACATCACCCACGAACATCTGGACATTCACGGCAGCCTGGAGGCCTACCAACAGGCCAAAGTCCGGCTCTTTCGCCATTTGACCACCGGGTATCGCAAAGCCAGCATACCCAAGGTGGCGGTGCTGAATGCCGACGATGATTCCTATCGCTACCTGCAACCCATTCTGGCCGATCGCCAGATCGCCTACGGCATCGCCGGGGCGAAGCCGGACCGGACGCCCCACGTGGTGGCAGCCCACATCCGGCGTTCAGCCGACGCCATGCGCTTCACCATCCACTCGCCGGCAGGTTCGTTCGATGTGCAGACCACCCTGGTGGGGGATCACAACATCTCCAATATCCTGGCGGCGGTCGGCGCGGCCCTGGCCCTGGACGTGCCGGTGGCGTCCATCCAGCAGGGAGTGGCACAACTCAAGGGCATCATCGGTCGCATGGAGCGGGTGGACGAGGGTCAGGATTTCCTGGCAGTGGTCGATTTCGCCCACACCCCCAACGCCCTGCAGCGGACGCTGGAAACGGCCCGGTCGCTCGCCCAGGGCCGGGTCATCACCCTGTTTGGCAGCGCCGGCGAACGGGACAGAGACAAGCGGGCCTGGATGGGTGAGATCGGCGCCGGCCTGGCCGACGTGACGATCCTCACAGCGGAGGATCCCCGCACCGAGTCGCTGGAGGCGATCCTGGACGAGATGGCCCGGGGCGCCGAACGGGCCGGGGGCGTGTTGGGCCAGAGCTATTTCCGCATCCCCGACCGGGAGGAGGCCATCCAGTTCGCCGTCGATCTGGCCCGGCCCGGCGACGTGGTCATCGCCTGCGGCAAAGGCCACGAGCAATCGATGTGCTTTGGCACGGTCGAGCGGCCCTGGAGCGAGCACGACGCGATGCGCACGGCTCTCCGGAAACGGCTGGCGCGGGAGGCAGGCCACGCTCACTGACGCTCGCCGTCCCCGTCTCGGGGGCGTTGATCTCGCGGTGTCCACCACGCAAACCTGCCCCCGAGAGGGGGGCAGGGAGCACCGGTCGTGAGTTCTTGAACCCGGATGGAGGTTTGTCCACGCGGTCGCTTTAGGGATAGGCTTGCACCCAGTCCCCCTGTTGCACCTGAAAGATATAGATGGTCTGCTCTTTCAGATCTCCTTCGGCGCTGTAGCTGAGGGCGCCCATGGGCGTCTCGATCTCGGCCAGGCCTCGAATGGCACCGGCCACCTGGGTCGCATCAAAAGAGCCCGCCTTTTTCACACCCTCAGCCAGCACCTGCAAGGCGCTGTAGCCATTGATGCTGTAGGTATCGGGGTTCCGGTACTCGACGGCCTGATAAGCCTTGATCCAGGCATCGTCGACGGCGCTTTCGGGCCGCGGGCCAAAGGCAGAGACGTACATGCCCTCGGCCGCAGGGCCCGCCTCGTCGATGGTGGCCGCCAAAAAGGCGCCATCGGTGGTCAGAAAGGGCACGTTCATGCCGGCTTCTACAAGCTCCAGCCTCAGGTAGGGGGCCTCGACCTCGTAACCGCCATAGAACACCGCGTCCGGCTGGGTGTTTAGAATCTGGGGGATCTCGTTGGGAAACGTCGATTGCTCCACGGCAACCTGCAGGCTCAACACCACCTCGGCGCCCAAGGCCTGCAACTCCTGCGCCATCAACTGGGCCAAGCCCTGACCGTAAGGATCGTCGTTAAAGACGACAGCCACGCGCCGGGCGCCCAGCGTGTTCACCAAAAACCCGGCGTCGACCTGGGCCTGGGCCGTGTCGTTGGCATTCACGCGGAAAAAGTTGCGATACCCTTTTTGCGTCAAGCTCACCTCACTGGCGGTGGGGGTGATGACCACCAGCGATAGATCCTGGTAGATCTCCATCGCCGCCAGCGTCTGCCCGCTGTTCAGATGGCCGATGACCCCCAGCACGGTCTGATCCTGGCTCAGATCGGCCCCGATCTGCGACGCGAGGTCGACGGCCACGTCGGAATCCGACTCGTCGTCCAGGCCGACCACGGTGACCTTGTAGCCGAGCAGGCCGCCCGCCCGGTTAATCTGCTCGGCCGCCAGCCGCGCACCGCCCAGGACCGTTTGACCCCCGTTGGCCTGAAACCCCGAAAGCGGCACCGCCACGTACACAAGCACCTCTCCCTTGGTCGGTTCCGACGGGGCGCCGCATGAACTCAGCACCAGGCCGCCGATCACCAGCCACAAGAGAGCAAATCGAAAAATCCCTTTCATGTTTCTCACCTCGTACCCCATTCGGCCTCTGTTTCATCTAGTTGCCAGAGGTGCGCTTCTGGCTCGTCTGTGTCAATGATGCGGCCGCAGCCCGTGGGTCGGCGCCGAGCGCCGATCCCAGGGGATCGACTCCCGCTTGATACACCTCATCGACGGTGTGGACCACGTCCTGCAAGGCATTGACCTGGTCGGCAATGTCCTGCTGGAGGCGTTCAGCCCGTCCCGAACCGACATCGCGGGCGCCGAGAATCATCACCTGAGAGTATACGGTTCCCATGGCGGTGATGGTGCTTTCCAACTGAAACTGGGCCCGCTCCATGACGTTTTGCAATTTGCCCAAATTGTCCATCTGGATCTGCTTCTGGGCGATGGTCTGGCTGATCTGCCGCTTTACGGCATCGCTATCCTCCAGCGCCAGGCGTTTCTTGAGATTCTCGATGGCCGGGGACAGCGATTGCAGATCCTGGTGGATCATGGTATCGGCCTCGTAGGCATCCAGCCGCTGGGCCAGGCGAAAAATGCTCTCCATCCAGTCGGTCGTGCCCTGGCTGACATCTCGAAGGTGATCGCGCAAGACCCCTTCGCGGCTCGTGTTGATCAGGGTGTCGATCCGATCCCGATACTCTAACGCCTTTTGCACCCGCTGGGCCAATCCCTTGTTCTTGATACTCTTGGGCTCGAACTTTTCGTGGAACATTTCCGCCACGGCCTTGGCCCGAAATTCCGGGTCGGTGACGCTGGTCCACACCAGAGCCACCTCCCCAACCGCTCCCAGGATGACCCAGAACCAGGGCTCCCAAAAGGGGAGGGGGCGCGGCATCAGAATGGTCAGGATCAGAGTCAGCCCGATGATGGCCGCGCTCTCCCAACGATAGACGGAACGGGTCAGGATGGCCCGGGCCGCTCTCTGTTCCAGTTCTTCGCGAAAGCTGAGTTTTGCCATGATCCTCGTTAAAAGTAGGTCGACAGAATTCGGTACAGATCTCGGATCGTTTCCAGGTCGCCGGTGAGCACGCGCCCGCCGCTGGGTTCCGAGATGGCCTGGAGGGTCTGCATGTCGGCGTCGCTGCCATAGGCCACGCTGAAAATCAGCACGGGCACCTGGGGGTTTCTCATCTCGCGCATCAACTGGTTCAAGCCCATGTTTGAATAGTTTTCCCGGCCATCGGTCATCACCACGATGGCATTGATCCGTTCCGTGTCCCCCAATTGCTGTAGGCGTACATAGGCCTCGTAGACGCCATCGAGCAGGGCGGTGTCGCCTTCGGCCCACAGCGAGTCCACAGCCGATTCGAGCGCCCCGCGATTTTGCCCCAGCTCGTCGATATAGACCACCGTGTTCACATCCGACGCAAACTGGATCAACCCGACCCGTTCGGTATCCCCCTGGATCTCGTCCAGGAACACCTGAAGCGCTAGCTTGGCCTGATCCAGCTTTTCGCCGCGCATGCTGCCCGACGTATCTGCCACCAGATAGACGTTGGTATGCCGTTTGGTATACCACCACACGTCGCGGACGACCCCGATTACGCTGGCATTGGGCACCTGGAGCGACGTCTTAGGCTCGGTGGGATCGGCGCCGTTCTCCACGGTCACCGGCGATTCGGCGCTGTCCAACGGGATGGAAAGATCGGCCGGTCGGTAGCCGTGGCGCAGAACCAACTTTTGAGCTTCGGGCGACAGGATGAAATCGCGGAACCGGGCAAAGGTCTGCCGCTGCAAAGGGGAGAGTTCCCCGGTTTCTAGCAGCGCCAGGGGGTGATCCTCCCACAGGGTGCCCTCACTGGGGTAAAGGGCGATCAGCCGGTCCTGCCCGCTGCGGTGGGTGTTAAAGTGGATAACCATCTGTTCCTGGACCACAAAGGCGTCCAAAAAGCTGCGCCCCTCGGCCAGAGCCTGTTCGATGAGGGCGGGTTCATTGCCCTCGCCATAGTAGCGGACCGTCTTTTCCAGGGCGGCCACATAGTCCAGCGTTTCTTGGGCCTGCACATCCTCGATGGTCAGGCCGCGGGTCTTGCCCGCCCCGGCATAGAATTCGGCCAATGTGGCCAGCAACCCGCTGGCCGAATTGGTGGAAGGGTGGCTCCAGCGAAAGTCAGGATCGGCCTGGGCGCGGTTCAGCAGGTCCTGCCAGCCAATGGACCGTTCGGGCCAGCCCATCTCTCGCGCCAGGTCTTCCCACATGGCAATGACCACGGGGCTGACGGCATAGCGCACCGTCTCGCCCGTGGCTGCAGCGTCTCCGCCCTGTTTCTGGCTCCATTCTTCGTCCAACTGCCCCAACCACACCGACGAATCGGGCGACAGAGCCTGGAAGGGGGCGTCGCCGTTCAGAACGGCATTGACCATCGACTCTGGATCGAGCAGGACCGTGTCTACCTCTAGACGTTCCCCATCAGATGCCTCAAATCGTTGCTCGTTGAACTTGGTCACCAACGTGGAAAAGAGCAGTTCCTTTTCCGGCGAGTAGGCGATGGTCAGCGAAGAACTCGAGACCGGCGCGGGCGTGCCCTCCCCATCGAAAAGCCGCGCCACCAGGCTATACCCGGCGCAGCACAAAGCGATCATCGCAAACAAGCCGATAGTCAACAGGATCAAAATCGGCCGCGCCTGGATGCCCGACGAACGACGAACCGACCGTCTATTCATGCTTGCTTCCTCTCCCACCTCTTGGAAAACCAGCCGTCAGTCTGCCAGCCGAGAACGGACCGGCGGTTGCTACCGCCCTGCTACGTTCAGATCGAACCACCGCAGCAGCGCCTGCAACACGTCGCGATCCGGAGAACGCATGGCCGTGGTGCGCGGCACCACGCCCAAGACCCCCTGATTGGCCCACTGATCAAAGAGGCTCCCCTCGCCGCTGATCGGCACATTCGAGTTGGCCGGACGCAGGCCAAAGGCCAGGGCCTTTTTCTGCACCTCTTCCGAAAGCAGGTACTCTTCGAATTCCAGGGCGGCGTTCTTTTCGGCGGCGCTGGTCTCTGGTCCCATCCACACAGTAAAGGGAAAATCGAACCAGGTGACATATTCGGGGTAGACGATGCGCAACGGATCGGCCCAGCGCGACTGGATGCCCTGCATATTGACCAGCAGGTCGCTTTCCAGGAGCTGGCCCGCATCGCCGGTCGTATAGCCAAACAGAGCCAGGTCGGCCACCGTATAGGTGCCCCCCGAAAGGTCGCTCATCGAACTCATGATCTCGCCCAGCCAGGTCTGAAACTCGGAGTTGGTCACATCCTCTACGGTGATGTTGGTCTTGTCGTAATACTCACCGGCCGCAGCGACCATGGCCGCCAACCCGCTGATGTTCTTGCGCGGATTGGAAATGGCCAGTTTGAAATAGCCCCAATCGCCCTGACCACCGATCTCTGCCCAGCCTCCAGGCGCCAGGGCGGCATCGTGGATGGTCTGCCAGGAAATGGCGCCGAATTGGCTCTCGAGCACGGCGGCCCGGCTGTCATAGATCCCCCAGGCCAGCAACGAAATGGTCAAAGGCCGCGCCCGGTATTCGCCGTCGGTCAGGAACACATCTCGTCCCAGCCGCTCTTTGTAGGCGGCATTGACCAATTCCACCAGATAGCGGCTGTCGGGGATCCAGGCGGTGGGCAGCGGATCCATTTCGTCGCGCTCATAGCGGTTTTTCGCCGTCAGCCCGTCCATGGGCGTGACGGTGATCTGGATGGAGCGCCCTTCGAGGGTATGCTGCTCGGCATTGAATTGATGGGCCGCCTCTTGCACCCATTCGGCCACCGGCAGCGCCGCCGCGATACGCACTTCGAGGGTCTCATCGCCGGCTTCGGGCACCAACGGCTCGGGACCTGTGGCAAGCTGGCTCCAGATCAAGCCGCCGACCACGATCAAAACCGCCAGAGCGATGATCACAAAGAAAATGATACGTGTTCGGTTCATTCCCGTTTCCTTGTTCCATCATGGGGCACACAAAACGATGTCGGGTATTGTGTGCCAGATAGTCCAA
>CAZNQW010000198.1:0-7233 GCA_964575225.1 uncultured Anaerolineaceae bacterium | reverse complement strand
CGGGGGTGTGGGGGCCTCGGTAGGCCCCCACAAAGAATCCCACCGACTTGTATTTACAACCCGAGATTAGGCAGGCATCTAGCCGATAGGCTGTGCCTCAGGACCTGGTCGACAGTGACTGTCGGCCGACAGCGACTATCGATCAGCAGAGACCGCTGATCTCAAGGTCGCAAGGCAACACAAGGGCAGGGAAGCACATTGATCACTGGAGTGAATGAGAGGACCCCGCCACCGGTTGGGGACAATGTCACACTCGCCGAGATGGAGCTTGTCCATAGCCTGTCCTGGTTGGTGGATCTGCGCTGGTTGGCCGGCGTAGCCGTCCTGCTGGGTACGGCGCTTGCCGCTCATCTGCTGCAAATCCCGGTTCAGGCGGCTTCTCTATATTTGCTGGGCGCCGGGCTGCTTGCCACCAACGTCGCCTACGGATGGGTGCTGCGTCGTCTCGAAGGCCAAGCGGCCGTGCCCATCAACACCTACCAGTGGTTTGCCCGCATTCAGATCGGTTTCGATTGGTTGGCCACCACGGTTTTGGTTCATCTGACGGGTGGGATCGAAAGCCCGATTATCCTTTTCTTTCTCTTTCATATCATTATCTCCTCATTGTTACTTCCCCATGACCGTGGCTTCTTGTACGTCGGGTTGGCCCCGGTGTTGGTGGGGGGTGTGGCCCTGGCCGAATACGGGGGTCTGGCGACCCACTTTTGCCTGTTTGGCACGACCCTCCATACAAACTCGCTGTATATTCTCGGGCGGCTCTTTTTTTTCACGGGCGCTTGCTACGTCACCGCCTATGTATCGATGACCATTTCCCGCCGATTGCGCCGGCGAGAGGATCAATTGGCCGCGTTGTATCGAAGCCTGCGGGTGACCACCTCGACCCTCGAGCTAGCCCACGTCTTGGATCGCCTGGCAGAAGCCACCACTGGGGCGTTGCGCTGCAAGGCGGCTTCGATCCGCCTGCTTGATCGGTCGGGCAGTTATCTGGAATTGGCCGGGTCTTTTGGCTTGAGCGAGACCTATCGGTCCAGAGGCCCAGTGGAAGTGGCCCGCTCCCGGATCGACCAAGAGGTCCTGCAAGGCAACCCCCTGCACATTGCCGATGTCCTGCGCGACGAGCGGGTCTTTCAACCGGAACAGATGGCCCAGGAGGGAATCCGCACCCTACTCATTGCCCCGCTGATGGGCAAGTCCGGGCCCATTGGCGTGCTCCGGGCCTATGGGGGGATCGCCCATCGCTTCTCGGACGACGAAACCGAGTTCTTGACCGCCATTGCCGTCCAGGGGGCGGTGGCCATCGAAAATGCCCAGGCCTTTCACCTTTTGGAGGAGCTGGACAACACCAAATCCCGGTTTGTGCGCATTGTGACGCACGAGCTTCGCTCGCCGGTGAGTGTGTCTTTGAGCCTTCTCACGCTGTTGGAGCGGGGCTATGTGGGCGAACTGACGCCGCAGCAGGCCGATTTTGTGACCCGTGCGCGGCGCCGAATCGGCTCTCTTCAATCTTTGATCGACGACCTGTTGGATCTGGCTGCGGGCAAGGTAGAGGCGCTGGTGACCGATACCCGGAGTCGGGTCGCGTTGGCGTTGGTGATGGAGCGGGTCCGGGCCCGACACGAACCCCCGGCTGTGGAAAAGGGGATCGAGCTGGTCTTGGAAGAGCCCGAGGGCGATCTGGTGGTCTGGGGCGATCCAGAGGAGCTGGATCGCCTTGTGGACAACCTGGTTAGCAATGCCATCAAATACACGCCCCAGGGCCGGGTACGCCTGGCCCTCGAGCGATCCGGGGATTGGGCCCGCATGACGATCCAAGACACCGGGCTGGGCATTCCCCAGGAGGCCTTTCCCCACCTGTTTCAAGAGTTCTATCGAGCGCCCAATGCCCGGGAAGTGGAGGAAGCGGGGACCGGGCTAGGCCTGGCCATTGTCAAGGATCTGGTCACGCGCTATGGCGGCGAGATTTCTGTCGAGTCGGCGTTGGAGCAGGGGACGACGTTTACCGTTTTGTTGCCCTTGGCGGGCGATACTCCCGCGTGAGCCGGAGCGCGGGCCGACAGCTTTTCGCCCCTTGGTAGATGTTGGAACTTTTCGGTGATGGGCCAAGAGATCGACAAAAATCAACAAAGGAGTTGGGCACATGCAACACGATCTGCGATTGACCATTTTCTGGGTAGTCCATTTGCTCATGTTGGGCCTTTTCTGCGCCGAGCTAATCTGGGTCCTATCGGTGTGGTTCAAGGCTCGGGTGCCGGGCCTGCCGGCAGATGCCCCCCGCTGGCAAAAGTTCAAAGCGGTGATCAGGCTCTCGGTGAGCCTGCTTTTGAGCCGTAGGATCTGGATTCTGCTCAAGGCTTTGGTGGTGGACGGTATGGTCCACCGACGCTTGGCAGCCAAGGATCGGCAGCGCTGGATGGCCCACATTTTCGTCTTTGGCTCGTGGTTGGTGCTGGGCATCTTTTCGACCTTTACCGGCGTGGCCGTCGAGATCCTGCCGCTGTTGGGCATGTCGCCCGACGAGGTCGTCGCCATCCCGCTGTTGGGCCAGCTCTATCATGCCGACGTGGGCTGGGTGGCGTTGGTCAACGATCTTTTGGGGCTGGTCACCCTGGCGGGCATGGCCCTGATCCTCTGGCGCCGCTATGGGGCCAAGGATCCCCAGTTGCGCACCATGCCGGCCGATACGGTCATTTTGGTCCTGATGACGCTGATCGTACTGGGCGGGTTTCCCACCGAGACCTTTCGCCTTTTGGCCGACTATACTCAGTCGGGGGGCGTGTTTGCCCCAGCGCCAACCCTGATCGCTCTGGAAAAGTTGCCGCTTGGGTTGTACGACGTATGGGGGCCCCAGTGGGGTTTTGTCGGATATCTGCCGGCGGTGGTTCTGGGTGCGCTGAAACTGGAACCGGGGGTGTGGGAGGTGTTTCACAACCTCTTTTTCTGGAGCCACTTTATCATCGTGACGGCCCTGCTCTTCCTGCTGCCCTTTAGCCGGTTCTTTCACGTGATCATGAGCCCGGTGATCGTGGCCTACAACACCATGCTTGCCACCGATGCCTCGCACGGCAGTGCAGCGGCCCGCCAGGAAAAGCCACAGCCCGCGTCATAAGGAGGAGGTACCCTGTGAACACACCAAATACACGGAAACAGATCGATCTGGCAAACTTTACCTTCCGCCAGATGATGGAAATGGAAGCCTGTACCCGCTGCGGCGATTGTATCGAGGCCTGCCCCACCTTTGCCGAGGTGCAGAGCGAGGAAATCCACCCACTGCAAAAGATCGCCACCACCAAGAGCCTGTGGAAGGCCGATCACCTGGGGGTGGTGGCCCGCCTGTTCGGAATTCGACCGGCCACCGAGGAGGAGTTGGCCGCCTATAGCCGGGGGGTGTACCAATGCACCCTTTGCGCCCGCTGTCACGTGGTCTGCCCGGTCCAGATCGACACTCGACCTTTGTGGCTTTCGATGCGAGAGCAGTTGGTCGATTGGGGTCTCTACCCCGAGACCTTTGATGTACTCAAAGAGCGGGTGACCACCCAGCACAACATCTCGGGCGAGGACAATGCCCAACGCATGGTGTGGACCGAGAACATGGAGCGGCGGCCCGAGGGCCTGGATGGCCGGGTGGGCGCCGAGACGGTCTATTTCGCCGGATGTGTCGGCTCGATGTATCCGCGGGTGTATGGCATCCCCCAGAGTTTCATCCAGATCCTGGAGGCGTCGGGCGAGAATGTGACGACCCTGGGCAGCGGTGAGTGGTGCTGTGGGTTCCCCTTGCAGATTGCCGGTATGGGTCGGGAGGTGGCTGCGCTGGCCCGGCACAATGTGGAGGCGGTACGGGCCATCGGTGCCCGGCGGCTAGTGACGACCTGTCCCTCCTGCCTGCATACCTGGCGCGATGAATATCCCCACCTGTTGGGCGAGCCCCTCGGCTTTGAGGTGCTGCATTCCACCGAACTGATCGCCGCCCTGATCGACGAGGGCAAGATCCACCTGCACGAGTTTGCCCAGCCGGTGACCTACCACGATCCCTGCGACCTGGGCCGGACGTGCGGCATCTATGACGCGCCGCGACGCATCATCCAGGCCATCCCCGGCATCCAGTTCACCGAAATGGCCGACCATCGGGAAATGTCCCTGTGCTGTGGGGGCGGCGGCGATGCCGAGATGGCCGACCCCGAGCTGACCGCGGCTGTGGGCAAGCGCCGAATCGAGCAAGCCGAGGCAACCGGCGCCAAGATCGTGCTTTCGGCCTGCCAGCAGTGCAACCGCACCCTGGCCGAATCCGCCCGCAAGAACCGGATCCGCCTTCGCGTCATGGATCTGGCCGAGCTGGTGTGGCAATCGATGCAGGGCTGATCGGCGCGATGTAAGCGTTTGGCTTGTGTGTAACGAGGCCTGACCGGATTGGAATAGGGGCCGGTTTCAAACCGGCCCCTACACGCCGACATAGCAAAAGCTGGCAGGTCCTCCTTTTGGTTTATCCCTCCCCGATTGCCCCATTCCACCCACCCGCGCGGGCAGAACCCGTCCCCACCGACATAACAGAAGCTGGCGGCCCATTCTCGGGAACAGGATCGGCTCCTTGGGCGTCTTAGGGATGGACCCCAATTGGAACCCGAGAGGAGGAGTTGAGCCGTGAGCGCCAGAAAGCCGTTCCTGTGGGGAGTGTTGTGCATTGTGGCCCTGTTGATCGTTCCTGTGTCGCCTGCCTGGGCCGATGGGATCATTGTCCCCAAGCCGCCACCCGATGTGTCCATCATTGAGGTGCCCTTTTTGACCATCCAATACCACCGCGTCGAGGTGACCATCGAGGACCAGGTGGCCATCACCCACGTCGATCAAGTGTTTGTCAACGAAGGCCGTCACGAGGTGGAAGGAACCTACCTGTTCCCCCTGCCCGAGGGTGCAGCCATTAGCGAGTTTGCCATGTGGGTGGATGGCGAAAAGCTCGAGGGGCAGATCTTGGAGCGGGACGAGGCCCACCGCATCTACGAGGACATTGTGCGGCAGCGCCGCGACCCGGCCCTCCTCGAGTATGTGGGCCACAATGCCTTCCAGGCCCGCATCTATCCCATCCCGCCGGGCGGTCAGCGGCGTGTCGAGCTGGAATACAGCCAGGTGCTGACGGTGGATAACGGCTTGGTCGAATATGTCTATCCCCTCAACACCGAAAAATTCTCACCCCGGCCCCTGGAAGAGGTCACCGTCCAGGTGACCATCCGCAGCAACGAGCCCCTGAAGGCCATCTATAGTCCCAGTCACAACGTCGACGTGGTGCGCCGCGGGGACCTCAATGCAACGGTGGGCTATGAAGAATACGATGTCAAGCCCGACCGCGATTACGCGCTGTATTATGCCGTCTCGCCCGACGATGTGGGCCTAAACCTGCTGAGCTACAAGCCGGAAAGAAGCGATGGCTTTTTTCTGCTCCTGGCTGCGCCCAAGGTCGAAATCGACACCACCCAGGTCATCGCCAAGGATGTACTGCTGATTCTGGACGTGTCGGGCTCGATGCAGGGCGAAAAGATCGAGCAGGCCAAAGAGGCCCTGAACTTTGTGTTGGACAACCTGCACGACGAGGACCGTTTTAACATCATCGCCTTTAGCACCTCCACCCAGACCTACGCCCGGACCCTGGTCGGCGCCGAGGAACGGGGCGATGCCCGCCGCTTTGTGTCGCGCCTGGATGCCAACGGCTCGACCGACATCAACCGGGCCTTGCTGGAAGCGCTGTCGATGGTCGATGCCGAGCGGCCAACCATCCTGGTGTTTCTGACCGATGGGCTGCCCACTGTGGGAGAGACCGACATCGATCGCATCATCCAGAACGTCGGCGGCGTGGCGCCATCCAATGCCCGCATCTTTCCCTTTGGCGTGGGCTATGACGTGAACACCGTCCTGCTGGATACCATCGCCCAGAATCACCGCGGCGCCACGGGCTATGTCCGTCCTGAGGAATCCATCGGTGAAAAGGTGTCGGCCTTCTATGCCAAAGTCAGCAGCCCGTTGCTGGCCGACCTCACCATCGACTTTGGCGATATCGAGGTGGAGGACGTCTATCCCTACCCCTTGCCCGATCTCTTTGCGGGCACCCAATTGATGGTGGTGGGTCGCTATCGCCAGGGAGGCCAAACCGACATCTCGCTGACGGGGAAGGCCAGCAATCTCCGCATGGAGTATGCCTTTGAGGACGTGCGTTTCGAGCAAGAGGGGGGCGAGGAGTTTATCGCCCGCCTGTGGGCCACGCGCAAGATCGGCTACCTGTTGCAGCAGATCCGCCTGCACGGCGAGGACCGGGAGTTGGTGGACGAGGTGGTCGAACTGTCGATCCGCTATGGCATCGTCACCCCCTACACCTCCTTCCTGGTCGAAGAGACCGACCGGGCCCTCACCCAGGAAGGAAGGGAGGCCCTTGCCGACGAGATGCAGGCCCAGGCGACCGCCTTGCCGGCCTTTGGCCAACAAAGCGTGGAACGGAGCGCCGGCGAAAAAACGCTATCCGAGGCCGAGGCGCCCGCCGCCTTGGCGCCCGGGTTGGGCTCGAATGCGGTTACCGATGCGTACGGCTATGAAGTCAGCCCTGTCAAGTATGTGGGTGACAAGACCTTTGTCCTGAACGATGGGGTCTGGACCGACACCCTCTTTGACCCGGCGCGAATGAAGCTGACACCGGTGGGGTTTGGCTCTGCGGACTATTTCGCCCTGGTGGCGGCTCGGCCCGAATGGGGCCGCTACCTGGCGGTGGGCGCTCATGTCATCGTCGTGCTGGAAAAAACGGCCTACGAGATCCGCGATGGCGAGGCGCCGGCGGTCGACATCCCGCCAACCACTCCGGGGGTGGATACGCCGGTCACGCCGCAGCCGCTAGATCCGGGGGATCCGGGCGACGACAAGATCGAGGGACCGGTGCAGGCTGTGCTCGAGTTCTTTCGCCAGATCGTCGAAGCGGTGGTCGATTTTTTCTCCCGGTAGTGGCTCTGCCTCGCCTTTGCTAGCGGAGATATTCACCAGGCGGTACGGGCGACGCATGCGTCGCCCGTACAAATTCCACCATGGGTAGGTATTGACAACCCCACGCGTTGTATGCGTTGCCCGGTCGAATTCCGGCTGCGTACGAGACGATGCGACTCTGCTCCGCGCCCCGTCCCCGGGGCGGCGAGCAATGCGGAGGGTTCATTCCCGGAGTAGCGGGAGCCCATGCCGGAATCTGTACGGGCGAGATCGGAAGAGCGT